>NZ_JBFUCN010000043.1:0-22793 GCF_056405195.1 Polaromonas sp. P1_H6
TTGTTTGAGCCGAAGGCGAGTTTAGCCAGACCCCGCTTGGCTCGAGCACCGCAGGTTGCCCGAAGCGAAGCGTAGGGACCCAGACTGCGGGTCGCCTTTTCTTTGGTGACTTTCTTTTGGCGAAGCAAAAGAAAGTTACTTGCTGCCGGCAACCCCGGCCAACAAGATCAAGAGAAGGGCGCTCCGCCGGAGCAAGACCCGGCTTCATCAGGCGGCAGGTGCAGGATCCGATACCGCATGTGCTGCGGCATATTTCTCCAACAACAAATACAAAACCATCCCCCCAGCCAGAGGCAAGAAGTAGTACAGCGCCCGGTACGCCAATACCGCCCCCATCAACGTCCCTTGCCGAACACTGCCGGACAGCAAAGCCAGATACACCGCCTCCAGCACCCCCAACCCACCCGGAATCGGCATGATCACCCCCACGATGGAGGCCGCCATCAGCACACCCAGCACCTTGCCGTACTCCACCTGGCCACCCAGCAGCCAGAACATGGCCGCGCCCATTAACGCCCAGTTGGCGGCCGACAGCAGCAGCTGCACCAATGCCAGCCCGGGGGAGGGCAGCGTCAGCCGCCGTCTCCGCACACGCCACTCGCGCCCGCGCGCGAAGGCGCAGGTTGCCACGTAGGCGATGGCCAGCAACACCATCGCCACGCCCAGCGTTCGCAGCGCCGTTGCGCCTATGTGCGCCTGGCTGGGCAGGGCGATGACGCCGCTCGCAAACAGGCTGCCCGCCACCAGTCCGTAGCCCAGCCAGTTGGTCGCCAGGCTCAGGCCCACGATCTGCGCGATGGTCGTTTCATCGAGGCCGGCCCGCGTGTACAGCCGCGCCCGCAGCGCCACGCCGCCCACCAGCGAGCCCAGGTTCAGGTTGAAGGCATAACTCGTCACCGCGATGGCCCAGGTCTGCAGGCGCGGCAGTGTGTGGCGCGTGTGGCGCCGGCCTATCAGGTCGAAGCAGCCGTACAGCGCATGGCTGGCTGTCGCCAGGCCCAGTACGCCCAGAAGCAGCCACGGCGAATAACGCCACAGCGCCTGCCAGGCGCCGGCCCAGTCCACCTTGTGCGCATGCGACACCAGCAGGCCCAGCACCACAATCCCCAGCGCGGGGAATACCCAGCGGCGGACGCGCGGCCACGGCGATGTGGTGGTGGATGCGGATAAGGAGGGGTCGGCGGGAGCGGGCGCCGCGGTGCTGGGCATGATGAGGGAATCTTCCCTGGGGCTCGCGCCCGGCGCCAGAGCTTGGCGGCGGTGCTTTCTGTAGGCGTAGACCGACGGGCGGGTTTCTGTTTTCTCTGCTGAGGGTTGCTGGCCGGGGGTAGCCCGGCGGCTACTCACTTTTCTTTTGCTTCGCCAAAAGAAAAGTAAGCAAAAGAAAAGGCGACCCTGGTTGCTGCGTCCCTTCGCTTCGCTACGGGCAACCTGCGGTGCTCGGTCCAGCCGGGGTCTCGCTAAACTCGCCTTCGGCTCAAACAACGCGATCCCTGATCCGTCTGGCCCTGCGCTCCTCGGCGCATCCACAAGGGTTGGGGAATTGAATACCAATACCTAAGAAACAAGGACTCGCCGTGGCGAGTCCTTGTTTGTATTTATCTTCTTTGTCTTTTGTCCCCGTTCCCGATTGCCCCGTCCTGGCTGGGCCGAGGAGCGCAGACGTAGGCGGATCAGGGATCGCGCTTGTTTGAGCCGCAGGCGAGTTTGCGCGAGACCCCGCCGTAGTCGAGCACCGCAGGTTGCCCGTAGCGAAGCGTAGGGACCCAGACTGCGGGTCGCCTTTTCTTTGCTTACTTTCTTTTGGCGAAGCAAAAGAAAGTGAGTTGCTGCCGGCAACCCCGGCCAGCAACCCTCAGCAGAGGGCGCGCCGCGGGGAGCAAGACCAGGCTACGTCCGGCCGCTCCCCGGCGGGTTGCCTTCATATCTTGCCAACTCAACCCAAAAAACACTCCCCCCGCCCTGGCGCGCAGCCATCCCCACAGGATGCCCCAGCGCCTGGCTCAACCGGTAGATGGCCGCCAGCTCCAGGCCGAAGCCCTCGGCCGTGCCTTGCTGCGGAATGCCCTGCACAAAAGTCTGCTGTCGCTCATGCGCGATGCCCGTGCCCGTGTCCCACAGCTCTATGCGCCAGCGGCCCTGGCGCTGCCGCGCCGCCAGCAGCACGCCGCCGCCGTGCGTGTTGCGCAAGGCATTCGACAGCAGGCTGCCCACCAGCCTTGTCAGCAGCACCGGGTCCGACAGTGCCCGGCCCGCGGCGGTCCGGGTGCGCAGGCGCAGGCCTTTTTCGCGCGCCAGCGGCATGTGCTCTTCGGCCAGCGTGTGGATCAAGGCGGCCATGTCCACCGGCTGCGGGTGCACGTTCAGCGAGGCCGGATCCAGCCCCGCCAGGCTGAACAGCGACTCGAACAGCTCGTCGATCTTGTGCGTCGAATCGCCGATCTTGCGCGCGATCTGCACCGCGAACTCCGGCTCCCTCGTCAGCCAGTCGGCATACAGGCCCAGCGCATGCACCGGCAGGCGCAGCTCATGCGCGGCGCTCGCGATAAAACGCGTCCTCACCGTCTCCGCGTCCGCCACCCCCCGTTTCCGATCCTCCAGCGCCTTGATCAGCTGCTGGCGGTCGAACTGCAGCTCCAGGCTGATGCGCAGGGCCTGGTACATGCGCCGGCCTGTCACATGCGCCACCCACAGGAAAACCAGCACCACCATCATCTCGGCGCCGGTGTCCAGCACCGACGGCACGCCGCCCTGCACGTCCATGCGCCAGACCAGGGCCGCCAGCACCGAGACGCCCAGGCCGTTGCAGTAGGCCGAGAAAGTCCGCAAGCACGGCGGCGACGAAGACACCGCGGTCGCCGCGATGGCCGACAGGATCAACATGCAGACGAACTGCTCCTCGACAGGCGCCCGGTGGTAGACCACAAACATCAGCGAACCCCAGACCATCGCGCTCAGGGGCCAGGCCCATCCATGCAGCGACATGAACTCCCGCAGCGCCACGCCGTCGGCCTCCGCCAGCCGTTGGCGGTAGGCATGCAGGATGATGTAACGCAGCATCGTTATCGAGCCCGCGGCCAGGGTCCACACCCAGAGGCCCCAGGGCTCCACATGCGGGTACAGCGTCACCACCACCACCATGATCACCAGCACGGCCGCGTGCAGCGTCGGTTGCGCATGGCGCATGAAAGTGTGGGCCAGCTGCACGTTGACCCAGGCCTCGCGGGGGCTCATCGAAGGGCGCTTCCGGAAGCGGCTAGCGGGGTGGGCGTCATGGAGAGAAAAATTTTCCGTGGGCGGGTAGAGACGGTAGGGGCGGTAGAGGCGTGGACAACCACACTATCAACGATTTTCCCTTGTGTGCCGGGTGGGCAGAAGAGGGCGGGGGTGGGGGTTCTACTTATTCAGCTTACGGACATCCGCCCCGGCCTTCGCGCGGGAAAGTCTTCCTGGGGACATTCTTTGCGAGGTTTCAGGCGTGCGGCGCGCGGCCCTTGCCAGCGCGCCGTGGTCCATGGGTTTAACGGCAGCCGGGGTGTGAAAGTGTTGTCTGCCCGTAGGTGCCACCCTGGTCCTGCCAGTGTAGGCGCGCTTGAACGAGCTGCCTTTGGTAGTCATTGGCCGGGGGCTACAGCGGTGGAATGCATACCTTTTTATTCCTGGCGATCCGGCAAATGAGGGGTGATTGTGGTCCTCTGATGCGTTGGTACGGGCGGCTCGGAACTTTTCAGGTATGAGCCGCTGGATGTCCTGGATAAGATGTGGCTTGTCGGCCAGAAGCGGACGCATGCACCTCAAAAATCCTTGTGGCCGGCTGCTGATGCTTGTGGGAATCATCGGCCTGGCTGGAATTATTTAACTATCAAAAAAAACGCTCAGGAGGCTAGCCATGACCCTATCGCCGTATTTGTTCGCAATGGCGCTCACCTTGCCGCTGGTGGGCATCGCCCAAAGTCGCTTCGAAGTTTCCGCGGACGGACACCAGGTGCTGGACCGGCAAACGAACCTGGTCTGGAAAAGGTGCGCCGAGGGCCAGGGCTGGAACGGATCGGCGTGCGCGGGCCCCGCCAGCAAGTTCACGTTTGATGCGGCAACGGCCGTGACCGCCAATCCCTCAGCTTGGCGCCTTCCCGGCGCCAAGGAACTCTTCAGCATCGCGGGGGCGGGCGATGCAGGGCAAGTGCCCGAGGTGAATCCCCTGTCCGAAAAACCGGGCATAGCCTTCTGGACATCGACACCGCAGGCCGCCGCGCCCCAGATGACCGCCTGGATTGTCGATCTGGGCTCGGCGACGACCTTGCCATCCCTGAGAGGCGCAAGCAATCCCGTACGGATGGTTCGCTCTGACGCCTCGCCGGCCACCAGCGAAAAGTCGCCGGACGACAGAGGCGTGAGTTTCAAAACGGTCACCGGTCCGGATGGGCAAGCCTATGCCCGCACCGAATGCGTTCTCGACGCCGTCACAGGGTTGACCTGGGAAGGCAAGCCTGCGGACGGCAGCTTCAGGGACAAGGCCAACAGGTACACCAACTTCGACAATCCGGACAAGGCGCAGGTGATGGTCTCCAATGCGCCGTCGCATCCCTCGCCGGATCAGATAGCGGCGACAAGCAACGCCCTTGCTTACGTCAAGGCGGTGAATGCGGCAAAGCTATGCGGGCATTCCGACTGGCGCCTGCCATCAATGGCCGAACTGCATGATCTCGTGAGTTTCGGCAGGGCAACGCCGCCAATGCTTGACCCGGCGTGGTTCCCCAATACACCCACACAGTTCTTCTACTGGACTTCCGAGCCATATCCCACGTTCTCCACGTCGGCCAGAATACTGAATCTTGCCTTGGGCGGGGCCCGGGCGACATCGCGCATGACACCGGGTTATGTTCGGCTCGTCCGCTGATGTCGTGCGAGGCGGGCTTGCGCCGCGCGCCCGTGTATGTGCGCCCGAGCTTGGTGCAGCTGCAGTTACGATGACCGCGGCCGGCCAGAATCCGGCAGAAGCCTCACACGCCGGTGCGGCTTCATGATCACTCTATTCACCGAGGGGGACTCTTTATGAACATGCTCGCACGTATCCTTGTTTTCATCGTCCTCTTTGGGGTCCTGGCGACCGCAATCGGAGGTGTAGGCGGAATTACGTGGGGCTTGTTGCTGGCGTTCATCGGGACGGTGTTTATCCACAGTCACATGAAGGAACGGCGTGAGAAGTTGACGGGTGGAACCGGCCCCGACCAAGCGGTCTCCTCGGCTGCTGCACCCGATCCCGCCGCCGCACCGGTTCCGGGCGCCACCGCGGACCACAGCCTCCACTGGGCACGTTGGACTTTCGTGCTGATGCTGGCTTGCGTTTTCCTGTTCCCTGAGTCCGTAGGCAAAGAGTACGCGCTCTATGGATTGGCTGTGTTGCTTGTGCTCTTCATCGTCTTTCACCTTCAGCTGGGCCGCGCCGCTGCATCGATGGGGCGCAGTTGGGCCGTGTTCGGTCTCCTGCCGCTTCTGTTTCCGGTGCTTGGGGGACTGATTTCGTTCGGTGTGCTGTGGCAGGTCGGACCCGGGAAGGCGAGCGCGGATTCGACGAAGTGAGATGCGGACACCCGGGACCGATCATCAACCAGCCGGCGCCTCATCCATAAAAATAGGCAACGGCGCCTCGAGGCTCACCTCGAAACACATGTGAGAAGCACATCCATGGCAACGACGTACGCGCCCAAACAGACGGCCACTCGCGGACATACCGTTCAAATCAACAATATCGAGATGTACTACGAGGAGTACGGAGCCGGAAAACCCCTGCTGCTCTTGCATGGGTTTGGCGGCTGTACACAGAACTGGCATCCCTTCGTCGAGAAGCTCTCGGAACACCATCGGCTGATCGCCGTGGACCTGCGTGGCCATGGCCGTTCCACCAATCCCGACAACACGTTCACACACAGGGAAGCGGCCAATGACGTATTTCTCTTGCTTGAAAAATTGGGGATTTCCCGGTTCTCGGCGATGGGAATGAGTTCCGGCGGAATGACGCTGCTGCACATGGCAACGAGCCAGCCAAAGTGCATCGACTCGATGGTCTTGATCAGTGCAACGACCCATTTCCCCGACCAGGCGCGAGCCATCATGCGCAGGGCTTCATTTGGCACCATGCCCCAACAGGTGCGGGAGATGTACCGGGAGTGCGCAAAACGCGGTGATAAGCAGATTCGCCAACTCATTGCACAGTTCAACGCGCTGCACGAGAACTACGATGATATGAATTTCACCGCACAAAGTTTATCGACCATCACAGCGCGCACGCTCATCGTGCACGGTGATCGCGACGCTTTTTTCCCCGTTGAAATTCCTCTAAGCCTCTACCGTTCCATACCGGATGCCGCGTTGTGGGTGATTCCCGGCGGCGACCACGTGCCCGTTTACGATTCCACGGTTCCATTTACTTCAACAGCCCTGCGATTTCTTGATGGGCCGGGCAGCAGGCCGTAACCAACGATTGGGCGCGGCACTCTCCCCTGAAGGCGGCCGATGGGATCACAAACCGTTTCACCGCCTGACCGCCAGCGCCACAATCGCCGCACCGGCGGCGACGATCAGCGCGTCCTCCATCAAACCGCTGCGGGTCTGGCCCATGCGCGCCATGGCTTGCTTGCGGCCTGCCAGCGTCAGGTAGGCCAGAGGCACGGCCGTTGCAACCGCCGTTAAAGCACCGGCCTGCTCGCGGCCGCGGGGCGCCAATGCAGCGCCCGCGATTCCCGCGCTCATCACCCGCGCCAGCAGTCCCAAAAAAACAGTGCGGTCAGGCGCGGTCTTCATCTTGTCGCCGAACAACTCGCCAACACCCATGGCCAGGGCGCCGCCCCTGAACAAGGGCCGGTCGAGCAGCACAAGCCGCCCAGGCGTGCGGCGGTCCAGCAGCCGTGCCGCAGCGATACCGGCCATGGGCGTCATCGAACGTGCACTGGCAACAGCGCCGATAAGGGCGGAAAAGATCAAACCGGTGTTTTTCATGGTTTATTCCTTGGGGGCCATACAACATGCAACAAAGGTCATCGTGCCTGGGGCTGCTTCCCCGAAGAAGGAGAAAAACACTTGATCGCCCGTAGGAAGCGAGCGAAGATTCGTCCCACCTAAGCTGGAACGAAGGACAGTACTCATTCATGAAAACCAGACCCTTCCAGCCGGCCGATAGCGCAGACGTATATCGACTTTTGATTGCCAATGGTTGGCAGCATCGAATTCCTTCAGTGGGCTATCTACAGGAACTGATCGCCGCATCCCAGAGAGTCATCGTCGCAGTGGACGGGAGCCAAGTCGTCGGATTCGCCCGGGCCATCACGGACGGCTTGTCCAATGGGTATCTTTCCATGGTCGTGGTTCAGGAGTCTTGCCGGGGCCAAGGCATCGGTACCCAACTGGTTGAGCGCATCGTCGGTGACGAGCCCCACGTGACGTGGGTGCTTCGCGCGGGGCGCGAAGGAGCGCATGAGTTTTTCTCCAAGCTTGGCTTCACGGCGTCTGCGGAAGCGATGGAGCGCGTGCGTGGGACGGCGGCCAAATGATCGCTGTGGAGTACTGCGGTTGGGCTAGGATGGCGGCAATGGTCAGAAAGCGGACATCGAACACAGTGACACGGGGGGCTCATGAGAAAAAAACAAACCGCAGCGGGTGTACTGCTGCTGGTCACATTCATCACATCCAACGCTGCCGGGATGGATTGGCCAAAGTTGGTGAACGGCAAAGGTCGCCCAGAGTGCGCGATAGTTCTCACGCTTGCGCAATCCGCATATAAGTCAACAGCATTCAATCTCTGGGAGCCACGGGCTCTTCCCGAAAACTTGAGTGACACCTTGGTCTTAGGACCTCAGGGTCTGGATCTATCTGGTGGTGACGCCCTTGAAGCGAACCTAAAGGTCTTCACCAAAGTTCCACTTCCCGAATATGCTCCGCGGAGCATCTATTGGCAAACAGCGACCACTCAAAGCAATCGCCTTGTCATTGAGGAGATACCGCATGGATGGCGTGGTGATGCATACGCTGTACGACTCGTCCCGACAACGCTGACCACTGCCGAATACTTTTCAACCAGAAACCGGAAAGGAAGTGGAGGGCTGACAACCTTGATCGATGGAGCTTGGCGGGCTCCACTTGTCTTTGAAAGCAAGGACGCCAACAAGTTGTGGCTGGTGTATGTCGGAGAACCTTATGTATTTTCTCCCGACTGGGTGGTCTATCTACCGATAGCAGGACAACTTCAAGAAGCGTGCAAAGCTCAATTTCGCCCCAGCGTGAATCAAGCCACTTTACTACTGCCGCAGCCGGTTCAGCGATTTGCCGCGCTTCTCGATCGGTCGATAGGCCCAGGTGCGAATGAAGGGACATTGCAGCCGACAGCGCGCATAAGAGTCACCGTCGACCAGGCCTGGGCAAATGCGGCGCTGAGGCCGTGGGCCATGGGCGCCCCCTATAACTCGCGCGAGCAAGTAGACGCAGGCTTGTCGACATGGGCTGAAGGCGGGAAGACGAATCGAGCGACTCATTCAGAGATTCGGGTTAGGTACAAGATCGCGGAGAAGGCACTGGCAACCTACTACGAAAGCCGATTCAATATGTCAAAATCTGAATCACAGTCCACGGCGAAAAATGTTCTGGATATCGCTTTACGGACACACTACGTGTTCCCCAAGCCGCGTTGACACAGTGGATGGCCGTCAGCGGCTTATTTTGGTGCCTGCTCATGCGTGCCAATTCCTTCTTTGATCCATGCTCGACCATGGCCAACATGGAAACTATTTACCGGAAGTGGACGTTAGGAGGGAGCCATGGGTAGTCTTGAGACTCCTCTCGCCTCACGAAACCCAGGTCGGAAATGAAGATAGATACAAATATCGGAGGAGGACCATGAAAAAAATGATCGCACTCGCCTGCATGGCCCTGTCCGCGCTGGCAATGCACGGCAATCTGTCCGCTCAACAGGGACCCCGCTCCACCGGTGAGTATTACCGTGACCTGGGCGTCATTTTTGGCGTCATCGAAGCCGTCCGGGAAATCGCTGACATCTGTTCGGAAGAGTTTCCAGAGACCAGCGACGACAATGAAAAGCATTACCAGCTCTGGCGCACCAGTCAGCTGGATCTTTTAGAGGAAGTCGAGCGGCATCGGACCAAAATTCTGGAGAATCCTGTTCTGGGGGCTCAATACAAACGCGATCTGTACAACCGGAATCTCACGTTTAAAACAAACCAGAGACGCGCCCTGGCGGCAGATGGAGCGGCAACGTTCCGAGCCCGTTGCAATGCGTACGGTGATATGACCAGCTTGCCGCAATGGGACCTGGAGACATCATTTGCGGGACACATAGCGACCATGCGTCGCGGACCACCGCAATGATTTTCCAGGCGCCGGAAGCGGTCGTTCGCAATAGATCATCAATGAAGGCTGACTACAGCAGACTCGATTTTTTGGTCCTTGATATTGTTGCAAAGGGCGCGCAGTCGCTCGATCGGCATTGGCAGGAACGGCTGAGCCACAGGAGTTCCCCAGATGACTTGCGACAAAAAATGAATCGCCGTTAAACCAGAGAAGTCCCATGCTCGAAACTGCACGCCCGGAAGGGACGCCAGAACCACCCATCGCGCTTGTCCTGGCAATCGTTGCGGCTTCCTGTCTGGCCGGCGGAACTCTCATCTTCTTCGACGCGGAAATCAGCTTTGCGATTCTGAGCCAGCTGCTGAATCCCGGGCGCAATACTTTCTACGGGATTGCAGAGCCTGCCGGCTGGATTTACCGCTTCCGGTTTGAACTCTTTGCCGCAGGCAGCCTGTTCATCGCCATTCCTTTGACGGCAGCCTGGTTTGCATCGACCGGCTACAAGCAGTACCTGCGAGCGGTCGTACTCCTTTTTGTGTTTTCTGTTCTCGTCAGCGGTGCGGTGTTTTTCCTGTACAGGCAATACATGCAGATTCAACTCACCGACATTCAAATGTGGGGGAAGCTCCAGCCTCCGCGTTCCAGGGGCTCATTGACGCCAGTGGGAACGGTGCCCGTCGCCATGCTCACGCTGTCGGGTCCTTTGCTGGCCTCCGCGTTTGTCTTCATGCGCCGGCGTCGCATCGGTCAGGCTGCTTTGGGCCCGCAGCCACCGGCAAGGTGACCGGCTCCGGCCATAAGCGGACATCAAAGGAGCGTTATCAACTAACCTCACCCGCCCTGGTCACAGCATCCCAAAGCGCCTCCGCGGCGCGCCCCATCGAATTGCGGGACCGGAAGAGCCTGATCTCCAGCGGAACGCGTAGGGCAGGCACACCCGCCTCGACCACACGGCCGCTTGCCAGGTCGTCATGAATCAGGGTTTGCGGCAGCCATGCCACGCCCCGGCCTTCGAGGACCATGGTTCTCAACACCGAGGCCAGGTGCGCGGTGAACACCGTTTGCGTGGAGACGTTCTCCATGGCCTCAAACCTTGTTTCGCGCAGAATGCGGCCCAGTCCGGATTCAGCGCTGTAGCCCAGAAGGGATACCGGCGTCTTGCCCGCTTGCAGTGTGTGAAGGGGCTGGCCCGAGGCATCAACCGCGGTCACCGGCACGAGGCTGTCGGCGCCAATCTGGATTGAGAGAAAATCGCCGGAGTCAAGGCGCCCCGGCGCGCCGGGGTGGGCATGGCACACCACAAACTGCACCTTGCTTTGTTCCATCAGCGCCTCGCAGCGCGCCAGAACGTCGGACTCCAGGTGCATGGTTCCGGCCATGGTGTGCGCTTCAAAACGCCGCAGCCAGGCTGGCATGAAGGTGAACGACAGCGCGTGCGTTGCGGCAAACCGCAGGGAATGTGAACCTGCTTCGGCAATGATCCTGGCCTCGCCCGGTATGCGGGCCACCTGGGCCTGCAAATCATGGGCAATGCCCTGGAACCACTGGCCGGCTTCGGTCAGCCGGACCGGCTGTGAGCTTCTGTCAAAAAGCTCCGTGCCTATCCATTCTTCCAGGGCGCGCACCCGGCGCCCGAAAGCCGGCTGCGTCATGTGGCGCTCTTCGGCCGCGCGGGAGAAGTTGCCCGTTGTCGCCAGCGCGGAAAAGTCTTCGAGCCAGGAGAAATTCATGCCCAGTGCTTTGAAAGCATTGAAGAGAAGAAAAACAGCATTGGTCAAATGCGGCGGCCTTCGCGATCATAACGATCCTCCTCACAACTTGTCATAAAGACAGCCATGAAAATCGTTGAAATCCGGGAGAAGACCCTCCCCATCAGTTCACCCATCCGCAACGCCTACATCGACTTCAGCAAGATGACCTTGAGCCTGGTGGCCGTCATCACCGACGTCATCCGGGACGGCAAGCCGGTCGTGGGCTACGGGTTCAACTCCAACGGCCGTTACGGGCAGGGCGGGCTGATCCGCGAGCGCTTCCTCGACCGTATTCTTGAGGCTGCGCCCGAAAGCCTGATCGACGCCCAAGGCACGAACATTGACCCCGCCAAGGTCTGGGCAGCGGCCATGAGCAACGAGAAACCTGGCGGCCACGGCGAACGTTCTGTTGCCGTGGGCACCATTGATATGGCGGTATGGGATGCGGTCGCCAAGATTGAGGGTAAACCCCTGTTCCGCATGCTGGCCAAGCGCCACGGCCGCGAGGCCAACCCGCGCGTCTTTGTCTACGCCGCCGGTGGTTATTACTACCCGGGCAAAGGCAACGAGGCGCTCTGCGCGGAGATGCGCAGCTACCTGGATCGCGGCTACAACGTGGTCAAGATGAAGATAGGCGGCGCTTCCATCGATGAAGACCGGGCGCGCATCGAGGCGGTCTTGAAAGAGATCGGCTCAGAGGCCCGGCTTGCGGTCGATGCGAACGGCCGCTTCGACCTGGAAACCGGCATCGCCTACGCAAAGATGCTCCGCGAGTTTCCGCTGTTCTGGTACGAAGAGATCGGCGACCCGCTCGACTACGCCTTGCAGGCGGCGATTTCAGAGTTTTATCCCGGCCCCATGGCCACCGGCGAGAACCTGTTCTCGCACCAGGACGCCCGCAACCTCCTGCGGTATGGCGGCATGCGCCCCGACCGCGACTGGCTGCAGTTCGACTGCGCGCTGTCCTATGGCCTGGTGGAATACCTGCGCACACTGGAAGTGCTCAAGCAGTTCGGATGGTCGCCTTCACGCTGCATTCCTCACGGCGGGCACCAGATGTCCCTCAACATCGCAGCCGGCCTCGGCCTGGGCGGAAATGAAAGCTATCCCGACCTGTTCCAGCCCTACGGCGGTTTCCCCGATGGCGTCAAGGTGATCGACGGCCATGTAACCTTGCCTGAACTGCCGGGTATCGGTTTTGAGGGCAAGGCGGACCTTTACGCCCAGATGCAAGCCCTCTCTGCCTGAGCCTGATTCTGTCGGCAACGACAAAGACAAAGGAGACAAAGCATGAAAAACAATCAGCGAATGTTCAAACGGGTTCTTGGGATTCTGGTTTCGGTGTTGCTCAGCCTGTCGGCAGTGCCGGCGGCCTGGGCGCAGTACCCCGACAAGCCGGTGACACTGGTGGTGCCCTTCGCCGCCGGCGGGCCGAGCGACAAAATCGCCCGTGACCTCGCCGAAGCGCTGCGCAAGCCGCTGGGCCAGACCGTCATCGTTGACAACACGGCCGGCGCCGGCGGGACCATTGGCGCTGCGCGCGTGGCGCGCGCCAAGGCCGACGGCTATACGCTGCTGGTGCACCACATCGGCCTGGCAACCGCGCCCGCCCTTTATAAAAAGTTGCCCTATGACACCCTGAAAGACTTCGAGTACCTGGGCCTGATCAACGAAGCGCCCTCCGTGCTGATCGGCCGGACAACGCTCGCGGCCAACAACCTTGCCGAACTGCGCAAGTGGATCGCGGAGTCCGACGGCCGTGTGAACCTGGCCAACGCCGGTGTCGGGTCGGCTTCGCACCTTTGCGGCTTGATGCTGCAAAGTGCGCTCAAGTCCAAAATGGTGGCAGTCCCCTACAAGGGAACCGGCCCGGCCATGACAGACCTGATAGGTGGGCAGGTAGACCTGATGTGCGAACAGGCGACCAACGCCGTGCCGCAAATCGAAGGCAAAAAAGTGAAGGTGTATGGCGTCAGCAGCAAGGAGCGCCTGAACCTGCCCTTGCTTGCGCAAACGCCGACATTGGCCGAGGCCGGCCTCGCGGACTTCAACGTCACGGTCTGGCATGGCGTGTACGCGCCGCGCGGCACGCCGCCGGAGGTTCTCGCCAAACTGAATGCCGCGCTGCGTGAAGCCCTCAAGGACTCGGACCTGATCAAGCGCCAGGAGGCACTGGGCCTGCGCCTTGTGACCGACGCCAGGCTCAGCGCATCCGGCCACAAGGCGTATGTCCAGGCCGAAATGGCGCGCTGGGGAAAGGTGATCAAGGATTCGGGCGAGACGGCTGAGTAACTTCCCAGGCGCAGACGACGTGATGCGCGGATTGCGTGAGATCTGCTTTGAATCCATAGCGGACATTCAACCAATGTGTCCTTACGGGAAAAACGAAGCGTAGAAGCGCGAGAGAAGGCTGGCGCGGGAATACTTTCTTTCACTCTATAGGTCCACTCCCGCCAAGTGACGGTCGAATGGTCTTGATGCCTACATTCAGTTTGGTTAACAATCGAACCATGGAACTGTCGATCTTGCTTTTGGAAGACTTCCCGTATACATCGGTCGGATCGTCACTGCCGTTCCTCTATCAGGTGAAATTTGAGAGTGCCGTTGTGCTACACGGCCCTATCCACGTGACGGCATGCCTGCTCACCAATGATGAAAACGACGATGTTTGTATCGGATACACAAAAAATATCTTTGCTCTGCCTGGTGTGACGTTAGCTATCCCATCTGAAAGAGAACTGGTTCTAGCGGTCGATGCGCTGGAGTACGAGAACGAACCGAGCGAGTTCACTTCGGGGCGATATGAGTTGTCGGCAAAAGTCCAAATGCAGGTACAGGTGGCAGGTGGTTCAGTTTGTCACCAAGAGCTACGGTCTTCATGTCACATTGACTTGTTATGAAGGGGAATGAGCTCTTGAAGAATGGCTAAAGGGCTGCTATCGGCCATAAACGGATACTGGGAGGCGGAATGAGGATGAAAGTGGCCAAGATTTTTCTCTGGCTCCAGGAATACAGAGTGCATTGCTGCATTGCGCTCCTAATTGTCGCGGGGCTGATGTGGATGCAGCGATCTGAAACTAAAGTTGTTCTCGAGAGCGCACTCAGCGCACGTGACGTAACGGTGAAATACGTGGGGCCGCTCGAGGCGATAGTCAGCCGCACAGGAGTGAACCACGGCAGCACCCATCTCGATGCCGGTTTCGGCATCGGTATCGACAATGACATCGACCGCGACGACCTCATGAAGAAGCTGCGGCCTGTGCTTTATGTACCCTTTGCCCCTGTCCTCGACGTGGGGCGCGAGCAGGCTTCGGTCATTGAGAAGGCTGGCCCTTTCCTTCGGGTCGGCCTGTTTCAAGGGGCAATCATTACCGCAGACAGCCCTTCGGGCCCAGTTTTCACGTACCAGGATTACGCTGAGAAGATCGAGCAACGCCGCAGCATTTGGATGATGGCAGCCCTGCTGGTGACCGCGACCTCAATAGTGTTGTTCGTTGTGACACGTCGGAGGACGCCACTGAGCGACTGAACTACTAGGCCCCCTATCGGTCAAGGGCGGACATTGGAGCCAATTTCAAATGAACGAAGTACCGAGCAAAACCCCCGAAAAATACATTGCAATGCGCACGAGTGGCGCGAGTGCTGAGGATGTGTTTCAAAAAGCGAGGAGCGACGGCTACAAAGCGATTGATTGCGCATTCATCGTCGCGGGGTTGTTTGAAATTGAATTCCGCGAGGCAAGAAAAATTGGCTTTTCTCTCGACCAGCAGCCTGGCGACTGAGCCAGGATGACGACATTCGGCCAGAAGCAAACGTTCGAGTCTGCGCGCCGCCGTGCCATAATCGCGCCCTTTTTCCCGCGGGGTAAGCATGCAACTGGAAATCGCGCAATCGACGCCAACGGCAAGCAGCATCGCCGCCCTTGTGCAGGCTCGCTATGGACTTGGCGAGGTCGTCGAGAGTGAGTTTCTGCGGCGAAGTTTCAATCAGGTCTATCGACTGGGTTTTGCCGACGGGCGGCGCGTTGTGGCACGTCTGTCCGCAGATCGGCCGCGGGGTGGTCCCAATGCGTTGTTCGAAGCTGCGGCACTGGAGCACTGGGCCCACGTCGGCTGCCGGGTCTCTCGCTGCGTGACAACGGCGACCGGCGAGATAGCCATACAGGTGCCGCTGCCGGAAGGCGCACGGATGCTGATGCTCTTCGAATATCTGGACGGAGAGTTCACAGGTGAAGCCGCAGCTGAGGTGCAGGCCTTTGCGCACGGATTGGCCGCCTTGCACCAAGGGGGCGAAAGCTACCAGGGGCCGGAGAGCACCTATGTGCTTGACCTGAACTACCTCCTCCTCAGGCCGCTGGAAGGATTGCTTCGCGCGCCATCCATGACCGGCGAATTGCGTCCGCAATTCGAGAAGCTGGGCTTGCGGCTGCACGATGAAATCCTGGCCATGGGTGAACTGAGCCGCGTGCTATGCCATGGCGACGCACACGGTCAAAACAACTTCATCACGACCGACGCCCAAGGGCAACGCCAGGCCATATTCTTTGACTTCGACGAGGCGGGCCCGGGCTACCTGGCGTATGAGCTTGCGGTCTACCCATGGAACCTGTACCCGCGCGTGCCTGGCGATGAGGCGAGCAGCAAGGTGCAAATGCAGTGGAAAAATTACATCTCCGCTTACCGGGACAGACGCCCGGTCGCAGATGCCGACCTTGCCGCCATCGCGCGCTTCATGGCGGTGCGGCAATTCTGGTTGCTGGGAGAGTACGCAGGACGAGTGCCGGTTTGGGGTTCCCAAACCATGACGACCGGCCAACTCCGCAGACAGGTCGAATTGCTACGCCAATGGGAGGCGTTGGAATTGCCAACTTAGCGGCCCATCCCGACGGTCGCAATGGCCTCTTTGTGCCGGGCACGGCAGCGGCTATTTTCGGCCGACAGCGATATTTCATTCTTTCAACGGAACCCCACCTTGCGACGACGCCCCTCATCCCGATTGCTCGTTCTCAACCGTGCGAGAAGCCTGTTGCTCTTTCGCTTTGTGCATAAGGCCGGAGCATTGGAAGGGCAAGACTACTGGGCGACTCCTGGTGGCGGGCTGGAGGCCGGTGAAACCTTCGCCGAGGCGGCGGTGCGCGAGCTGGAAGAGGAAACGGGCATCGTTGTCGCTGACGTAGGCGATCCCATTGCTCAACGAGAGTTCGTCCTGCGGTTGGCGGATGGCGAAGAGGTCATGGCCGATGAACGGTTTTTTGTTGTCACCGTGGAAGACCACCAGGCAGTCCTGCAAGACCGCTGGACCGCCGAGGAGGTCGAGGTGATAAAGGACCACAAATGGTGGAGTGCGCTCGAACTCAAGTCGACTGATCAGATCGTGTGGCCTGTCGACCTCCCGGAAATGCTCACATCTGCCGGCTGGTGGCCGCGCAGCTGACTTCGGTTGTCTGTGGCGGATTCGCCGCCTGAAATGAAGGTTTGCATGGAGGAATGGGCAAAGACCGCTTAGGGCCCAGAGGAGTCGTTCACGGCTCAATGAACCCGCAGCACCTCAAACTGCTGTCGGATTGCGGCGACCTGTATCGACACATCATCACCCTCGCATTTGCCCAGCATGGCCCTGCCCAAAGGGGCTTCCATGCTGATGACCTGAACCAGCTGAGTGCCGCTGCCCAACTGCATGCTGCCCCCATCCGGGCCGAGAAAGAGCTGTTGCTGCTTGTCGTCGGAATCGACCAGGCAGACCAGCGCGCCGAGCTGTATCCCTTTGCTGGCGTCGTAAGGACGCGGGCGGAATTGGCGCCACTTGGCCATCGCCTGGCGGATGGCTTCGGCGCGCCGAACTTGGCCGGTGGCCAGGTAGGCGGCTTCGAGTCCCAATGTGTCGTATCTGTTTTTGGCGATATTTTCTGCGTGGGTCGCCGTTTCGTGTGCCACCCGCACTGCATCTTCGGCTTGCAGCAGGTCTTCGGCGAGCCGTTGCAGCACCTGCTGTTGCAGCGAGAATTTATTCATGACGGAAGGTAGGCATCTCAAACAAGAGGGGGAAGGCCTTAATTATGAAGGGCTCCTCCAGCCGTCGACCCGATTGCACTTTCGGCAGTGCGCCGTCAGCGTTCACTCTTGCCGCCTACGTACTGCGCCGAAGCACTATAAATGCCCCCTGCGGGTTCTGATGTCTGCTTCTGGCCGAAAACAGTCATCTTACCGGCGCCTGCCTTGGGTCCAAAGCGGACGCCGCACTGGCTCATCATTCGATGCCTGGATGGCCGATTGCAGGATCGCATCGGAATTTACGATGACGATCCCGCTGATTCATCAGTCGAATTTGACCAAATCCTTAAAAATCAATTGACCCCAGCTATTTCCGCGCGCATGCACCAGCAGCCCGCCTTCCGAAAGCCCGCCAAGCTGGATCGGCGAGAAACCGAGTTTTTCCGCCAGCGCGCCAATCTCCGCTGCCGCGCCGTCGTCGTCGCTCGCCAGGAACACGACTCTCCTGCCACCGTGTACGGCCGGATCTTGCTCAAGGACACCGGCGACCAGGTGGTTGAAGCCCTTGACCAGTCTTGCACCGGTAAAGGCCTGCGCGACGACCTTGGCGGAAGGCTGTCCTCCCAGTTCCTCAGGAGACACGCCGTAGGCATTGGTCACATCGATGAGGGTCTTGCCCTTCCAGTTCGGCAGCGCCTTCGCGACATCCCGGTGCGACTCGAAACGGACAGCCAGGAAGAGGGTGTCCGCCTTGAGGGCTTGCGCCAGTGTGGTGGGAATGACTTTGGGTCCGATCGCGGCCGCGGCGGATGCAAAGCTTTCCGGGTCGCGGGTGGTCGCAACGGATACTTCGATGCCGCTTCGGGCAAATGCCTTGGCAAGGGCCTGGCCGAGTTTGCCGAAGCCAATAATTGCGTAGCTCATACATTCTTTCCTTGGGGTTTTGTTTCAGATCTGCATCAGATTTGCGCCAGGCCGCCGTCGACGGCAAGCTCGCTGGCGGTCATGAAGCTGCTGTCGGGCGATGCGAGAAAGGCCGCCGCTGCCCCGATCTCCGCCGGATCAGCCATGCGCTGCAGCGGGTTCATCGCGGCGAAGACCTTCATGCCTTCCGCGCCCAGCGCCGCCTTCGCGAGTTCGGTCGCCGTCGGTCCGGGTGACAGCACGTTGACCCGGATGCCGGTGCCCTTCAGGTCCTCCGCCCAGGTCCGCGCGAGGTTGCGCACTGCCGCCTTGCTCGCGCTGTAGACGCTGAATGCTGGGGCGCCCGTGGTGCCGGCGCTTGACCCGGTCAGGATGATCGAGCCGCCCTGGCCCATCAGCAGCAGCGCCTTCTGGACCGTGAAGATCGTTCCCTTCACATTGGTGTCAAAGGTTTCGTCAATGTGCCCGGCGGTGAGCTTGCCCAGCGGAAGCGGGCCTCCTGTCCCGGCATTGGCGAAGACGATGTCGAGGCTTCCGCGTTCGGCCTTCACTGCCGCGTAGAGCCGGTCAAGGTCGGCCATATCGGAGACGGAGCCCTTCACCGCGCGGGCATGGGGGCCGAGCTCGGCCAGGGCGGCGTCCAGCGCTTCCTGCCGGCGGCCGAAGATGAAGACAAAAGCGCCTTCCTCGATAAAGCGCTTTGCCGCGGCGAAGCCGATGCCGGTGGCGCCGCCGGTAACCACGGCGGTCTTTCCATTCAGTCTGTTCATGTATGTGTCCTTCGTTTGAAGTTGTAAACAAGCGGGGATTCGCTTGCTGAAGAACACATGCAGTTCTGCTAACCTGCGGACAAGTATGCACTTTCAGGTAAGTACCAAAAAAATGACGACACCTTCTGAAACCTGCGATCCCGGCTGCGGGCTCAACACCACGCTCCGCATCATCTCGGGCAAGTGGAAACCGCTGGTCCTGTTTTTCCTGCGCGACGGCGCCAAGCGCTACGGCGAGCTCAAGCGCCTGATTCCGGGCGTCAGCCACAAGGTGCTGATCCAGCAATTGAAGGACCTGGAGGCCGACCAGGTGCTGGCGCGGACCGACTACCAGGAGGTGCCTCCGCGCGTGGACTACATGCTGACCCCGCTGGGCCGCAGCCTGGCTGACGCGATCATCCCGCTGTGCAGCTGGGGAAGCGAGAACTTCGCGGAAGTGACCAGCATCTTTGCCGGGCGCGATGCTTTGCCCCAGCAGGATGCTGAAGAAGCGCCGGGCCGGACGCCTTAAGCTGCGTTCCCTGCTTGAGTGCCTTCCACCTGTTCCTTGGACAGACGCAGCGCTTTAGCCATATACCCCCGCCACAAGCTCCGCGTAAAAAGGCTGACCAGAGGCTTCAGGATGGCTGATCGACTGATGAACTCGTAGCGCCAGCGAACCGACGTGGCGGAACGGCCCGGCACGTTTTCGAACCACCACTCACCGCGTGCCTCGCTGGCAAGAAGCCGCAGCACCCCGGTGAATTCCGTGATGCGGTAGGCAAACCGCTTCGGGTAGTCGTAGCTTGTCAGTGTCTCCCGGGCGGAACTCCCGTCAGAGAAGACCACGTTTCGGGTCCGACCTGCGGCATCCCACGGGCCGGTCTGATTCAGCGTCTGCGTTACCGATGGGAGCGGGCCGTAACCGGTAAAGATCGATGTGAGGTCAATGGGAACGATGTGCAGGAAGGTCTTTTCCCTGGATGCTTCGACCATCGTGATGACTGTTGCTGCGGCGGATTTCATGGTTGTTTCCTTGTTCAGAGTTGATGCGGTTTACCAAGTGATGAGCGGTGAGCGGCTCAGCCAGGTGTTGCTGTGCACCTGGTCCAGGACAAAGCTCGCGACGTCGGGCCTGGCGATCGTTCCGCCATGAAAACCGGAGAGATCCGTAAGCGCCCGGATCTCGCGACCGGCCGGTTTGTCGTTCAGCACCGAAGGACGCACCAGCACCCAGTCCAGGCCGCTGTCCCTGATGATCGCTTCTTGCCGATTCTTGTCGACATACACCTTGCGCAAAAGGGCCGGGTGAATCAATTGGTCAAAAACAAACCCTCCGTGGCCGGCACTGTCGCCCGCCCCCATGCCGGTGATGCACACCAGGCGCGAGACCCCGGCGGCCTTCATGGCCTTCACAAGCGCCTTCGTTGCCGACGACAAAAGCGTTACCTCTTTAAACGGGCTGACCGGCGTGCCCAGGGCGCTCACCACGGCATCCCGGCCCTCCAGCGCCTTGCGCAACACCGCTTCGTCACGGGCGTCACCGATGAAGACCTCGGCGCCCTCCAGGCCGCTTGCCTTGGTGGGCGAGCGCACGAGCACCCGGACCGCAAACCCCCGCGCAAGGGCTTGCTTCACGATCAGCCGGCCCGTGCCGCCTGTGGCGCCGATCACCAGGATTTTCTGGCGCGAAAGATCGGATTGCACAGTGTTGACGGAGTTCATTGCACACCTCCTGGCAGTGACAGCTTGCCTTGCGCGAGCAATTCGCGCGTGCGTTTCAGCGTTGACAGCAGCGCGGTCTTGTAGCCCTTGTCGCCGTCCATCCACGCCTGCTCGGCCTGCTCCTCGGGGCCGCCGGGCGCCTTGCCGCGAAGGCCGACGTAGCAATAGAAGCGAAGCTGGAGGTTTCCCGACTCATCTTCAAACAGTTCGTTGACAATCGCGCCTTCGCGCGGGCCGGTGGCCTGGAAAAAGGTCACCTTGCTCTCCGGCTCGAAGGTGATGATTTCACGCAGGTCCGTGCCGGCGATGGTGGCTTCGCGCACGATGTGGGTCTTGCTCTCTTCCACGACCTCGCAGTAGGTGCAGAGGCCGGGCGGAAGGAAAAGCCGCGCATCGCGCGCCTTGAGGACCAGGCCGGCCCACACCTGGGCGCGCGTGAGGGGCACCTCGCCCTGTGGGTTGACTTCAACGGTGGCGGTCGAATAGATCATGATGGTTTCCTTGATTGAAGTTTGAAGCTTTGACGTTTTGAAGGCCGGCGCTCAGGCCGGTGCCGAAATTTCGGCGGCGAAGTCGCGGTAGGAGCGCAGCGGGCGGCCCAGCAGCCTGGTCAGGCGCTCGACGTCGCCGGCTTCGGGAACCATGCCCTCCGTCAGGAAGCGCTCGCTCATCAGGCGCATGTCATACGCCATCCATGCGGGCATGAAGTTGCGCAGGTTCTTCTCGAAGCCGGCCGTGTCGTCGCCGCCATAGGTGATGGGGCGATTCAAGACGCCGGACCAGATCGCGGCGACAGCGTCTCCGGTCAGCGTGTCCGGACCGACCAGATTGATCCGCTCCAGG
The DNA here is from genome assembly GCF_056405195.1 of Polaromonas sp. P1_H6. Classification (NCBI taxonomy): domain Bacteria; kingdom Pseudomonadati; phylum Pseudomonadota; class Betaproteobacteria; order Burkholderiales; family Comamonadaceae; genus Polaromonas; species Polaromonas sp. P1_H6. The sequence continues at coordinate 21,337 of NZ_JBFUCN010000043.1, forward strand.
GGCAGTGGCCCGGACGCGCGTTCGCGGCGCAGCAGCTCGATGGCGGCGATCTCGCCGATGTCACGTGCATCGATCATGGCCAGGCCCTTGCTTCCGATGGGCATGGGGTACACGCCGTAGCCCGTTACCACGTCTTTGATGGTGCGTTCGTTGTCCATAAAGTAGGCCGGCCGCAAGATGGTGGCGCCGAAGCCCATCTGCTCCAGCATGCGCTCGACGCCGAACTTGCCGGCGAAGTGAGGAACGTTCACGTACTTGTCGCTGTGGATCACCGACAGGTAGACGATGCGGTCTATGCCCACCTCGCGTGCCAGGTTGAGCGAAATCAGGGCCTGGGTGAATTCATCGGGAACCACCGCATTGAGCAGGAACAGGGTGGAGACGCCTTTGAAGGCCAGGCGCAGGGAGTCCACGTCGAGCAGGTCACCCTGCACGACGTCCACACCCGCCGGAAAGCTGGCTTTTGAGGGGTCGCGCACGAGTGCCCGCACGTCTGCGCCCCGGTTGACGAGTTGCTGGACAACTTGGCGGCCGATGTTGCCGGTGGCGCCGGTGATAAGGATGGTCATGAAAATTACTCCGTTTGGTTTGAAAGAGCCTTGATCTTCATCGTTTCGCCAAATGTCCGATAGCCGTTATATTTGGACTATCTGTCTCACTGGTGGAACACATGGACCTACTGGCTCTTGCTGACTTCACGCTTGTCGCCCGGCATGGCGGCGTCGGGCGGGCCTCCCGCGAATCGGGCCGCCCCAAGGCCACCCTCTCTCGCCGGGTGGCCGACCTGGAAAGCGGCCTCAACCTGCGGCTTTTCGAGCGGGGGGCGCGGGCGCTGAAACTCACCGAAGAAGGGCGGGCGCTGTTCGAGAAGACCTCCGTGCTGCTCACCGAGCTCGACGAGGCAACGGCGGCGATTTCCGCCGGTGGGGACGAGCCGCGAGGAAGGCTGAAGGTGAGCGCGCCGCTGCTCTTCTCGCAAGCCGCGATGGGGAAGCTTGCGGCCCAGTTCGCCATGAAACACCGCGAGATCCGCCTGGAGGTCACGACGGAAGACCGCTCCGTGGACATGGTGGAAGAGGGCTACGACCTGGTGATCCGGGTGAATCCGGATCCCGACGAAAGCCTGGTGGGCCGGATCTTCCTGAGAGACCGCGTCGTGATGGTGGCGCACCCCGGGCTTCCACGGCCCGCGGGCGGGGCGCCTATTCCGGTCGTACTGCGGGGAGGCGCAATCGCCGAAAAAATGGATGCCTGGGAACTGACCGAGAAGGGAAAAAAGAAACGCCTGACGGTCCAGCCTGTCCTGAGCTTGTCATCGCTGTTCATGGTCCGCGATGCGGTCCGTGCGAATGTCGGTGCGGCGCGCCTCCCCTTGTCGCTGGTCATCCCCGACCTGGCCGCCGGAACGCTGGTGCAATGGGGCGACGTCACCGGGCCCGAGGTGGCGCTATGGGCGC
>NZ_JBFUCN010000044.1:0-25986 GCF_056405195.1 Polaromonas sp. P1_H6
TCATCGCTGTTCATGGTCCGCGATGCGGTCCGTGCGAATGTCGGTGCGGCGCGCCTCCCCTTGTCGCTGGTCATCCCCGACCTGGCCGCCGGAACGCTGGTGCAATGGGGCGACGTCACCGGGCCCGAGGTGGCGCTATGGGCGCTCTAYCCATCCCGCCGCCTGCTGAGCGGSCGSGTKTCCGCCTTCCTGAAYTTTCTCAARGAGGCCTTYCCCGARGGAAGYCCYGAGGAATTGGCGGCTTAYATCCGGTGATGCCATTTAAAACGCCGGCTCCCCCATCACCGGCGCTGAACGCGCCGTCCAGCCGGTCGGCATCACCCAGCCGGCTGGAAGTTCGCTCACGCTGCTTGTTGATCTCTGCTATGGGCCCAAAGCGGTTATCAGTAAGATGACTGTTTTCGGCCAAAAGCAGACTGACGACTGCCTCACTGCAAAGCAGACACGCACCTGGTCCAGCAACCGCGTGGACTGCAAAGCTGGTGCGGCGACTTTGCCAGGGTTGTCATACCTGTCCATTTATACAGAATAGTGAGATAAGCCCATGCTTTCAAACACTTTTTTTAACCATAGTCGCCGGTGTTATCTGATTGGTGGCCATGTTATTCCGCAGTTTTTCGGGATATATCAAAGTTAGGCGTCATGATATCCATCGGAAAACTCACGCTGCGTGATCGCGTTTTCGAAGTCAAGCTCGCTGAGGTAACTCGCCGTGGAGAGAACTGGTGCATTGAAATCGAAACTCAAAAGGAAGAGTTCGACGGTGAGAACTGGGCTCCCTACCTGTACCACCAAGGGCTATGCCTCCCCGCACAAGATGCACTCGAACTTCAAGGCCAAAGTACGTCTTGGCAGACCGGCGCCGAACCTCATCCAGAAAAGGGAACAATGTATGTCTTTGGGCACCACGACGTTCGGAGCTGCAAGGTTGTCTTTGGAAGCAGTGAAGAGGGGCGAATTCAGCTTCGCTGGGAAGGTCTCTGCGACGTCTTCTGGAATGAGGAGTTCAAGGAAGATGTTCCGTTCATTTGTGAGTGCTTCGCAGTTGCCGCCGACGCCTAACCATTCCATTGAGCCGACGTCCAACGGGCTTCGCCCGCTGGACGCAGCTCATGTCAAACGTTAGACCGCACGGAGCCATGCATCTCGACATTTGCCACGCGATTGAGTCTGCTTACGCAATCGAGCGTGAGCAGGGCTTTCTCGAACTGGGCGCTATGCGCTCGGCGGCTGCCTTCGTAGCCGCCGAGACGATCGCCGCGACTGGAGGCGTGGAAGCCATTCAAGACTGTCCTGCTTGGCTTCTGGCTGACCTACTTGATTCCGTTCGCCACTATCGCAAGACTGGGTCGCTTACCGTCGTCTCAAATCTGGGCGAGGCGGATCACTCTGAGCTTTATTCGAAGGTCGCGGAACATCTTCCTGCGTTGGAGGCGCTCGCGCCGCCAAGCGAACTCTTGACGCATACGATCTCTTATCCAACTGGTCGGGTTCACAAGCACTACACGTGGTACGCGGGAACCGATGGGGCCGAGGTGCTCCACGGACTCTATCGAGAGTACGGACCGCTCGGTGAGCTAGCCGAGATAGAGTATTGCAACGGAACGGCGCGGGCCGCCGCCCAGCGATTCACCTCGAATGGGCGACCAATCTCGCGCGGCGAGAGTTCGGTCTAACATGGCAATCGACACGGACGTCCTATCGGCGGGCTTTCGCCCGCCTACTGTCCGCCGGTCATTTCTGCGTTAGCTGTCACCACATGCCGGGTATCAAGCGACTGAGAAACGTGGCGCGCAGCTTTGCCCAACACGCGTTGAGCGGAAACTCGTATGACACACCTGAACGCACCCTGGAGCAGCGGCGCGCGGGGGTGATGGAGATTTCGGTCGCGCTCGTGGGATGCTCTGACGTTTCACCTGTCGAAGCACCTGGACTCAGGTCCAAGTTTGCCGAAATTCTGAGGAAGGAAGGCTTTGAGCCTTCGTCCGTTGTCACGGCACATGCCGTGTTTGGCTTCGTCGGGCAACAGCGCACGGCGCTAAACTGCCAAGTGATTGTCGCCACGCCGGACTCAGGGGAGCTGAAAGTGGCAATTGAAGCATCGGACATCTAGATCGTGAGCGAACTGACAGCTAACCAGCCAGTCAACACGGACGCCTTGCGGCGTCCGGCCGTTGCGCGGCCTCCTGGCGCAAGTCGCCGATTACACGCACGTTAGACCTCATGCCAAAGGTTAAAAGCGCGAACACTTTTATGGAACGCCAAAGCGCGCGCATACTGGCCGTGATCGGTGTTTGGGGCGTGCTGCTTTTGTTCGTGACGGATGTCCCGAGAGGCATGTGGCAGTATGTTTTCGGTGGCGTTTGGTTTGTGTCGGCTGTGGCCGCCCTGATATTGTTCGGTATCCGAGGCGCCAAGAGCTTTGTGTGCCCGGATTGTGGCGGTCCGGTGTCAGGCCTGCTGGAAACCGACGGACGAGTCGGTACGCCGCTATTGCGCCACTGCCCAAAATGCGACGTGCTCTGGAAGGTGGGCGTCGAGTCTGATTCGTGAAGGCATGCGATGATGTCTAACTGGTCAATCGACACGGCCCCACAACAGCAGAATTCGGCTTCGCCGCAAAGTGTTGTGGTCCGGTCATCTTCACGTTAGGCCTCAGATGCACGAACTCGTCATTCAGCTCTACACAGGCAACTGGAGTGGCTCTGTGAGCAAGGTCACTGAACTCGTTGCGCCCAGCGACGCCCCGCAACTCGTGCGTGAGCTCACCCTATGCAAGGGTTGGCGGGAGCGTGTCGTGGCTGCCAAGATCGCTTGTGCATTCGAACTGCACGAGCTTGTCGGTCCACTCATTCGCACCTTTGCAGCAGGTCCCGAAACCTACACCGCTGCCGCTTTCGCTAGGCTCATCTCATCGTTGAGAACGCCCGAGGCTCTTGCCTTGCTCGTTGCGCTTCGTCAGGCTTGTCCAGCAAACGCACATGGGAAGCACTTACTTGAAGTAATCGAAAGGGCAAGTGGCAATGAGTCCGAGGCCTAACCCTTCCTTCAAGTGGACCCGCCTACGGCGGTCCGCTTAAGTCAAACGTTAAACCGCGATGAGTACGAGCACTGCACGCAAGCCAAGTACCGGGAGGTGGATCGCGGCGCTCGTAGCGCTCATCGCCTTTGCGCTCGTGCCCTCGAAGGCGTGTGCCTGCCTTGAGATATACCAAATTTCACAGTTGCGCATCGTGCTTTCGGTCCTATTGCTTTTGATACTCGCGGTTGTTGCACTTTCCCCGCCTGGACGGAGCGCAGTCTGGGGTGCGGGAGCTGGCCTCGTAGCGTGTGTGTCAAGCGCTGTAGCCTTGGCCATTGGGTCCTATAGCCTGCCGATTGCAGCCGCAGTTCTTGTGGTGCCGCTTCTGGCTGTGGTCTTGTTCGCCGCGTGGCATCGGCTTCGGGGTAGGAGGAGTGCGAGTGCGGTTTAACATGTCATTCGAACGGACCGCCTACGGCGTTCGCCCACTTTCACGTTAACCATCATGAAGCGCTGCCCCGAGGTCGATCAGCTCAATGGGTTCTTTGGAGGTACACACGTTCAGGTGTACCCAGATGCGCCGGAAGAGTACAACACCCACCGTTTTGAGCGCGTTGCAGGCAATGAGCGAATAGTCTGTGAAGTACTTCCGGCGGAATACGAACTTCACTTCATGTGGTGGGTGTCTGGCCGCCTCGCCCTTGACCTTAAACTTCAAGGCATGCAGTCCTTGGACATTTCGCGTTCCGCTGGAGATAAGACACTTATTGGGAACGTTGATACTGATGGTCTGCGTCAACTATTCAAACCTTGTCATCGCTGTTCATGGTCCGCGATGCGGTCCGTGCGAATGTCGGTGCGGCGCGCCTCCCCTTGTCGCTGGTCATCCCCGACCTGGCCGCCGGAACGCTGGTGCAATGGGGCGACGTCACCGGGCCCGAGGTGGCGCTATGGGCGCCTCGTTGCCATGATGCTCTCTAACGTTTGACATGAGAGGCGGCGCCCGGCTTGCCGGGCGACGTCCTCTCGATGGAAGGGTTAGGCCGCACTGGGGCTGCAAGGTTCGCTTTCAGTTTCTTTTCTCCGAGAAATAGCTGGTAGCTCAGACTAGGCAACGGCTCCGCCATCTTCGAATGACTGCCATTTGCTCTGGCTCATTGGTGATTGGCACTCTTGTCCACTGATGTTGGGTGCTGAAAATGACATCGCTCGATTGAAGCTCCATATGCAATGTGTGCTGTGTTGCCTGGAGCCGCAGTTTTGCTTTGAGCGTGGTACCGCCACTAGGCTCCTGTCTGGTTTCGATGTCGGAAAAGTTGGCTTTGACTGCAAGGGTCAGATTCATCATCTTCAGAGAGTTTGGGTGTTCAGTTGGATATGACATCGTCGACGACTCTTTCTGTGCGGCCTAACGTAGAAATGACCGGACCACCAACATGAGCGGCGGAGCCGCAGCCTGCTGTTGTGGGTCCGTGTCGATTGACAAGTTAGGTTTCACCACCAGCCTTCTTTCGAACGTGAACCAGTGCTTCATAGAGAGCTCCAATGAAATCCGTCTTTCGATCTTCAATTCGATACCGCACAGATGCTAGCGGAAACGACTTCGATGGCGGGTTCTCGCCAATGAGCGCAAATTCGGTGCCGTTTGCGTCAGACACTACCATCCACCGAACCGGCAGACGCTCGATGCAGTACTGACCAAGTGCCGCGCCTACTATGGACTCGACTTCCGCTGGGGATTCTTTGGACCCGTTCATTTGGAGCCATGCGGCGAAGGCCGTATCAAGGTTTGCCAGCAAATCCGGTTGGACTCTGTTCGAGGCAACGTACTTGCCGACGAACGCGCCGGCCCTATCAGCACTTTGTCTCAGACGGGCGATTTCCGACACTGTCGCGCTACGGGAACCACCTTCAAACTTTCCGTCATCCGGCCGCACACGCTCTTTGTACGTGATCGTTCCGCGCGATGACTCGAAAGACGTCGCGTCGGGTCCCTCTTTGCAGCCGAGGAGAACCAACGCTCCAAGCATGACTGTCGCGATGCGCATCGGTCGCACGTGACACCTAACTTTGATATATCCCGCAAAACTGCGGAATAACATGGCCGCCAGTCAGATAACACCGGCGACTATGGTTCAGAAAATTGTTTGAAAGCATGGGCCTATCTCACTATTTTGTATAAATGGACAGGTATAACAACCCTGACAAAGTCGCCGCACCAGCTTTGCAGTCCACGCGGTTGCTGGACCAGGTGCGTGTCTGCTTTGCGGTGAGGCAGTCGTAGGGCCGCTTTTGGCCGAAAACAGTCATCTTAGCCGCGGCTGCGTCCCACAGCAGACATGAGCGCCGCAAAACATCAGTTCGCGGCGGCAGAACTCACGCCAGTCCTGAGCGACCCTGTCAGCCGCCCACCGCCTTCCCCGTAAAGACCGCCAGCTGCGCCTCAAAAGCCCGTTGATAAGCCGGCCGTGCCACGCCGCGGGCGATATAGGCCGACAGCGTCGGGTATTGGTCCAGCAGGCCCGAGCTCTCCAGCCTGCGCAGCACCGTCACCATCAGCAGGTCGCCGGCGCTGAAGGCGCCGTCCAGCCAGTCGGCATCACCCAGCCGGCTGGAGAGGTCGCCCAGCCGCGCATGCACGCGCTCGTCGAGCAGGGTCAGGCGCTCCGCATACCAGGGCTTGTCCTGCTCGAAAAGCATGGCCATGGTGCGCTCGATGATGGGCGGCTCCACCGTGTTCAGTGCGGCAAACATCCAGGCGATCGCGCGGGCACGGGCATTCGTGTCGTGGGGCAGCAGGCCGGCATGGCGCTCCGCGATATGCAGCACGATGGCGCCCGACTCGAACAGCGTCAGCTCGCCGTCTTCATAGGTCGGGATCTGCCCGAAGGGATGGAGGGCTTTATGCGCGGGCTGCTTCATGGCCGCGAAAGACACCAGGCGAACCTCGTAGGCCTGGCCCACCTCTTCAAGCGCCCAGCGCACGCGTGAGTCGCGCGCCAGGCCCCTGCCGCGGTCGGGCGAGCGTTCAAAGGCCGTGATGGTGGGGAGGGGCAGGGTGTTTGTCTGGGTCATGGTGCTTTCTCCTTGGCTGGATGTCTCGTTGGGTGCCGGACGGGCGGGTTTTCGCTCATCTTCTCTCTGACGACGTTCGGGGCGGGCCCAAATCGACATCTTCCAATAAATTTTTCGCGGTTTCCCAAAGATTGCCTCATCGAGTCCGCCGACCCCCGTCGACCGGAAAAAGTTCGACCATATGAAATATATATAATCCATATACGTTTCATGTAAAGAATGTAGAGGATATAAAGGCCAACCATGGGTATTGTCAAAATTTCAGACCTGATGCACGAGAACCTGCGCGTGGCGGGCAACGCCCTGAGCCGGTCCATTAATTCGCAGGCCGAGCACTGGATGCGGGTCGGCATGCTGACCGAGATGCACCCGGACCTGGATTACCGGGAGATTTGCCAGCTGCTGGTCCAGGCTGAACTCGCCGGCGGCCTGGACATCGTCACCGCCGCCACAGCCCAGGCCGGCAAAGCGCGGCCGGCCTCTGCCGGTAAACGCTGATGGCCCGCGGCGTCGTCATCAAGTCCCCCGAGCAGATCGCGATGGCGCGGCGGGCCGGCCAGCTGGCCGCAGAGGTTCTTAGCATGGTTGAGCCGCACGTCGTGCCCGGCGTCAGCACCGAGGCGCTGGACGCCATCTGCCACCAGCACATCGTGAACGTGCAGGGCGCCATCCCCGCCAACGTGGGCTACCTCGGTTATCCCAAGACCATACTGACCTCCGTCAACCAGGTGGTGTGCCACGGCATTCCCTCGCCCGACAAAATTTTGAAACAAGGCGACATCGTCAACATCGACGTCGCCGTCATCAAAGACGGCTGGTTCGGCGACACCAGCCGCATGTTTTTTGTCGGCGCGCCCAGCGTGCTGGCCCGGCGCCTGGTGGAGACCACCTACGAAGCCATGCTGGCCGGGATCAAGCAGGTCAGGCCCGGCGCCACCCTGGGCGACGTCGGCCATGCCATCCAGTCGGTCGCCCATCGTGAGAATTTCAGCGTGGTGCGCGAGTACTGCGGCCACGGCATAGGCCAGGTCTACCACGAGGACTTGCAGGTGCTGCACTACGGCCGGCCCGGCGAAGGGATCAGGCTCGAACCCGGCATGGTGTTCACCATCGAACCCATGCTCAACGCCGGCAAACGCGAAACCCGGCAACTGGCCGACGGCTGGACCGTGGTGACCAAAGACAGCTCCCTGTCCGCCCAGTGGGAACACATGGTGGCTGTCACGCCCGATGGCTATGAGGTGCTGACGGCCTGGCCGGGCGGCACCGGGGCTTACGCGCCGGTGTGACCCGGCTTTAAGCCACTTACTTCTTCCCCTCCACCTGCTGCGCCCAGCTGGCCGTGTTGCTCTTCCCATCCAGGAAAGGCAGCACCGTCGGTACCAGGGCCGGCGCCAGGAAGAGGTCGTAGTGCGTGAAGCCCGGCAATATCGCCAGCCGGTTCTTCGCCATGTGCTCGCGGCCCCAGCCCGCGTCCTTCAGCCCGCCACCCAGCAGCTGGTAGAACTTCATGATGTGCTCCGGCCGGTACATGTCGCTGTCGCCGAAGACCAGCATCACCGGCATCGCCAGCTTCTTCACGTCCTCCGCATAGTCATAAGGCTTGCGCATGAAGGCGCCCATCTGGTCCAGCAGCTTGGGGAAATCCTGCGGGCGCGGCGCCACCGCGGCGTAGGACTTGTACATCGGGCTGTCCTTCATCATGTCGGCCATCGCCGCGCCGACTTGCGCCTGCATGGGCAGCATCTCCGGGAAGAAGCCGTCTTGCGCGTAGCCGGCCGACACCAGCGCCAGCCGCCGCACGCGCTCGGGGTGTTGCACCGCCATGCGAAAGCCGACACCGCCGCCCAGCGAATAACCCATCACGTCCACTTTGTCGTAGCCGAGCTGCTTGACGATCTGCGCCATGTCGTCGCCCATGTCGACCACGCTCATGGGCCGATCCGTCAGCGCCGTCCGGCCATGGCCGTACAGGTCCACGCCAATCACCTGGCGGGTTTTGACAAGCTCCGTCAGCACCGGGCCGAACATGTCGAAGTCGCCCAGGCCGCCATGCAAAAGCAGCAGCGGCTCGCCCTTGCCGTGCACCTGGTAGTGGTAATTGACGCCGTTGACGCTGAGGTAGCCGCTCTTGACCGGCTTGCTGTCCTGGGCGTGGGCCGCGACCGGGACGATGGTGGCAACGGCTACCGCGGCGCTGAGCAGCGGGGCAAAAAGAGTGTGCAGGAACTTCATCGATTTCTCCTTGGGTTAAAAAAGCGAAACAGGTAAAACAAGCAAAAGGCCTCATGGGGCTTTTTGGCTTGCTTCCCTGTTACGACGATCAGCTCTGGAGAATTCGACAAAGTCCGGCTACGTAGGCCTATACGTGATAAAGGTGAGGGCCTAGGCGGTCGCCTGCACCGCCGCCATGTCCATCCACACCGGCTCGAACACATGGCCGTCCGGGTCCTGGAAGGCGCGCGAATACATGAATCCCATGTCCTGCGGTGGGCGAACATCGGCCTTGCCGCCGGCGGCCGCCGCGGCTTTTGTGATGGTGTCCACTTCCTCGCGGCTGTCGCGCGACAGGGCCAGCAGCACTTCGCAAGTCTGCTGCGCGTCGGCGATACGTTTGGCGGTAAAAGTCCCGAAGTACTCGTGCGTCAGCAGCATGAAGCTGATCGACTCCGACCAGACCATCATTGCGGCCTGCTCGTTGCTGAACTGCATGTTCTGCTCGCAGCCGATGGCCTTGTAAAAGCGCAAGGCGGCGGCAAGATCCTTCACGGGCAGGTTGACAAAAATCATCTTGGGCATGGGGGTTCTCCTTTGGGTTGGTTTGGGGTTAAGGTAAATCCGCGATCAGTGGCTCAGCAGTTCAGTAGCTCAATGGCTTGGGGAGCGGGTAAAGGTCATATGCGTGACGCCGACGGGTGTCGAGACCGACTCGATGTCGTAGTCCTTCTCAAGTCCCTCCAGCCCGTCCCACAGCCGTACACCGCGGCCCAGCAAAATGGGCACCACCACGACGTGCATGTGGTCCACCAGCCCGGCCTTGAGGAACTCGCGCAGCATGGTCGGGCCTCCGCCCAGGCGTATGTCCTGGCCACCCGCGGCCTTGCGCGCCGCCTCCACTGCCTCCGCGGGTGATGCGTTGATGAAGTGGAAAGTGGTGCCGCCCTCCATCTCGATAGGCGGGCGGGTGTGATGGGTCAAAACAAAGACCGGTGTATGGAATATCGGGTTGGGGCCCCAGTGGCCCTTCCATTCCGGGTCCTTGTGCCAGCCGGGGTAGCCATATTTGCCGGCCCCCATGATCTCGGCGCCAATGTCCACCGAAAAAAGCCGCAGAAAGGTATCATCGACGCCCGACGTGCCGCCCGTCTTGCCTATCATCCGGCGGCCCCACTGGGTTTCAAACATCCATTCGTGCAGCCGTTCGCCCGCATGGCCGAACGGAGCCGCCAGGGATTGGCCCTCGCCGGTTCCAAAACCGTCGAGCGAGACAGTGACGTGTTGTACGCGAACAAGTGACATAGGGCGCTCCTTTGCTCAGGTGGGGGTGGGTGAATGAATCAAGGGTAAATCATGAAGCTTCCACGCGGCGGTATTTGTCGCCCACCTCCGCGCGTATCGGCGCCGTATCGTAGATGATGGTCATGGTCGCTATCAGGCCCTGCGCGTCGAAATCAAACAGGTCCACGCAGCGAAAGCTCACGTGCGATCCATCGGCCAGCTCCCACTGGTAGGTAAAGCACACGGTAGCCCGGCGCGAGCCGGCCGCGCTCACAAACACTTCCGGGTCCTCCAGCACGCTGCGCCGCGTGGCCGCCTTCAGCTGCTCAAAAAACTCCCCCGCCGGCTGCATGCCCAGAAAGGGCGAGCTCACCATGCCCTGGGGGCTGAACAGCGATACGACGCCGGGCATATCGCCCGCGGCCAGCAAGGCCAGGTACTTATTGATGACGTCAATATAGGCGAGTGCGTTCGAGCTGATGACCATGGTGTGGGGAAGGGACGTGTTGGGAATGAATGAACAGGGCGCCATCGTAGGAGCACCAGCGCACCCGCACCATCGAAAGATTTTGGGGTCAGCCATGTGCGGCGCGCATGGCTGCCGCCGCTGTGTCACCACTGGGCCACCAAGATAAACTGCGCGCATGCCCGCCTTGCCGCCCCTCTATGCCCTGCAGGCCTTCCTGGCCGCCGCCGACTGCGGCAGCTTCACAGGCGCGGCCACCCGGCTCAACCTGACCCAGGGCGCGGTGAGCCGGCAGGTGCAGTTGCTAGAGGAATATTACGGCTGCCCGCTGTTTGTGCGCGTGGCCCGTGGCCTGACGCTCACCGCCGAAGGCCAGCAGTTGCTGGCACCGGTGCGCCAGGCGCTGGAGACTTTGGCCCAAGCCAGCGCCCGCGTGCGGCGCGGCGCAGCAGATGTCCTCAGGGTCCAGTTCCCGCCCACCATGGCCGTCAGGTGGTTTTTGCCGCGCCTGCCGGCGCTGCAGGCAGCGCTGCCCGGCCTTGAGATCCGCGTCGCCACCCATTGGACAGATGCGCCCGACTTCAGCAACACCGATGCCGACGCCATCATTGCCCACGGCAAAGGCGGCTGGCCGCATCTGGTCGAGGTGCCGCTGATGCGCGAGCGCCTGGTGCCCCTGTGCACACCCCAGCTGGCCGCCGGCCTGCGCGAGCCGGCCGACCTGGCGAATGTGACCCTGCTGCATGCCACGGCCAGCCGGCATGAATGGTTGACCTGGCTGCGCGGCGCAGGTGTGCCCGAGCTGCAGGGCGCGCGTGAGCAACTCTTTGACACGGTGGACATGTGCGTGCAGAGCGCCGAGCGTGGGCTGGGGGTTGCGATTGCTGATGCTGCACTGTTCACTGACTTGATTGCCTCGGGTGGCCTGGTGAAGCCCTTTGACATTGAGGTCGACAGCGGGAACGGCTACTTTCTGACTTATCCGCCTCAACGGCGGGAGCAACGGAGTATCCGGTTGTTTGAGGAGTGGATGTTGGGTGTGTTGCGGGGGTGAGGCTGGCCGAAGTGTTCCACAAAGCGGGGGTTCACACATTTCAGGCGGGCTACGGAGATGCCGCTTAATTTGGATTCTGAGGTGCGGCGGTAACGGCGGCCGCTACTTCCTCAGCAGAAATCTGATCCAAAACATCGAAGACGCGAATTAAACCGGCAGCGTAAGTGACAACATAGTTCAATGTGACCACTCTTCTGTCAGATGCGATTAAATTCGATGCCTTAATGGCCGCACCATGCTTTCCCCAGTAGTTTGCCAACATATCAGGACTCAGCTCATTGGCAAGTCCTTGCTTGGTGGGGTGATAGCCATCTTCTTCATCCCCAGACCAAATTCCACTAGTTAAATTGGAAAGGCAGTAGTCCAAGAAATGCTCGATGTTTCGAGGGCTGACTTGGGGATTGAAGCATACGTCGAACATGTAGTCATTAACATGCTTGGCTATTTCTCCGCCGTCAGCGGCTCCCGTGGCGTCGTAATACCCACATCCGACTCCTGACCCCGTGCCAGCCTTTCGGTTGGCTAACTGATACACAACGAAATTCTTTGTCATTGAACGGGATCCGAGAATCAGATCCCGTAGCTTTTCTTCTCCTTCCGTACCTGTTGCTTGAGAAAAATGAAATTCGGCTGAGGCACCCAGAAAATCTGCATCTGAGGTCGCGTCTGTGTCGTCAAAAATATTTCGCTTCGTGTCAATGTATCTCGATTTGAAAAGTGAAAAAATACGCTGAGAAATCGTACGCATTCCCGCAATTGCTAAAGCTGTCACCGGGCCACTCGTCGGCGCAAGCATGTCATCGTGGACTATCAGAGCTGTGTGTAAGTTGTAAATTTGCCCTTGCCTGTCTGCGCTGCACTGGAGACGGAAAAGCATTAAATCAAATAACCCGAGCACGCCTCGGTTCTCTGCTGCAAGTCGATCAATCAAGCTGTTCCCTGAATATTTATCCTCGCCGTATATTCTGTATGCGATCTCAATGACATTCTGGGATGTATTTGGAAGTCTCTTACCGCTAGTTCTCCCCCAGCCTGCCCGATCAAGCAATCTGATCAACGTATAGATGGACCGATGTCGTAGGCCGCGATCGCCAACGTCAACCGATGAGTACGCCGGTAGTTTTTCGACTAGTGTGTCAATTGAGTTATCTGCGACGACGTTCCTGAATTCATACGATTGACTCACCAAGATTTGCCAGAACTGATCGTGCGCGGCTTCCCCCCGGTTTAGTTTGAATTCGTCGCCCGACAAAATCTGATTAATAGGTGCGCCTCCAATAACTTTGGCGACGGCATTTTGATAGAGCTTGAACGTCTTTCTTGGTTCTGGCGCGGAAAATTTAACAATGAGCGTTAAATAAGCTTCAAGATTGCGATAAGGCTTGTGATTGAAGCATGCCCGCGATGCCAAAACGCTTTCATCGACTGAACCGTATGTATCTAATCCCAGCGAGCTCGCGCTGAAAAGTTGATCCAATAGGAACCGATCCAAGCCTTTACACGACCCAACAATAGTGTCGTAGCCGTCATCATTTACGTACTCTCGCCCGCTTGCTCCAGACCTCGTTTTCATAGAGAAGATGCCGGAACGGTCTTCGGTCTCCTCCATGTAAATACGTCTGAACATCCCAGGATAATTTAGGTGAAGCAATAACAAGTTAATGAGATCACGGCCATGAAAATCGGTATGTGCTAGATCTGTTTTCTCGATCTGCATCAACAGCATAGCGTTTACAAAGCGCTTTAATTTCCTCATGTCCCCGATCAAGGACATGTACTTCGAGGTATGTTCGTCATCCTCAAGAATGTCGGCGAGTTCGCTCAACATAGACTCGAGCTTCAACATCGTTTCTGAGGGAATGGATTGGTATTTTTCCTCTTCCTTATTCCAGTCTCGTCTTAAAAATCGAATGATGGAGGAGCGGTCTATAAATAGGCTTAACTTGATGTTGACAAATTTCTCAAGAAACAGCCTGGCTCGCTCACCTTCATCCTTGCTAGATATTAAATTCTCGGTGTCGTAGCAGAGAATGTACGCAGCTTGAGTGAGTCTGAAAGTGCGCCGGACAGTAAACAAGACGTTGTTTACCGCGTTGGGCTCTAGCCTATCCAAATCATCGACCACCACTATGAGCCTACGCCGAATCCGCTTTAGTACGTCATCGATATCTTTCAGCAATTCGTCAATAGTTTCGACGGATGGCTCGATCTCCAGTTTGAACCCAAGGAAGGAAAAATCGGCTTTCCCTTTTAGCATGCGTGAATAGCGTGTGGCGGCCGCTCGGAACTCAGGAACAAAAATTTGGTGTTGTATTTCGGCCGAAAGGTCGCGTAGAAATCTTTCCGCTAGATCGGGATCTGACGCGTACCGCAGTGGCTCGAATCGAAAAACAATTACCTCGCTGCTCGCGTTGAATTTCCAATAGTTACTGGCTAGATTAATGAAACTTGTTTTTCCAGTTCCCCAAGGCCCATCGAGGCCGTAGACAAGCCCACTGTTTGATCCGCTCTCAAGAACTGTCTTCGCAAAGCGCGTAGCTTGATCTTGATTGGCGAGTACATCATCCGCTGGGTTATCTATCTCGTCGTCAGTCAGGAAATAAAGTTGGGGGATGTCCTCTTTTCTTCCGGCTAGCCATGCGCGAATGAGCGATGAAGTGATCATTAGAAGAATGAAGGCTATCAACAGTAGCGTCCATAGCGAATTGGTTTTGGCTACGTGCTCATGGAATGGCTCCATGAATGAGAAAAGAATACTGTTTGCCCAAACTCCAAGTAACACCGAAAGCAGGAGGTCAACTCTTCGACTACGCCTGAGTCGGGCCATGCTCCCAATCAATTTTCGCGATATCGCGTACCAAATTAATACAGCCAACACTACCCCGACAGCTGCGAGTCGAAGATGTGAGTCGACGCGTTCCATCTGGGCTGCCAAGCCGCTGCCGCCAATGTATGTGACGTGAAAGACCTCGGCTAACACGAAGCCCAGCGCCAGAGCTCTGGAAAATACGAGCAGTTCTGGCATCTTTGTTGATGTGCGATCTCCTTCCATATCGAAATCCCTTTTGTATTTTTATCTAGATGTCGCGGTCTATTGATTTCAATATCACCGCAATCGCTTTTCGAAGTATCTGTTCAGTACTGCCAATCCGCTCCCGAATAAAGGGGAATTTTTGGCGAGCTTTGTTTTTAGCATTGTGGGCTGGTAATGAGAGGGGGGAATCCTGTTACGGAAATAGGAACTCGATACGATGCCCTAACTGAATCATCTGTTTTGCAAGACGCCGTAGTGAACACTTTGCAAATAGTGGAAGTTCCTCCAGAGGATTTTTCTTCTTACGGGTAAGAACGACAACCCTCAGTGTCCAAGTTCCTGCGTACGGGCGGCTGGTGGTTAGGTCGGCATGTACTGAAATCTTGTGCTTGGTAGAGTACGTGGAAAGAGCTGTTCTAAAGCCTGGGTTTGGGGAGAACAGTAGTTCAACCGAACGCCGAACTTGTTCGCAAAGATGGCTTAGTGGTGCCGAGGTATCCGCACGCTTGACGAAGTACATGGCCTTATTCTTGTTGTCAAGAAAATCACACACTTCGAATTTCGACTGCCCACCGCCGTAATGAATGTTTTTCGCATCCAGTAGGGAGTACTTGCCGGCAGCGGAGGCCAGTTGGTTGTATTTAGCTTCTTTTGAAGCTCCGTCCCAAGCCAGAAGAGAGGATGGGGTGGTTGGAACTGAAAGGCGCAGTTCGTTCAGCAATGTTTTGAGGAATGCTGGCTCTGCGGCGAACCAACGACCTTCCGCCAATATATGCGGAACATTATTCAAATTTACCTCGGTGGCGAGGCACGAAAAAATGTCAGTGGTGAAGAGTTCCTTTAGCTGATCATCGAAGCAATGGACAGCTGTTCCTTTTGCCGTTGTCAGTGAGGGGGATTGGTTTTGTGATTTTAGGAAACTCCTCCAGTCACTTTCTGCCAAGAAATTTTGCGTCGAAATTGTGGATCCTTGTTTTGCTACTTGCTTTCTCCCTAAACTGAAGCTGTCGGGGGTTAGTTCAGAGTTTCCTCTTTTCCCGTGAGCGACAAGCATTAAACTGCTTGGCCAATTTGCCGACCCAAGTTGCGTGTCTAAGGCATTTTCGAGTTTGAGTTGCAAATTCGTATCGTTTACCGGGACAAGGTAATCCACTTCGGGCCACATCTTCCGATAGCCTGTGTTCTGAAATTCAACAAAGCATGCATCTAGGACTGCACTCAAGTCGCTAAGCGTCAAGCTGATTCGTAAACTTTGTCCGCCGCGAACTTTGGATCCCTTTGGGAGAAGTCCTTCGAGTTTCTTGGACGCGGTTGGTTTGCCGCCTTGAACTGTAAGAATCCCACTGAGCTTCCCTTCTACAACTTCAAGTAGATCTCTATCCGCATCAAGATTAAAAGTGTCTTTTGTTGATGCGATTGGCGCTCTATCCGTCGAAATATGTCGGAGCGCAAATACCTGCTCTGTACGCAGTTCCAGCAGCTGATCGATGGAGAGCACATTTAGCGCAACGGTTCTGCCAAAGTTTGGCTCAAGCCAGTCATCATTAAGGCGTTGCCAGCCTGACCCGAAAGACAGGATGAAATATCGATTTGTCAGATCGGGAGGTATCGGATTACGCGCTCCCGTAGGTCGCAGCATTAGCAGCGCACCGACGGTTTTGGAGTCAATATCAGGAAAAGAGCCGGTAATGCTGATACCGGCTGACTTTTTGAGCTCTTCGGCCCAATCAGGAGTGCTGCCTTCGGGTTGAAAGGAGAAGAAATCTCCTGAATAGTCCCCGGCTTCTATCTGACAGTCTGGTGCGTTGAACGTAGCTGACACATCCTTCGTCTTGCCCTGCAGGGTCAGGTAGATCGACGCATTTATGGTTCCCATAAAGCCCCTTTTGTTTTAGTGTCCGCTCGAGATGCTCTGAGCGTGACTTGCCCCCTCTGTCATCAGACTCCAGTTAACCATGATCGCTGGTAGTTGAAATCCTCCAATTGGGGGGCTAAAGCTGATTTAGCTTGGCCGTGGCGGCCCACCCCACGTACGCCACCCGGCGTATTCCCCAATCCCCCTCCGGTCCCCAGAATCCACTCATCGTTGCCCTAAAGCCTTGGTTTGACAGGCTTTTGCGCAGCGAAACGCGATTCTTACGTCCCCATACCTATCTACTACCGGAGAGGATTCACCATGACACAACAACGTCGATTCACCCTCAAGGCGATGACCGCCGCCGTCGCACTGGCCGCCCTGGGCGCCGTGCCCGCTTTTGCCCAGGACACGATCAAGGTCGGCGTGCTGCACAGCCTGTCGGGCACCATGGCGATTTCTGAAACCACGCTGAAAGATACCGTCCTGATGGCGATCGAAGAGATCAATGCCAAGGGTGGCGTGATGGGCAAGAAGCTCGAGCCCGTGGTGGTGGACCCGGCCTCCAACTGGCCGCTCTTCGCTGAAAAGACCAAGCAGCTGCTGGGCCAGGACAAGGTCGCCGTGATTTTCGGCTGCTGGACGTCTGTGTCGCGCAAGTCGGTGCTGCCGGTTGTGGAAGAAATGAACGGCCTGCTGTTCTACCCCGTGCAGTACGAAGGTGAAGAGCTGTCCAAGAACGTGTTCTACACGGGCGCGGCGCCCAACCAGCAGGCGATTCCTGCCGTTGACTATTTGATGAGCAAGGCCGGCGGCGGCGCCAAGCGCTGGGTGCTGCTGGGTACCGACTATGTCTACCCCCGCACGACCAACAAGATCCTGCGCGCTTATTTGAAGAGCAAGGGCGTGGCCGACAAGGACATCGACGAGAAATACACACCCTTCGGCCACAGCGATTACCAGACCATCGTGGCTGACGTGAAGAAGTTCTCGCAAGGCGGCAAGACGGCCGTGGTGTCGACCATCAACGGCGACTCCAACGTGCCTTTCTATAAAGAGCTGGGCAATGCCGGCCTGAAGGCCAAAGACGTGCCCGTGGTGGCCTTCTCGGTCGGTGAAGAAGAGCTGCGCGGCGTGGATACCAAGCCCCTGGTCGGCCACCTGGCTGCCTGGAACTACTTCCAGTCCATCAAGAGCCCGGCCAACACCGAGTTCATCAAGAAGTGGTCCGCTTACGCCAAGGCCAAGAAGCTCCCCGGCGCCGACAAGCCTTTGACCAACGACCCGATGGAAGCCACCTACATCGGCATCAACATGTGGAAGCAGGCGGTTGAGAAGGCCAAGTCCACGGATACCGACAAGGTGATCGCCGCCATGGCCGGCCAGACCTTCAACGCACCCTCGGGCATCGTGAGCAAGATGGACGAGAAGAACCACCACCTGCACAAGTCGGTGTTTATCGGCGAGATCAAGGCGGATGGGCAGTTCAATGTGGTGTGGAAGACGCCTGGTCCTGTGAAGGCCAAGCCATGGTCTCCATACATTGAAGGGAACGACAAGAAGCCCGACGAGCCTGTCAAGAAGTAAGAAGCTACTGCGCGAGCCAATCTGGGCTCTGCGGTGCTCACCGTACTGGTGTACGGTTCCGCGCCGCAGAACCCACCTTGGCCCGCTCGCTACGCTTCTTCCAATCTTGACTGAGTGAGGAGCAAGAGGCTGTGGGTGGGTTTAGGCCGGTTGGCCCCCACCCTAACCCTCCCCCAGTGGGGGAGGGGACAAGTCCCAATCATTCATTTCTGGCTCCTTCCCCCGCTGGGGGAAGGTTGGGATGGGGGCCAGCGGCCTTCACCACCCGACAGCCGCGGCCCGGTTCTTGCTCACTGAACAAGACCGGCGCTCACAAGGAAGTTGCAGTCTGGGCGCCCCACCGATAAGCTGGTGCGCGCCCAACCTACAGGTTCTTTCCACATGCTGCTACGCCACTTACTTCTCGCCTTCCTCACGCTTCTGACAGCAGCCCATGCCCACGCCTTGACCGCCGATGAGGTCAAGGGCATGGCCCTGGGCGAGACGGAGGCGCGGGTGGCGGTTTTGGCCAAAGCCGCGGCTGTCGCCGACGACAAGACGGCGGCGTTTATCCAGGCATTGAGCGACGACGCGGTGAAGACCAAAGGCGACAAGGTGTTTGTCGTGAAGGACGACAAGGCTTTTGACCCGATCACGGGCGCCGAGACGCCGCTGCCGGCCGACGCGGAAGACGTGATCAACCCCAACCTGATGCGCAGCGAGATCGACAACGCGCTGGCGGCGCTGAAGCTGTTCTCCAAGGATGAAAAGCAGCGGCGCGACGCGATCAAGACCCTGGGCGGTGATAACGACGAGGCCCGCCTGCCGCTGATCGAAAAGGCCTACGCGGCCGAGACCGTGCCCGAACTGAAAAACCAGCTGGAGCTGATGCGCTCGGCCATCTTGCTGGGCAGCAGCGACAAGGCCAAGCGCCTGGCCGCTGCCGCGCAGCTGGCCGGCAGCAAAAACCCCGCCACCAAAACCGTGCTGATAGAACGCCTGGGCACCGAAACCGATGCCGACGTCAAGGTGGCGCTGCAGGCGGCGCTGGCCAAGGTCGAGGCCTCGCTCGAATGGGGCAACAAGCTGGGCGCGATTTTCAGCGGCATCAGCCTGGGCAGCATTTTGCTGCTGGTGGCGCTGGGCCTGGCCATCACCTACGGGCTGATGGGCGTCATCAACATGGCGCATGGCGAGCTGATGATGATTGGCGCCTACGCCACCTATGTGGTGCAGGGCCTGTTCCAGCGCTACCTGCCGGGCCTGTTTGATTGGTATTTGCTGGCGGCCGTGCCTGTGGCCTTTATGGCCTCGGCGCTGATGGGCGCGGCGCTGGAGCGCGGCGTGATCCGCTTCCTCTACGGCCGGCCGCTGGAGACCTTGCTGGCCACCTGGGGCATCAGCCTGATGCTGCAGCAGCTGGTGCGCTCCATCTTCGGCGCGCAGAACGTCGGTGTCGAAAACCCGGTGTGGATGAGCGGCGGTGTGCAGGTGCTGGGCAACCTCTCGCTGCCTTACAACCGCCTGGTGATCATTGTCTTTGCGGTGGCGGTGCTGCTGGGCGTGGCCTGGCTGATCAGCCGCACACGCCTGGGCCTGTTTGTGCGCGGCGTCACGCAGAACCGGCCTATCGCCTCTTGTATGGGCGTCAACACCGCGCGTGTCGACACCTACGCGTTCGCGCTGGGCTCGGGCATCGCGGGCCTGGCCGGCTGCGCGCTGAGCCAGGTGGGCAATGTGGGGCCTGACCTGGGCCAGGGCTACATCGTCGACTCCTTCATGGTCGTGGTGCTGGGCGGCGTGGGCCAGCTGGCGGGCACGGTGTATGCCGCGCTGGGCCTGGGCATCCTCAACAAATTCCTCGAAGGCTGGACGGGCGCCGTGCTGGCCAAGATCGCCGTGCTGGTCTTCATCATCATCTTCATCCAGAAGCGGCCGCAGGGCATCTTCGCGATGAAGGGCCGCAGCGCAGAAGCCTGATCATGAGCACCCCGATGGCAACCCCCAACACCGCGGCCTCCCGCGTGCATCTTCCCGCCAAGGGTCCGCTGCTGACGCGCGGCGGCTGGAGCGCCTTCATGATGGCGCTGATCGCCGTCTGCGCTATCGCGCCCATGCTGAATCTCTGGGTGCCCGAGGGCAGCATGTTCCACATGAGCACCTATGCGGTGGCGCTGCTGGGCAAGATCATGTGCTACGCGATCTGCGCGCTGGCGATGGATTTGATCTGGGGTTACACCGGCATCCTCTCGCTGGGGCATGGCGTGTTCTTCGCGCTGGGCGGCTACACCATGGGCATGTATTTGATGCGGCAGATCGGCCGCGACGGCAATTACAAAAGCGACCTGCCGGACTTCATGGTCTTTCTGGACTGGAAGGTGCTGCCCTGGCACTGGACTTTCAGCGACAGCTTTGCGGCGACGCTGTTCCTGATCGTCGCGGTGCCGGGCATCGTGGCCTTTGTGTTCGGCTTCTTCGCTTTCCGCTCGCGCATCAAGGGTGTGTATTTTTCGATCATCACCCAGGCCATGACCTTTGCGGCCATGCTGCTGTTCTTCCGCAACGAGACGGGTTTCGGCGGCAACAACGGTTTTACCGATTTCAAGCGCATTTTGAACATCCCGCTGGCCACGCCTTCGATGCGCATGACGCTGTTTGTGCTGACGGGCCTGACGCTGCTGGGCTTCTTTTTGTTCGCCAAATGGCTGGTGGGCAGCAAGTTCGGCCGTGTGCTGCAGGCGATACGCGACGCGGAAACGCGCGTGATGTTCTCTGGGTACAACCCGCTGGGCTACAAGCTCACGATCTGGGTGATCTCGGCCGTGATGTGCGGTGTAGCCGGGGCGCTGTATGTGCCGCAGGTCGGCATCATCAACCCCAGCGAGATGAGCCCGGCCAATTCGATCGAGATTGCGATCTGGGCGGCGGTGGGCGGCCGTGCCAGCCTGATTGGACCAATAGTCGGCGCCTTTATCGTCAACGGCGCCAAGAGCTGGCTGACCGTGGCCTACCCTGAGTTCTGGCTGTACTTTTTGGGCGCGCTGTTCATCAGCGTCACGCTCTTCCTGCCCGATGGCGTGGTGGGCCTGGTGAAAAAGCTGCGCAAAGGCGGTGCCAAATGACCCCCGACCTGCTCGAACAAGGCGCGCGCCGCGTGGAAGAGCGCCTGGCTGCGCTCGAAGCCGGCAAATCCAATACCGAATCCGGCGGCCGCAGCGCCAGCGGCAGCCGTGTGGCCCACCCCGCCGGCGAGGTCGACGTCACCCACGGCCGCATCCTGTATCTCGAAGACGTGAGCGTGAGCTTTGACGGCTTCAAGGCGATTAACAAGCTGAGCCTGGACATCGCGCCCGGCGAGCTGCGCTGCATCATCGGCCCCAACGGCGCCGGCAAGACCACGATGATGGACATCATCACCGGCAAGACCCGGCCCGACGAAGGCACGGTGTTCTTCGGCAGCACGATAGATTTGCTGCGCCACAAGGAAGCCGAGATCGCCCAGCTGGGCATAGGCCGCAAGTTCCAGAAGCCCACGGTGTTCGAGCAGCTCACGGTGTTTGAAAACCTGGAGCTGGCCCTGAAGACCAACAAAGGCGTGAAGCACTCGATGTTCTTCAGGCTGGACTCCGCCCAAAGCGACCGCCTGGCCGAAATCCTGGTGACGATTCACCTGGCCGACAGCGTGGGGCGGCTGGCCGGCAACCTGAGCCATGGGCAGAAGCAGTGGCTGGAGATCGGGATGCTGCTGATGCAGGATCCGAAGTTGCTGCTGCTCGACGAGCCGGTGGCGGGCATGACCGATGAGGAGACTGCGCGGACGGCTGAGTTGTTCCTTACGCTCAAGGGGCAGCATTCCTTGATGGTGGTGGAGCACGATATGAGTTTCATTAAGACGATTTCGGAAATCGTCACCGTCCTTTGCGACGGCTCGGTGCTGGCGCAGGGCACCTTGGATCAGGTGCAGGCGGATGAGCGGGTTATAGAGGTTTATCTTGGGAGATAAGCCGATCTCCGTTCGGGCTGGGGTATTGACGCCGGTTCTTGCTCCGGCGGTGCGCTCGCTGCTGAGTGTTGCTGGCCGGGGTCGCCCGGCATGCGACTCACTTTCTTTTGCTTCGCCAAAAGAAAGTAAGCAAAGAAAAGGCGACCCTGGTTGCTGCGTCCCTCCGCTGCGCTACGGGCAACCTGCGGTGCTCGGTCCAGACGGGGTCTCGCTAAACTCGCTTCGCTCAGACAACGCGATCCCTGATCCGTCTGGACCTCCGCTCCTCGGCGCATCCACAAGGGGTGGGAGCGGGGAGAAGAAATCCAAACAGCCGAATACCAATACCGAATACCTTAAGAAACAAGGACTCGCCACGGCGAGTCCTTGTTTGTCTTTGTCCCCGTTCCCGATTGCCCCGTCCTGGCTGGGCCGAGGAGCGCAGACGGAGGCGGATCAGGGATCGCGCTTGTTTGAGCCGAAGGCGAGTTTGCGCGAGACCCCGCCGGAGTCGAGCACCGCAGGTTGCCCGAAGCGGAGCGTAGGGACCCAGACTGCGGGTCGCCTTTCTTTTGCTTACTTTTCTTTGGCGAAGCAAAGAAAAGTGAGTTGCTGCCGGCAACCCCGGCCAGCCACCCTCAGCAGAGCGCGCTCCAATCAGAACCCCTCCGGCAAGAGTAAGGAACCCATATGCTCATAGCCAAAAACATCAACCAATACTACGGCGGCTCCCACATCCTCAGAGACGTGAGCCTGGACGCCCACCTGGGCAAGGTAACAGTCCTCCTGGGCCGCAACGGCGTAGGCAAAACAACGCTCCTGAAATCCTTAATGGGCCTCGTTCCGATCAAAACCGGAACAATCGACTTCGACGGCAAACAAATCCAATCCAGCACCCCCTATGAACGGGCAAGAGCAGGGATAGGCTTCGTCCCCCAAGGCCGCGAAATCTTCGCCCGCCTCACGGTAGAAGAGAACCTCCGCATGGGCCTGGCCTACAAGAGCGCGTCGACCCCCATCCCGGCCGAACTCTATGAACTGTTCCCGGTACTCAAGCAGATGCTGAACCGCCGCGGCGGCGACCTGTCGGGCGGGCAGCAGCAGCAACTGGCCATTGCACGCGCGCTGGCGGCCAAGCCCAAGCTGCTGATCCTGGACGAACCAACCGAGGGCATACAGCCCAGCATCATCAAGGACATAGGCCGCGTGATCCGCATGCTGGCGGACCGGGGCGACATGGCCATCCTGCTGGTGGAGCAGTACTACGACTTCGCGCAGGAACTGGCCGACGACTACCTGGTGATGGAGCGCGGCGAGTTCATCGCGCGCGGGCAGGGCAAGGACATGGAAACCAACGGCGTGCGGCAGCTGGTGGCGATCTAGCGCTTTGCCTGCCGGCGCCGAATCAAAGCCCTGCTTCTGCCGGGCTTTTTTATGACTGCGGGCGCGCCGGGATTCGCTCCCCGGGCGCGAACGTAGAATCGCAGCGGTCGCCGAATTGGCTGCCGCGGGATCCACCCCTGCGGGCGCGACAAGCCGGCTCTGAAAAACAATCAATAAAAAGGTACGCGCCGATGGCTTTGCTGGCCTTGGACAACTGGCTGATCCGGGAGAAAACGCACGCGGGGTTGTCGGGATTTCGCCGCTTCCTGGTGGAGTTCGGCTGCTTCGGCCTCAAGGAGGCGAGGGCCTGCCTGTTTGCCGGGCTGTTTTTTGCGGCGGTGTTCCTGGTGCCGCGCGCCGGTGTGGCGGGTATTCCGCGCTATGACCTGCTGCTGGTGATCGCGCTGCTGATCCAGGGCTGGATGGTGCTGGCCAGACTGGAAACGCTGGACGAACTCAAAGCCATCTGCCTCTTTCACGTGGTGGGGTTCGCGCTGGAGGTCTTCAAGACCTCGGGATCCATCCAGTCCTGGAGCTACCCGGACTTTGCCTATACCAAGCTGTTCGGCGTGCCGCTGTTTTCGGGCTTTATGTATGCGGCGGTGGGCAGCTACATCATCCAGGCATGGCGCCTGTTCGACCTGCGCATCCGGCATCACCCGCCTCACTGGATGGCCGTGGTGATCGCGGTGCTGGTGTATGCCAATTTTTTCACGCACCATTTCTGGGGCGACTACCGCTGGTACATCGCGGCTTGCCTGGCGGGCTTGTACGCGAGGTCTTCGGTGATCTTCCGGCCCTATGACCGGGATCGCAGCATGCCCTTGCTGCTGGGATTTTTGCTGATCGGGTTTTTTATCTGGGTGGCGGAGAACATCAGCACCTTCTTCAGCCTGTGGCACTACCCCAACCAGCTCGGCGCCTGGTCCCTCGTGCATGTGGGCAAATGGAGTTCCTGGTCGCTGCTGGTGGTGATGACCTTCACCATCGTGGCCAACCTCAAGCATGTGAAGGCGCGCATCCATGTGCCTGACTGACGCGGGGGCCCCTGCATGAAGCTGCGTTTTGACCGCGAGGCGGCACTGTGGGCCGTGTTCATCTTCATCATTGAAGTGCTGATCGCGACCGTGTGGTCGCACCACCCCTGGCTGCGGGGTTTTGTCGGCGACGTGCTGGCGGTGGTGTGGGTGTACTTTCTGTTCAAGACAGTGATCAAGGCCAACACTGCCGGCCTGGCGCTGGCCGCGTTTGGGGTGGGCTGCGGGGTCGAGCTTGCCCAGTATGTGGCGGCCGTGAACGGCTGGCATGTCGAGAACCGGGTGCTGCGGATTGTGCTGGGCTCGGTGGCCGACTGGATGGACGTGCTGGCGTATGCCTGTGGATTTGTTTTGGTGTTGGCGCTGGAGTTCCTTCTGGTGCGGTTCCGCTCTTTTCTTTCTCTCTTCCTTTTGAAGAGGGCGTAAATGCATGGCGGCGCAACAACACCCAGGATTTTTTAAGCGGCTTTTCGGTTAGGATGTTTTCGGGCCGGCCCCATTGCCGGCCACGTCGCTCGGACGGTTCCGGGCGCTCACGTGAAAGTCTCCTTCTATGTCTGCTTCTCCAGGCAAGCGCCGATTCGCGCGCATTGACCGCCTTCCCCCTTACGTCTTCAACATCACGGCCGAGCTGAAACTCGCGGCGCGCCGGCGCGGCGAGGACATCATCGACATGAGCATGGGCAACCCCGACGGCGCCACACCGGCGCACATCGTGTCCAAACTCGTGGAGGTGGCCCAGCGCCCCGACACCCACGGTTATTCGGCCAGCAAAGGCATCCCACGGCTGCGGCGCGCCATCGCGCACTGGTACCAGAGCCGCTATCAGGTGGCCATAGACCCGGACAGCGAGGCCATCGTGACCATAGGCTCCAAGGAGGGCCTGGCCCATTTGATGCTGGCCACGCTGGACCGCGGCGACACCGTGCTGGTGCCGGACCCGAGCTACCCCATCCACATCTACGGCGCGGTGATCGCGGGCGCCGACATACGCTCGGTGCCGCTGACGCCGGACACGGATTTTTTTGCCGAGCTGGAAAAAGCCATACGCGGCAGCTACCCCAAGCCCAAGATGATGGTGCTGGGCTTCCCCTCGAACCCGACGGCCCAGTGCGTGGAGCTGGAGTTTTTCGAGAAGGTCATCGCGCTGGCGCGCAAGCACGACATCTTCGTCGTGCACGATTTAGCCTATGCCGACATCGTGTTCGACGGCTGGAAAGCGCCGTCCATCATGCAGGTGCCGGGCGCCAAGGACATCGCGGTGGAGTTCTTCACCCTGTCCAAGAGCTACAACATGGCCGGCTGGCGCGTCGGTTTCATGGTCGGCAACCCCGACCTGGTGGCGGCGCTGGCCCGCATCAAGAGCTACCACGACTACGGCACCTTCACGCCGCTGCAGGTGGCCGCGATCGCCGCGCTGGAAGGCGACCAGCAATGCGTGAAAGACATCGCCGCGCAATACCAGGCCAGGCGCGACGTGCTCTACAAAGGCCTGATCGAAGCCGGCTGGCCGGTGGATTGCCCCAAAGCCTCGATGTACATCTGGGCGCGGATCCCGGAGGCCTATCGCAAGCTTGGCTCGCTGGAGTTTGCCAAGCAGCTGCTCGACAAGGCCAAGGTTTGTGTGTCGCCGGGGATTGGCTTTGGCGATCACGGGGATGACTATGTTCGGTTTGCTTTGATTGAGAATGAGGCGCGGATTCGGCAGGCTGTTAGGGGGATTAAGGCTATGTTTAAGGCTGATGGAGTTCGGTAGTCTTTGCCGGTCTTGCTCCGGCGGGGCGCTCGCTGCGGAGGGTTGCTGGCCGGGGTCGCCCGGCGGCGACTCACTTTTCTTTGCTTCGCCAAAGAAAAGTAAGCAAAAGAAAGGCGACCCGCAGTCTGGGTCCCTACGCTTCGCTTCGGGCAACCTGCGGTGCTCGACTACGGCGGGGTCTCGCTAAACTCGCTACGCTGCGCTTCGCTCAAACAACGCGATCCCTGATCCGCCTACGTCTGCGCTCCTCGGCCCAGC
>NZ_JBFUCN010000045.1:0-21371 GCF_056405195.1 Polaromonas sp. P1_H6
AGTTTAGCGAGACCCCGCCTGAACCGAGCACCGCAGGTTGCCCGTAGCGAAGCGAAGGGACGCAGCAACCAGGGTCGCCTTTTCTTTTGCTTACTTTTCTTTTGGCGAAGCAAAAGAAAAGTAAGTTGCCGCCGGGCAACCCCCGGCCAACCGCCCTCAGCAAAGAACTCAGAGGAAGCTAATAAGAAAGAGCCTCATCCGCCATCGCGCAAATACCCCAAAATACACCCCATGCCCACCCCAACCCCTCCCCGCCACTGGTCCACCCTCAAAACCCCGGACTTCGCCAAGCTGGACCTGGCCCGCTGCATAGCAGTACTGCCGGTGGCGGCCACAGAGCAGCACGGCCCGCACCTGCCGCTCAATGTGGATGCGACGCTGGTCGAGGGCGTGATCGAAGCCGCCTTGCCGCACCTGCCGGCCGCGCAGCCGGTTCTGTTTTTGCCCACGCAGGCCGTGGGTTTCAGCCCCGAGCACACGCGCTTTGCCGGCACGCTCACGCTCAAAGCCGAAACGGTGATACGGCTTTGGACCGAGCTGGCCGAATCGGTCGCGCAGACGGGTGTCAAAAAGCTGGTGTTGCTCAATTCGCACGGCGGCCAGGTCGGCCTGCTCGACGTCGTGGCGCGCGACTTGCGGGCGCGGCTGGGCATGCTGGTC
Organism: Polaromonas sp. P1_H6; assembly: GCF_056405195.1. NCBI lineage: Bacteria > Pseudomonadati > Pseudomonadota > Betaproteobacteria > Burkholderiales > Comamonadaceae > Polaromonas > Polaromonas sp. P1_H6. Next base: position 661 of record NZ_JBFUCN010000045.1, read on the forward strand.
TACAGCGTGAACTGGTTCAACCTGCCGCTCATGGGTGAAGACGGCAAGCCGGTGAACGATTTGTTCAGCGCCACGGAACACCGCTTCGGCATCCATGCGGGCGAGATCGAAACTTCCATGATGTTGGCGCTCAAGCCGGAGCAGGTCGACATGGCGAAGGCGCAGAACTTTCATTCGACCTCGCAGGACCGCGCCGAAAAATTCAGCCTCCTGGGCGACGGCCGCAGCGCCAAGCTGGCCTGGCAGATGCAGGATTACAACCCCCACGGCGCGGTTGGCAATGCCGCTGCCGCCACCGCCGACAAGGGCCGGGCACTGCTGGGCGCGGCGGGCCGTAGCCTGGCACGGCTGCTGGTGGAAATCGACCAGCTGCCGGCCGACACCTTGAGCGACAAAACAGCCTTCTAAAACAGTTTCTAGCGCAGGATCACCGTCTGGCGCTTCCACGCGGCGTCCTGCCAGCGAAACGCGGCCAGCGTACCGGGATCGCCGGCCTGTTTCTCAGCCGTCAGGGTGTCCAGGCGCGCCACTTCGAAACTGCGGCGCAGGCGCCCGGCGATCCGGGTCTCGCGGGCCAGCAGCAGTTGCGGCGCGCCGCGCACCCAGCCGGCGAATTCCACATAACCGAGTTCGGGGCCGTTGCTCGCGGGCGGCAGCACTTCAATCGTCCACTGCCCGGCGCTTTTGCGGAACACCCACAGCTCACGCCAGGCGTCCAGCGGCTGCACTGCAAGCGCCAGCGCCTGGCCGTCGGGATGCGCGCTGGCGGAAGCCGCCCAGACGATGCCGTAGGTGCAGCGTTTGGCCACGGCCTCCTTGCCGGATTTGCCGTCGGCCTTGTTTTCATACAGCGCCACGCAGGTTTCGCCGGCCTGGCCGGTCTCGGTGGCCAGGGTCAGTTTCGCGAAGCGGGGCAGCGCGGTTTCGGCAGCCCAGCGCGAGGCACCCACCCGGATCGCCGCGTCGTTGTAGTCCTGGCGGTCGTTGTCGGTCAGTTCCAGCTTGTTCACCGCGGCGAGTTCCGCGAGGGCACGCTGGGCGGCTGCCGTGGGCGCTTCGGCGCGGCGCGCCTGCTCGAATGCCAGGCTGGCAAACACGCCCGCGCGGCGCAGGTGCAAGCGGTTTTTGCTGACTTCGGACAGCTGCGCGAACTGCGCGGCGCTGATTTTGTCCAGCACCTCGGCGCGCCACTGGTCCTGCACCAGGCGTTCCTGCGGATGCAGGTCGGGGCTCATGCAGTCGGGGCGGGTCACGGCCAGCGCGGCGCGGGTGCGCTGCTCCGCGTCCGACGGCAGGGCCAGCACGCGGCGAAAGGCCTCGCCGTTGTAGCAAAGCTGCATGCTGCCGCCCTGCTCATAGCCCTTGAAGCCCACGCCGTAAAAAGACGCCACTTCCACGTGCGCGGAGATCACGTCGCTGGTGGCCTTGCCGTGTTTGATGGAGGCGCGGCGCGCCAGGCGCTCGGCCATGGTGCCCAGCGCGTCGAAGGCTTCGGCGCCTATGGCCTCGGCCGGCGCGGCCTTGAGGTAAGCGGCGGTGTAGGCAATGCCCAGGGCTTCGGCGCCCGGGCTTTCGCGCAGGAAGCGCACCACCGACAGCAGCTGCGGCGCGTCTTCGGGTTGCAGCGAGACGGTGCGCACCTGGCTGACGTGGATGAAACCCGCGCGTTCTCGCCTGTGGTCGTAGACCTGCAGGTAGTCCATGCGCCGGCCGCGGATCTCGAGCGCGTCGCCCTGCCACAGCGCCGCCTGCTGCGCGGCTGAATCGCGCGGCGCGGCGCGCAGGGTGGCCTGGTCCTGCGTCACGATGGCCAAAGTCAGGAGTGCGGTGGTGATCATTATTCGGCCTCTTCTTTGTCGTCTTGCGTTTCGGCGCCGTGCGTAGCCTGCGCCACGGTGCGGCCGGCCTTGGGCGCGCTGCCCAGCAGGCCCGCGCCCACAAAACCGCCGCTGGTGGAGGGCGGGGCGATGATCACGGTGATCTTGTCGCTGAGCTTGTCGGCCATGGTTTTCTGGATTAGCAGCGGGTGCCGCGTGATCAGCACGCCTTCACGCGCCATCTGCTCGCTGTTGATCTTGCCCACGCGGTCCAGCCGGTAGGCTTCGGCGTCGGCCAGCTTCTGGCGCGAATCCGCCTCGCCCGAGGCCTCGATGCGCCTGGCCTGTGCACTGCCTTCGGCGGTGCGGATGCGCGACTGCTTGTCGGCTTCGGCCTCGAGCTGGCGCTGCTCGATTTGCTTTTGCTTGAAGGGCAGCACGTGTTTCATGGCTTCTTCCTGTGCTTTGGCGGCGATCACCTGTTCGCTGGCAGCCGCTTGGGCATTGGTTTCGCGGCGCACTTTTTCGGCCATCGCGTCCAGTTCGGTTTCCTTGACGCGCTTTTCCTTCAGGGCCAGTGTGTAGCGCATTTTTTCCGTCGCCAGCTCCTCGGCCAGCAGATTGTCCATCCCGTGGCGGTAGTCCGCGGGCAGGTCGACCTTGCCCATCTGCACCGTGCGCAGCAGGATGCCGTCGGCCGCCAGCTTGGGTTTGAGTTCGGCTTCGATGAGCTGCTGGATCTCGGCGCGTTTGCTCGAGAAGATTTCCCGCACGGTGTAGCGGGTGAAGATTTTGTAGATCACGCCCTGCACGGCGGGCTGCACGATCTGGCCGGCGATGTCGTCGGGCAGGTTTTTCGACAGCGCGTTGACCTTGGCCGGGTCCAGCGCATAGCGCACCGTGAGGTCCACGCCCAGCGACATGCCTTCGACCGACTGGAAGGGCGAGGGGCCATCGGCCCGGCTGCTGCCTTCGGGGCGGTAGACCTGGTCGCGCAGCGAGAAGGTGCGCACTTCGTGCAGGCCGGGCAGCACCAGCAGCGAACCTTCGCGGAACTCATCGACGCCGCCGGTCAGCTGGTTGGTACGTATCGCCACGTCGCCGCGCGCCACCGACTCCATGGGCGGGTGCACCCACAGCAGGTAACCGGCTCCGGCCGCCACGGCGGTGGCGATCATCAAGCCGCCGGCCCCGGCGGCGCGCTGCACGCCCGTCGCGGCGATACGGCGAGTGCCGTGCACTCCCCTGGAAAAGATGGCGCGCAGGCGCAAGGCGATGCGGGTGAAACGTAAATTCATGGTGGGCTCCTCCGATGGTTTGGCGAGAGGCACGGGCTGTGTTCTCTCTGGCCTCCATTGTTCGGAGCGGGCCCGGAGCATTCAATGAGGCCACGCGGTGTCTTTGCGCGCTGCGGCGGGCGGCAATCGTCCGCCAACGGAAGAAACACTCACACGGCCGGGCGCGGCCCGCGCCCATAATGAAGCCAACCCCTACCGCACACCCCATGACCAAAATTGCCGTAATTGAAGACGACCTGCCCATGAGCAGGCAGCTCAAGGGCTGGATTGAATCGGCCAGGCCGGGCATACAGGTCGACCAGTGGTTCAACCGCGACGACGCCGAAGCCGCCATCGCCCGCGAAGGCTATGACGCGGTGGTGCTGGACATCGAACTGGGGCGCGAACGCCACGCCGGCGTGGCCATCATCAACGCCATCAACAAGCAGCGGCAGGGCACGCCGGTGCTGGTGGTCTCGGCCATGCCGGCGGCCATTTACCGCAGCATCATGAAAGCCCTGGACGCCTGGGACTACCTGCAAAAAACCACCTTCGAGGAAGCCGACTTCATCGAGACCTTCCTGGACATCCTGCGCAGCGCCAAAACAAAACCCGCGGGCAAGGCACCCGCGGGCAACAACCAGGAACTGCAACTTGACCCATTGCGCCAGAACACCGCCATCTGGCGCGGCCAGCGCGTGAACCTGCCGCTGACGGCGCAGCGCATCCTGGCGGCGCTGCACGCGCGGCGCGGCGAGGTGGTCAGCTACGAGGACCTGTACCTGGTGGTGAAAAGCGGGCGCAACCGCGACAACATCCGCAAGCACGTCAGCACCATACGCGACGCCTTCAAGGAAATCGACACAACGTTCGACGGCATCGAGAACGTCCCCATGCGCGGCTTTCGCTGGGCCGAAGCGGCCGAGGCTGCGCGCGGCAAGGGCCAGGCGTGAAGCTGCCCACCCGCCTGGGCGTGGAGCGCCTGCTGCCGGCGCGCGTGCCCTTCGGCCTGCGGGTTTTCTTTCGCGGCGCTTTTTTCCTGCTGGGGCTGGCCACCATCGCGCTGGCCGTCGCCGTGCTGCAGGATGAAAAAGAGCGCAGCTACCGCAACTACCAGGACGGTTTTCGCAAGAACCAGGCGCAGATCGCGGCCAAGCTGCGCCACCCCACCGGCCAGCTGGTGCTGCTCAATCCCACGGCCTACGACCATGCGGTGACGCCGCTGCGCCCGCTGGTGCTGCCGTTTTCGGCCCTCGATTTCGACGACCGCAACAAGGCCCAGCAGGCGGTGGAAATGGCCGGCTGCCTGGTGCAATACCCCGATGCGGCCTCGATGTGCGTGGCGGTCGGCAACAATCCCTTTGCCGGCGGCTTTCTCTACGCCGTGGGCAGCTTCAACAGCGGGCCGCTGGTGTCGCACACCTCGGGCACGCTGGACTTGAGCCAGGCGCACCGTGCCCGCATCACGGTGGACATGCGCGGGCAGCATTACCGCTGGATCGCGCCCTTCCAGGCGATGCAGGCCACGGATGAAGGCCGCAACGCCTCGCCCTTCGCCAACACCCGGGGCCGCCTGGTGGGCTTTGCCGACGACGGCCCCATCACACCCGCCAGCCGGCCGGTGCGCGATTTCCGCGGCTGGCTCTGGCAAGACGGCCGCTGCGTGGACGGCGCGGCCGCCGGCCCGGATTGCGCCCGGCGTGCCTTCGTCAGCGTGCGCCTGCCGGTGGAGCTGTTCCGCGAGGCGCTGTTTGCCAAAGGCCCGGCGGGCATTGTCTGGCCGCCCGCGGACCTGGACCAGATCAAGGTGCAGGTCGAGATGCTGGCCCCTGGCGAGGGCAAGCCCCTGTTCGACAGCAACGCGCCAGGCGCGACCGCGCCTTTCTCGTGGTCCGAGCTGACGCCCTTGCTGCTGCCCGGCGAAAAGCTGCGCATACGCAAGCTGGGCGCCGCCGGCGCCGGCGCCGACGTCGTGGCGCTGTCCGGCGCGGAAGCCACGGAGCGTTCCTCGCCGCTGATCGCCTGGCTGATACGCCGGCTGCAGGTCGAGGGTTATGACGCGCCCGTCAACAGCACCGACATCATCAGCACGCCGCTGGGTCGCTACGAACTCACGCTGACCGGCGACATCCGCAGCGTCAACAAGGCCCTCACAGCCGTGGCCACGCGCGTGTCCTGGTTTGTCGGCGGCATGCTGCTGGCCATCTTCCTGACCTGGCTGGCCATCGAGCTGCGCATCATCCGCCGTATCACCGAACTGACCCGCCGCGCCGCCACGGTGTCCAAGGGCGTGCGCGCCAGCGACAGCCTGGCGGCGGTCGACCTGGCCGACCTGCGCGGCGGCGACGAGCTGGGCGTGCTGGCCGGCGGCCTGCAGGACCTGCTGCAGCGCGTGAACGAGGACGTGCGCCGCGAGCAGATCCGCGTGGCCCAGGAAAAAGACACCTGGCATGCGGTCGGCCATGAAATCATGTCGCCGCTGCAGTCGCTGATGGTGCTGCACGGCAGCGTGGACGACCCGGCGCACCGCTACATCAGCCGCATGCAGCAGGCCGTGCGCGTGCTCTACGGCAGCGCTTCGCCCAGCGAGGCCTTCGAGTCCACCGCACTCAACGTGCAGACGCTGGACGCCAACGAATTCCTGCGCCACGTGGCGCGCAACGCCGCGGCGGCCGGCATTCCCGGCGTGGCCTTTGAGCCCCTGGCCCAGCCCGTGACGGTGCGCGCCGATGAGTATTCGCTGGAAGACGTGGTCTCGCACGTGCTGCGCAATGCCGAGCGCTACCGCCTGCCCGGCAGCCTGATCCGCATCACGCTGTCCCTTCAGGCGCAGGAAGGCACCGCGCCCGAGGCGGTGATCGCCATCAGCAACCTGGGCCCTCAAATAGAAGCCGGCATGCTGGACAAGATCTTTGAATACGGCGTGTCCGGCCTGCCTGATGCCGAAGGCGGCGCGCCGGGCCAGCGCGGCCAGGGCCTGTTTGTCGCCAAAACCTATATGGCCAAAATGGGCGGCACCATCACCGCGCACAACCTGGAGAACGGGGTTTGCCTGGAGCTGCGGCTGCAGTGCGCTGTGGGTAGCGCCTGAGCACGGCTTCGGCAGCCAGCACCCCAAAAAATCAAAGCCCCCAGCGAGCGGTAACTTGCTGGAGGCTGTGTCTTGGCGGGCGGACCGGTAAGCCCGTTGCCATGAAAGAAGTATCGCCCGGGTGCAGCCGAAGAATTTGCTTGATTTGCTGCTGAATTTGCCAGATACAGATAAAAAATCTGCAAATTCTCAAAAATCAGATAAATTAGCCGGATGGACACTTTAGACCGGAAAATCCTTCAGGTTTTGCAGGCCGATGCGCGCACCAGCCTGCAGGACATAGGCCAGGCCGTGGGCCTGAGTCCCTCGCCCTGCTGGGGCCGCATCAAGAAGATGGAGGAAGCCGGCGTGATCGAGGGCTACACGGTGCGCCTCAACGCGCAGGCGCTGGGCCTGGGCGACACAGTGATGGTGCAGGTCACGCTGGACAGCCATTCCGACAACACACTGGAGAAATTCGGCGAAACGCTGGCCGCGATCCCCGAAGTCATTGAGGCTTACCTGGTGTCCGGCGAGTACGACTACCTGCTGCGCATCGCGGTGCACGACACCAAGGACTACGAGCGCCTGCTGCGCGAGCGGCTCTACAAGATCAAGGGCATACGCCACAGCAAGTCCAGCTTTGTGCTGCGCACGCTGAAGAAGGCAGACCTGCCGCTGTTGCCGGGCTGAGGCGGGACCGGCGCTGACAAAGCCCCGTGGGGCCGGCTGACAGCGCGGCCGGCGCCCGGCGCGCACACTGGACGGGGCGCCGTGCTGATGCGGCGCGGTACCAGGGAGAATCTATGCGCGCCCCCCATTTTTCCGTCAAGCCATGGCTTGCACCCGTGCTGTGCGCCGCCATCGTCGGCGGCCTGGTGGCCTGCGGCGACACCGCCCTGTTGCCGCCCGAAGCCGGCATGGGTTCCAACCCCACGCTGCCTTCGCCCAAAAAGAGTTTGATTCCCACCGTGAACATCGCGCCGGCCAAGGGCTGGCCCGAGGGCCAGATGCCCACACCCATGGCCGGCCTGGGCGTGACGGCGCTGGCCACCGGCCTGGAGCACCCGCGCTGGGTCTATGTGCTGCCCAACGGCGACGTGCTGGTGGCCGAAAGCAATGCGCCGCCCAAGCCCGAAGACGGCAAGGGCATCAAGGGCTGGTTCATGAAAAAAATCATGGGCCGGGCCGGCGCCGGCACCCCCACGGCCAACCGCATTACCTTGCTGCGCGATACAGACGGCGACGGCAAGGCCGAAAGCCGCAGCGTCTTCCTGGAAAACCTCAACTCGCCCTTCGGCATGGTGCTGGTCGGCAACGATTTTTACGTGGCCAACACCGATGCCGTGGTGCGTTTTCCCTACCAGCCGGGCCAGACCAGCATCACCGCGGCGCCCGTGAAGCTGGTGGACCTGCCGGCCGGCCCCATCAACCACCACTGGACCAAGAACATCATCGCCAACGCCGACGGCAGCAAGCTTTATGTGACCGTGGGCTCCAACAGCAACGTCGGCGAGCGCGGCATGGAGGCCGAAGCCGGCCGCGCCGCCATCTGGGAGGTGGATGCCAAAACCGGCCAGCATCGCGTGTTCGCTTCCGGCCTGCGCAACCCCAACGGCATGGGATGGGCGCCGGAGACCGGCGCGCTGTGGACGGTGGTCAACGAGCGCGATGAGATCGGCAGCGACCTGGTGCCCGACTACCTGACCTCGGTGCGCGATGGCGTGTTCTACGGCTGGCCCTACAGCTACTACGGCAGCAACGTGGACGACCGCGTGAGGCCTGCGCGGCCGGACCTGGTGGCCAAGGCCGTGCCGCCGGACTATGCGCTGGGCTCGCACGTGGCGCCGCTGGGCATGGTGTTCTCGGAAGGCAAGACGCTGCCGCCCGCACTGGCGACGGGTGTGTTTGTCGGCGAGCACGGCTCGTGGAACCGCGTGCCGCACAGCGGCTACAAGGTGGTGTTTGTGCCCTTCCTGAATGGCTTGCCTTCCGGCCTGCCGCTTGACGTGCTGACCGGCTTCCTGAGCCCGGAGGGCCATGCCTACGGACGGCCTGTGGGCGTGGCGATGGACAAGCGCGGCGCCTTGCTGGTGGCCGACGACGTCGGCAACGCCGTCTGGCGCGTCAGCGGCGCCAAATAGCGCAGGTTTTCAAACGGGCGGCAACACCATGTCGGCCGTGCCTGGGCACACCCAGCGCGGGTATTCGCGCGAGGTGTCTATGCAGCCGCCCGACTGGTATACGCCCTTGGGTTCGCGCATGCGCAGCATCAGCTCCAGGATACGAGCCATCTCGGCCGGGTCGGCACTGGAGGCCTTGACGCCGGCTTCGACGATGTTTTCGTTGATGCGCAGCTCGCCGGCTGCGTCGGTGTAGGTCGCATGGCGCCAGTGAAACAGCTCCAGGCACTTGGCCGTCAGCGTGTAGGGCTGCTCGCGCTTCCAGAAGTTGGTGAACAGCCCGTTGCCGATGTAGAACACCCATGAACCTTCATAACCCGAGACGTCGGACGAATGTTCATCGGGGTTGCGGAACCACAGGCGGTCGCCGGGCACATAGTATTTGGGCGGCAAAGGCCGCTCCATCGAACCGTACTCGCGCAGGAACACGTCGTGGAATTTTCCCGACATGATGGCGCGCCGTTCCCAGCGCTGCTGCAGGCCGGCCAGCAGCGGCGGGTTGCAGCTTTCAAGTTCCTGTGCGATGGCCAGCAGGATCACGTACTCGGTTGCGCGGTAGCAGGAAAAAGAATACAGCTTGCCGGAGGCCTCGGGCTGGGTGGCTTTTTGCAGGGCCGGAATCAGCGCATGGCCGGGCCGCACGGTGAAGCCGTCGTCCTCGGAGTAAGTCCAGCAGTCCTCGGGCCGGTTGACTTCGGTGGTGTGAAATTCGAGCGCCGTCTTGCGCGCGGCCAGCACGATGTTGCGGCGCACGCGCAGCGCCGAGGCCAGTTCCTCGTGGCTGGGAAACTCGAAGGCGATGGGGCTTAACAGCATGGCCAGCAGGATTTCACGCTCCAGGTCGTCCGTGCTGTTCAGGGTGTCAAGCTGCAGCTTGCCTGCCAGGCCCAGGGTGTCCAGGCCGGGCGCCCATTGCGCGGCCAGGCCGGCTGAAAGGCGGAAACGCCGCACCACGCCGGCGCGCTCACCCGCCGCCAGTTCCCCGGTTTCCACGGCGTCCTGCAGGCCCAGCCGCTCCAGTTGCACCAGGAAGCCATAGCTGGCCGCGGCCAGCGCCTCGGCCGTGGCGGCATGAAGGTATATGCCTTCGATGATGAGGCTGGCTAGGCTGGGGAGACTGGCGGGGCTGGGAATAGGGGCGGCGCTCATGGTGCCGCAAAGTATCTTTGCTTGCCGTGATCCCGGCAATGGTAAAAACACCACGCGGCCACTTGCGGCAAATGTGCTTCAGGCGTAGGTGATCCAGCTCGCGTGCTCTGGCGCATCCAGGTGCGGCAGGGTGTTGTAGGTCACCAGCATGTGGCGCTTGGGCGTGAAGGCGAATTCGGTGAGTGAGCAGTTGCGTATGCGCAGGTTCAGCTCTATCGTGGTTTCCGGGCTGGTGCCCAGCACGTGGCCAACAGCCGTCGAGATAGGCCCGCCGCTGGAGACCAGCAGCACGTTGCCGGTATAAGTTCCGCGGATGTGGTCCAGCACATCCGTGATGCCACACACAAATTCCGTGTAGCCGGGCATGCCCCTGGGGCTGACCACGCCGGCCATCCACTGCGCCAGGCCGTCGCGCAGCAGGCGGAAGTGGCCGCGGTACTCCTCGGGCGTCGTGGGTTTTTCGAGCTTGTGCGGGTGGATCGCGCCTATCACCGCATGGCTGTCATATTCATTCAAGCCGGGACGCTGGGCAGCCTCCATCGTGATGCCCATGCCTTCACAGATGCCGGAAAAGGTATTGATCTGGCGCTGCAGCGTGCCGGTGAAAGCCGCGTCAAAGCTGATGCCCTTGTACTTGAAGTATTCCCCCAGGCGCACGCTTTGTTGGCGCCCCATGGGGCTGAGCACGTCGTAATCGTCTTCGCCAAACGAGGCCTGGCCGTGGCGCACGAGGTAGAGGGTTCCCATGGGCAAATTGTGGCCACCCCGGGTCGAGTGCCCAGTCCCGCGTGTGACCGGTCAGCTTCCCGTTAGCACTTTGGCGACAGTAGCGGTGTCCACGTTGCCACCGCTGAGCGTGGTGCCTACGACCAGGCCCTTGAGCTGGTTTCGCTCCTGCATGGCCGCGGCAAAACCGGCCGCGCCCGCGCCCTCGGCCACGTTGTGGGTGTCGGCATACAGGTCGCGCATGGCCTGGGCCACTTCAGCATCGGTCACCTTCACGATGTGGTCCAGGTGCGGCAGCAGGATCTCGAGCGCGGCCGGATCGGCGACACGGCAGGCCATGCCGTCGGCCAGCTGTGTGGTGACCGGCGCCTCGACGACGCGCCCCGCCGCCAGCGAGTCGGCGTAGGCGGTGGCGTGCGCGCTGACCACGCCGACAATGCGCAGTGTGCGGCCCAGCGCCAGCTTGGCGGCAATCGCCGAACAGGCGCCCGAGCCCTGGCCTATGGGCACGTAAACCACGTCAAGCTGCGGCACCGCCAGCATGAACTCCCACCAGTAGGTGCTGACACCGCGCAGCAGGCCGGGATGAAAGCTGGGCACCATATGGGCGCCGCGTTCGGCGGCCAGAGCGATGGCGAATTCGCGGCTTTCCTGGAAGTCGTCGCCATGCTCGATCAATGTGACACCCAGCGCGCGCATGGCGGCATTTTTCTCAAGCGAGTTGCCATGCGGAACCACGATGGAGCAGGGCACACCGTGCGCGCGCGCCGCCCAGCCTATGCTCTGGCCGTGGTTGCCGCGCGTGGCGCTGATGACTTCGGCCGGCATCTCGCCGCGCTGCCTGAGTCCGTCAAAGTAGGTGAGCCCGCCGCGCAGCTTGAAGGCGCCGACCGGCGTGTGATTCTCGTGTTTGATCCAGCAGTCGGTGCCCAGGCGCTGGCTGGACAAACCCCAGCGGTATTGCGGCGTGGCCTGGAACTCGCGGTAGACGACGCGGGCCGCGTCTTCAATTTCCCGCAGCGAAGGCAGCATGTTGTTACCGGCGTTTTCCAGCCCCGGCGCGCGTTCCAGCACCGCGCTCATGCGGCCGCCCGTTTTTCCGTCAGCAGGCGCAGCGCCAGCAGGCCCAGCACCGTGCCCATGACGTATCGCTGCACACGCATCCAGCTGATGTTGCGGTTCAGGAAGCCGGCGATGGCCGCGGCGAAGCAGATCAAAATCGTGTTCACGCCGGTGCTCACGCTGATCTGCACCGCGCCCAGCGTCAGGCTTTGCAGCAGCAGGTTGCCACGCTCGGGATGCAGGAACTGCGGGAAGAAGGAGAGGTAGAACATTGCCACCTTGGGGTTCAGCAGGTTGGTCATAAAGCCCATGAGGAACAGCGTGCGCGGCGGGTCGTTCGGCAGTTCACGGGTTTCAAAGGGTGCGAGGCCGCCCGGCTTGACGGCCTGCCAGGCCATCCACAGCAGGTAGGCCGCACCCGCCACCTTGATCGCGTCGAAGGCCAGCGGAACGGCCAGCAGCAGCGCCGTGAGCCCGAAGGAGGCGGCCAGCAGGTGCACCACAAAACCCAGTGCCACGCCGCTGAGCGACACCATGCCGGCGCCGCGGCCCTGGCACAGCGTGCGCGAGATGCAATAAATCATGTTGGGCCCGGGCGTAAGCACCAGCACCAGGGCGGCGAGGGCAAACCAGGCGAGTTCGACGGTGTTGAACATTTCAGGCTCCTTTGGATTCCAGCGTGACGAGGCCGCGCGGTGTTTGCAGCGTGGCGATGAGGTTGGGCGGTCCCTGCGCCAGGCCCACGCCCGCCAGGCCCAGGGCTTCATAGCCCCCCCGCAGCGCGTCGGGGCGCGGGTGGCTCGCGTGCAGTGATTGCAGCGTGACGCCCGAGGGCGCCATGCCGTCGGCCGGATGGGCGTCGCCCCACTGGATCAGCGTGGGCAGCGCCCCGTAGAACAGCCGCTGCCCGTCTTCGCGTACGGTGATCTTCCAGGCCAGCAGGCCTTGCGGCGTCATGCGCGAGACATCGAGCACTTCACCGCGGTCAAGTCCCAGCCGGCCAAGCGCGCGCACGGCCGCGCTCACACGGGGCGTCGAGGCCACGAAATGTGCCAGCTGCGGCCCGGTTTTGGCCAGCCGCAGCTGCAGTTCGCGGTCGTCGAGGTCATACCAGCGCCTGGCCGGTGCCACGCGCGGGTTTGGTGTTCCCGGGTTGACCGCGATGATTTCGAAATAGGCGCGGGGGAAGGCCGGGGAGGCCACCGTGAACAACCGGTTGTGCGTGCCCATCAGCCCATGCTCACCGCCCGGGCCGGGCGTGATGCCCAGCACGCGCTCACACCACTGCACGCCCTGCTCCAGGCTGGCCGCCACCACCACGAGGTGGTCGACCTGTGAGGCCATTGGCGCGGAGTGTGCTGTGTGTTCCATCGCTCAGAGCGTGACGCTTCCATCCACGCAGCTCACCGACTCACCGCCGACCCAGACCTGGCCTTCGGCGTCGCGTTCGATGTGCACCTGGCCCGCGCGGCCCAGGCACACGCCTTGCGAGGCGGTATAGCGTTCGGGCGCATGGCCCTCGGCGATCATCCACTGCGCCAGGCTGGCGTTGAGGCTGCCGGTCACCGGGTCTTCATCGACGCCTATGGGCGCGGCAAAGGCGCGTACTTCAAAGTCGGGCGCAAAGGCGGCGGAGGCAGCCGGCGCCTGGGCGAAGGCCTTGGCCTCGCGGTTGGCGCGTGCGATCAGCGGCGCCGCGTCTTCATGCGGGTAGCGCGCGACGGCACCGACCTTGATGCCCAGCTTGACCAGCGCCTTGTGGTCGGGCGCCAGGCTCAGCACGGTCTCGGGGCTGTCCAGCAGCAGGCCCAGCCAGAGCGGGCCGTTGTCCAGGCATTGCGCGGCCAGGACCTGGTTGGCCTTGAGTCCCAGCGCGGCCGCCACCTGGGCCAGCACCGTGGGGCTGGGCGCCGAGCGCTTGAGCGCCGGCGCGGCAAAGGCCAGGCGCCGGGTGCCCGGTTCGCGGCGAATTTTCACCAGGCCGACCTTGCATTCCTGCACGATGAAGTCTTTGGAACGCGGCTGCCCGCCGGCTTCCAGCCAGCTGTGGCAGCTGCCCAGCGTGGGATGGCCGGCGAAAGGCAGCTCGCCGCCCGGCGTGAAAATGCGCACGCGGTAGTCGGCCGCGGCGTCCGTGGGCGGCAGCAGGAAAGTCGTTTCGGACAGGTTGGTCCATTTGGCAAAGCGCTGCATCGCGGCATCGTCCAGGCCGCTGCCGTCCATCACCACGGCCAGGGGGTTGCCGTAGTAAGGGGTGGAGGTGAATACGTCGACTTGCTTGAATGCGCGCTGCTTCATGGGGCTCTCAGTTTTTCAGGAATGGTTTCAGGATTTATGACAAAGGCAGGTCCAGCACACCGCGCGCCGCGGGCCGCGCCAGCAAGGCCTGGTACCAGCGGTCCAGGTGGGGCCGCGCGGGCCGCGGCTGCGGCAGGCCGAACCAGCGGTGCATTTCGCAGCCCAGCGGGATGTCGGCCATGCCGAAGTGTTCGCCGCCGATGAATGCGTGCTCGGCCAGGTGCGCATCGAGCAGGGCCAGCAGCGGCTCAGTGGCGGCCACGGACTGCGCGATCAGCGCCGGGTTGCGCTGTTCCGCCGGCGTGCGTATCCACTGGATGAAGGCGGCGCGGCCCGCCGGGTTGAAGGTGGTCTGCTGCCAGTCCATCCACTGTTCGGCGGCAAAGCGCTGTGGCAGCGTTGCGGGATAAAAGTCGCCCAGCGAGTATTTGGCGCACAGGTAGCGCACGATGACGTTGGATTCCCAGACCAGGGCCTCACCGTCTTCGAGCAAGGGCACCAGCGCATTCGGGTTCTTGCGCTGGTACTCAAGCTCCTTGACGATGCCGAATTGGCCGCCGGCGTCGGTGCGCTGCAGGGTCAGGCCCAGTTCCTGCGCGGCCCACACCACTTTGCGGACATTGATGGAGCTGATGCGCCCCCAGAGATGAAGCATGTCAGATTCCTTTGGAAGGTCGGTCGAGAAACAGCAGCCGCAGTGCGAGCCCTGCCATGACAAAGGCCAGCAGGCCGCGCTGGAATTTTGCGGCGCCGGGGCGCGCCTGCAGGCGGCGGCCTATCTGCCCGCTGAAGGCGCCCAGCACGGTATTGAAGGCCAGCGCCATCGCCGACAGCAGGACGCCCAGCACCAGCAATTGCAGCGTGACATGGCCGCGTGCCGGGTTCACAAACTGCGGCAGGAAAACCATGAAAAACAGCAGCGCCTTCGGGTTCACCAGGTTGTTCAACAAAGCCATGCGCACGATGCGCGCAAAACCGGCGGGAACGGCCTCGGCATCACGGCGCGCGCCGGCCGGCCGTAGCGCCTTCCATGCCAGCCACAACAAATACACCGCACCGGCGTAACGCAGCACATCGAAGGAGGGCGGCCAGGCCGCGACCAGCGCGGTCACGCCCGTCGCGGCGCACAGCGTGTGCACCAGGTCGGCCGCCGAGATGCCGAGGGCGGCCGCGAAGCCGCCGCGCACGCCATGTGCCAGCCCGTGCGAGAGCACAAAGGCCATGTTGGGGCCGGGCGAGGCGAACAGCGCCAGAACCGCCAGCACAAACAGCGACAGCGTGCCGGTGTCCATCATGCCGCCGCGCGCAGTTCGGGCACGCCCGTGGGCAGCTGCTCGCGTATGGCCGCGGCCAGCGCGGCGATGCCGATGTTGATCTGCTCGACGCTCGACGTCACAAAGGACAGGCGCAGGGTGCGGGCGTCGGCATGGTCGGCGTAGAACGCCCAGCCGGGCACAAAGGCCACGTTGCGCTCCACGGCCTTGGGCAGCAGGTCGATGGCGTTCATGCCTTCTGGCAGGCGCACCCACAAAAACATGCCGCCGGCCGGCGTGTTCCAGCTCACGCCCTCGGGCATGTCGCGCCGCATCGCGGCCAGCATGGCGTCGCGCTGCGATTTGTAGAGCGCGCGTATGGTCGGAACGTGGCGCTCCAGGAAATTGTTTTTCATGGTCTCGACCACCATGCGCTGGTTGAAGCCCGGCGTGTGCAGGTCGGCGGCCTGTTTGGCCTGCAGCAGCTTGGGGTACAGCGCCTTGGGCGCGACCAGGAAGCCCAGGCGCAGGCCGGGCGCCAGGATCTTGGAGAAGGAGCCCATGTAGACGCAGCCTTCGGGATTGCGCGCGGTGAGCGGCAGCGGCGGCGGCGTGTCGAACCACAGGTCGCCGTAGGGGTTGTCCTCGACGATGGGCAGGCCCAGGCGCGCGGCCTCGGCGCTCAGCGCGGCGCGGCGCGCTTCGCTCATGGTGCGGCCGGTCGGGTTCTGGAAATTGGGCAGCACGTAGAAGAAGCGCGCGCCTGCGGCCTTGCTCGCCAGGTCCTTGATATCCACACCCTCGTCATCGCTGGCCACGCCCACGACCTCGGGCTCCATGGGCGTGAAGGCCTGCAGCGCGCCCAGGTAGGTGGGGGTTTCGACCAGCACGCGGCTGCCGGCGTCTATCAGGATCTTGGCGATCAGGTCCAGGCCCTGCTGCGAGCCGGTGGTGATCAGCACCTGCGCCGGATCGACCTCCCAGGGAAGCATGGCGGCCACCATCTCGCGCAGCGGCGCATAACCTTCGCTGGCCGCGTACTGCAGCGCGGCATGGCCGTCCTCGCGCAGCACCTTGTCGCAGGCTGCACGGAAAGCCGCGACCGGAAAGGTCTTGGGCGAGGGCAGGCCGCCGGCAAAACTGATGATGCCTGGCTTTTCGGTGACCTTGAGGATCTCGCGGATCACCGAAGGGTTCATTTTTTTGGCGCGTTGCGCTTGAGTCCATTCCATTTCACTCTCCTCCTTGCGGGCCGTCAAACAACCCTGGTCAAAAATCTCTTGCATCGCTTTCAACGCGGTGCGGCGCACCGGCGCGATGGCATGGGTGTGACGATGATCTCACCTTGGCCGTTCCGCGCAAAGTACCGTTCATGCGGCCGCTCCGGCGGACTGCATGGCGCGGATAAGCTCTATCGCCCGTCCGGCCACGCCGCGGGGGATTCCCCAATAGTCGAACACGCCGCCGTCGGACGCGTTGTGGCCGCAGACGACAAAGACACCTGTGCCCAGCTCACGCTTGAATTCACTGGCCAGCCAGCCGACAAAACCGCTGTTGGGAATGCCGGGCGCGAAATGAAAACAGACGACGGCATAGCGGTCTTCCGGTTGTGTGGGCGCCGGCGCGGGCAGCAGTGCGCTCCATACCGCCTCGTCGCGCACCAGGGCCAGCGCGCCGCCGGCCAGTGACGCGAGATGCGCCGGAAACTCCGCCACGGGAAATTCGGCAAAGGTGTAGTCGCCCGGCAGCACGTCGGCGCGCGCATGCGCCATCGCGCGCGACAGCCGCCGGCGTGTCTGTTCGGGTGTTTCGGGTGTGACGTCCATGGGCTCAATCCACCACAAACAGGGTGGCGCCCAGCGGCGCGGTGGAGCGGTGTGCTTCGGCCTGGTCGGCGACCTGGTAGCTCATGCCGGGCTCCAGCGTGAAGCGCCGGCCGTCTTCGAGCTCGGTGTGCAACTGCCCCTGCAGGCACAGCAGGATGTGGCCTTTTTTGCACCAGTGGTCGGACACATAACCCGGCGTGTACTCGACCATGCGCACGCGCACGTCGCCGAACTGCTGGGTGCGCCAGAAAGCCTTTCCTTCCAGGGCTGAATGTTCGGTGCGGGCCACGGCGGACCAGTCCGTGGTGCCGAAAGGGATGTTGTGGATGTTCATGCGGCCTGCCCCGCCTTGCGCGCGCGTTCGTTGGGCGTGATGTGGGCGATGGTGCCGTCGCCGTAGGAACGCAGCACCTGCGAGATGACGATGTGAAAGCCTTTGTACCACTGGGTGTACTGGCGTTTGGCTTCCAGGTGTTTCGGGTGGGCCGAGAAGGCGCGCAGCGCCTCCTGGTTGTCCCAGAAATAGGTCGCGTTGCTGCGCGTGCCGTCGGGCGAGCGCCAGGTTTCCGCGCCCAGGTAGCCGGGCGTGGCGTGGGCGGCTTCCTCGATCAGCGCGTCCAGCGCGTGGAAGCGTTCGTCATAGGTGCCGGGTTCGAAAATAAAGGCGGCGCAGTACATCAGGTCTTCCTCGGGTGCAGCAAAGAGGGGGGCATGGCGGCCGGCTGGTGCACCGGCATTTTTTTGCCGATGAACACGGTGGCGATCACCGCCAGGCCGAAGCCCACGGTCACGGCGTCCAGGCGCTCGCCCAGCAGCGGCACCGCGAACAGCATGGACAAAAACGGCTGCACCAGTTGCACCTGGCTCACGCGCACCGTGCCGCCCAGCGCCAGGCCGCGATACCAGGCGAAAAAACCCAGCCACATCGAGAACACCGCGACATAGCCGAATCCCCACCATGCGGCGGCCTTGATGGGCCCGGCGGGCCAGCTGGAGGCGGCCAGCGGCAAGGTCAGCGGCAGGGCCAGCAGCAGCGCCCAGCAGATCACGTGCTCGGCCCGCATGCGCTGCGAGAGCCTGGCGCCATAGCCGTAACCGACGGCGGCGCACAGCACGGCGGCCAGCAGCAACAGGTCGGCCGGGCTGATGGACAGGCTGCCGCTGCCCGAGCGCAGCATGGCAAAGGCCACCACCAGCGCGCTGCCCAGGGCGGCGCACAGCCAGAAGCCGGTGGAAGGGCGCTGGCGGTGCAGCAGCGCACCGACGGCCGCGGTGGCCAGCGGCAAGGTGCCGATGATCACGCTCGCATGCATGGCCTCCACATGGCGCATGGCGATGGAGGTGAACAGCGGAAAACCGAAGACCACGCCGCCCGCGGTGGCGGCCAGCGGCCACCAGTCCTCGCGCCGCGGAAAAGGCGCGCGCGTGGCCAGCAGGAAGACAGCCGACAGTGCCGCGGCCACCACGGCGCGGCCCAGCGCGATGAAGACGCCCGACATCTGCGGCGCCTCGGGCGTGCCCACGGCCAGCCGCGTCATCGGCAGCGTGACCGAGAAAATCACGATGCCCAGCAGGCCGAACCAGAGGCCTTTGGTGATTTGTGTGTTCGGGCTCATATAAAGAGCATCCAGACGGCGGTGGCTACCAGCACGGCCGCCATCACGTAATTGAACCAGCGCAGCCGCAGGCCGCTGCCGGCCGGGCCGGTGAGCCATTCGCGCAGCAGTGAGCCCGCGAGGGCATAGGCCAGGTTGCTGACAAAGGCATAGGCCAGCATCACGGGCAGCACGATGGCCAGGCGCATGCCGGGCGCTTCGCGGCCGGCGATCCAGCCGCTGACGATGGCCAGCGCCAGCATCCAGGCCTTGATATTGACGAACTGCAGGGCAGCGCCCTGCCAGAAGGTGACGTTCAGCCGGGACGCGTCGGCCTCGCTGAGCTGGCGCGACTGCGAGACCTTGAAGGCCAGCCACAGCAAATAGGCCACACCGACGACCTTGACGGCCCAGCTCAGCAACGGCACCGCCAGCACCAGCGCGCCCAGACCCAGCGCGCACACCAGCAGCAGCGCGCCCCAGCCGACCGGCACGGCGCAGACAAAAGGCAGCGCGCGGCGCAAACCGTGGTTGGCGCCCAGCGCGGTGGACAGCGTGGTGTTGGGCCCCGGCGAAAAGCTCATCGCCGTGGCCAGCACCAGTAAAGCCGTAAATTCTTGCCAGTTCATGTTTCAGACTTTATAGTTGAAAGCAATACACCACCAATACAGTTATCGGTACAAATTCCAAAACTGTATTGGTCAAATTGTCAGCACACACGCTCCGCCCCAGGAGCCACAAGGTTCACACCATGTTGATGAAAACCGCCTCGCTCTCCCTGACCGAACAGCTTTCGGCGCGCTTTGCCGAGCGCATCCGCAGCCGCCTGCTGGCGCCCGGCGCGCGCCTGCCCTCGGTGCGCCTGTGCGCCGAGCAACAGGGTGTGAGCGTGTCCACCGTGGTGGCCGCGTATGACCAGCTGCTGGCGCAGGGCCTGGTGGTGGCGCGCAAGAACCGCGGATTTTTTGTGCGCGATGCCTCACTCAACGCGGCGCTGGCACCGACCTTCCAGGCCCCGGCGGTGACGCAGGCCGGAAAGCCGGGGGCGGCGCCGGCGGCCGCCGGTGCCGCGGCCAGCCTGGCGCCGCTGAGCGCCTGGAGCACCGCCGGCTGGATGCACACGCGCCAGGCGCCGGTCGACGCGACCGCGCTGATACGCGGCATGTTCCACAAGGTCAGCAACAAGCCCCAGCCCGGCATGGGCGTGTTCCCGTCCGACTGGCTGGAAACCAGCTTCATGCCGACGGCCGTGCGCAAGGTCACCAGCGTCAGCGCGCTGCGGGACTTTTCGCTGCAGTACGGCGAGCCCATGGGCGACAGCGGCCTGCGCCGCGCGCTGTCGCAGAAACTGAGCGCGCTCAATGTGCATGCCGTGCCCGAGCAGATCATCACCACGGTCGGCGCCACGCATGCGCTGGACATCGTGAGCCGCACCCTGCTGCGCGCCGGCGACTGCGTGATGGTCGAAGAGCCCGGCTGGGCCGTGGAATTCGCCCGGCTGGACGCGCTGGGCATGCGCATCCTGCCGGTGCCGCGCCGCGCCGACGGGCCCGACCTGGAGGTGATGGCGCAGTACTGTGAAATCCACCAGCCCAAGCTGTTTGTCAGTGTCAGCGTGTTCCACAACCCCACCGGCTACTGCCTCACGCCGGGCAGTGCCCACCGCGTGCTGCAGCTGGCGATGCAGCACAACTTCCACATCGTCGAAGACGACACCTACAGCCACCTGGCGCCCGAACACGCCACCCGGCTGTGTTCGCTCGACGGTTTGCAGCGCACGATTTACGTCAGCGGTTTCGCCAAGATTCTCGCGCCCGGCTGGCGCGTCGGCTTCATGGCCGCGCCGCCCGACTTGGTCGAGCGCCTGCTCGACACCAAGCTGCTGGCCACGCTGACGACACCGGCCCTGCTCGAAAAGGCGCTGGCCTGGTGCATAGACCAGGGCCAGCTGCGGCGCCACGCCGAACGCATACGCACCCGGCTGGATGCCGCACGCGCCCGCAGCGTCAAATTGGCCATCGCCCACGGCTGCACCTTCGCGGCAGAGCCCGCCGGCCTGTTCGGCTGGGTGGATACCGGCGTCGACACCGACGCGCTGTCGCAACGCATGCTCGATGAGGGTTACCTGATCGCCCCGGGGGCGCTGTTCCATGCGGTGCGGGCGCCCAGCACGCTGATGCGGATCAATTTCGCGACCACGCAGGAGGCGGCGTTCTGGAAGGTTTTTGCTCGGCTTAGGGATGCTGTGAAATAGCTCGGGTCTTGCGCCGGCTGTCCGCGCTTCCTCTGTTCTCTTTGCTTGGTTCTGCTGGCCGGGGGTAGCCCGGCGGCTACTCACTTTTCTTTTGCTTCGCCAAAAGAAAAGTAAGCAAAAGAAAAGGCGACCCTGGTTGCTGCGTCCCTTCGCTGCGCTACGGGCAACCTGCGGTGCTCGGTTCAGGCGGGGTCTCGCTAA
>NZ_JBFUCN010000046.1:0-19647 GCF_056405195.1 Polaromonas sp. P1_H6
GCCAAAAGAAAAGTAAGCAAAAGAAAAGGCGACCCTGGTTGCTGCGTCCCTGCGCTTCGCTACGGGCAACCTGCGGTGCTCGGTTCAGGCGGGGTCTCGCTAAACTCGCCTTCGGCTCAAACAACGCGATCCCTGATCCGCCTGAACCTCCGCTCCTCGGCGCATCCACAAGGGGTGGGGAAGGAATACCAATACCTAAGAAACAAGGACTCGCCACGGCGAGTCCTTGTTGGTATTTATCTTCTTTGTCTTTCTGTCTTGTCCCCGCTCCCGATTGCCCCGTCCTGGCTGGGCCGAGGAGCGCAGAGACAAGCGGATCAGGGCCGGCGTTGTTTGAGCCGAAGGCGAGTTTAGCCGGACCCCGCTTGGCTCGAGCACCGCAGGTTGCCCGAAGCGAAGCGTAGGGACCCAGACTGCGGGTCGCCTTTTCTTTGGTGACTTTCTTTTGGCGAAGCAAAAGAAAGTTACTTGCTGCCGGCAACCCGGCCAGCAACCCTCAGAGGAGAGCGCCCCGCCGGAGCAAGACCGGCTTATCCCTTCCCCAGCGGGGATGAAGCAATAGCGGTTCAGCCGACCGCGAGCCGGTTGCCACTACCACCCGACTGGTGCGTCCCATCCGGCCCATACAGCGGCTGGCCGCCGGCCTTGAGGAAATTCAGGGTCTGGCGCGTGAAGTCCAGGTGGGTGTGGACCATCACGCCGTTGCGGTGATTCAGTGCATGGGCTTCGGCCGCGCGCGCCAGCACCTGCTGCCAGGCGCTTTTGAGCGCGGCATCGCCGGCGGCCGCCGCGGCATCGGCGCCGCTGCGCCCGGGGCCGTAACCCAGGGCCAGCTGCTGCGCCTCGCGCCGCCGCCCTATCAGGGTGATCTGGTCGGCCAGGTGGGACTTGCGCTCGGCCAGCCCGGGCAGTTCGGCGAACGCGCCTTCGGTCATGGCCTGGGCTTCCTGCACCAGCAGTTCAAGGAACAGGCCTGTCGCGGCATGCTCCCGGTGCAGCAGGTTGAGCAGGGCGCCGCTCATTTTTTCTCTTCAGCCAGCAGGTCGCGCACGGTGGCCAGCAGGCCGTCGGCGATTTTGCCGGTGTTGACCTGGTAGCGGCCGGCGCTGATTTCCTCGCGGATCCGCGCCACGCGGGCGGCATCGAAGTCCGAATGGGTGGACAGCTGCGGCGCCGGCGTGGCCGGGCGCGCCAGGGCGGCCGAAGCCTGCGTTTCCGGGGCGGGCCGGCTTTCACGGGTGGAGGCGGGAGCGACGCTGTCGGCCACATTCTTGAGGAATGTGAAGGTTTTCTGGATGTTCATGGGGTATTCCTCAGGGGGATCTGACCGGTCTAACGGCCGCCCGGATGAAAACTTTAGGGTTCATTTGAAAAAAACAGCGGAAATTCAGTGGACCCGTTCCACCGTGCCGTCGGCCAGGGCGATGCCGCTGACCAGCTGGCCGCCGGCCGTCTTGACCTGGACCAGGGCCCCGGCCGCCGCGCTGGCCATGGCCTTGCCTTCGGTGCTGACGGTAAAACCGGCGCCGCGCGTGCGCAGGCGCACGTTCTGGCCCTGCTGCACCGCGATGGCGGCGCGCAGCGATTCACGCCGCAGCGGCGCGCCCGAGGCGATGCTGTTCAGGGCCGTGACGCCGTCGAACTGGGCGGCCTCCACGACCACGCCGCGCGGCAGGGCCGTGAGGTCGCCTTCGCGCACGGCGGCGTCGGCCGGCGTGAGCACTTGCCCCGCGCTGAGGGGCCTGGCCGCGACGTAGTAATTGCCGTGCACGGCGACGTAAGCCGGCACATAACGTGTCCAGGGCTGGCCCGCACTGCAGCGCACGCCGACCGACACCCGGCCCCAGAGCCGCGCGCCGCCGGGCAGAAAGGGCTCGAGCGCATCGCAGGGCGGTAGCGCGCCGGACATCGGCGTGTCTATGGTGATCACCACGCGGCCCGGCAGGCCCGCGGCCTGCTGCTGCAAGAAGTTCTCGATCACGGGGCGCGCGTCGCCGGCCAGGGGCGCCGGGTGCGGGCCCGCGGCCTGCGCCGGCAGGCTGAATGCGGCAAGGCTTGCGAGCACCAGGGCGAGGCAGGTCGCGAACCGTGTCGGCAGTGTGGTGGGCACGGGCATCTTGGTGAGGTCTTTGAATGGCTTGCCTTGATTCTAGGAATCGGCAGCGCTGCCCAAGGCTTGAAGTGCGCGGCAATCCACCTGTTGTTCATGCGATTGAAAAACACCCATCGGGAGTGCAATGCGTAACTTGGAATGCATGCCTCTGCGATACGCCGGAAGCTCTGAATTGGGCGATGAAACGCCGTCTGTTCCGCAGATTGCGAAAGCGGGGCCTTCCTACAATTTTGCTCAAAGGCGGCACCGCGCTTGATGCGTGCGCCGCAACGACGGAGAAACGGACATGATGGACAAACTGGATTCGGCACTGCGCTTCCACCAGGAGGCGCTGAGCCTCAGGGCGCGGCGGCAGGAAGTGCTGTCGGCCAACATCGCGAACGCGGACACGCCCAACTACAAGGCGCGCGACTTCGACTTCAGCAGCCGCCTCACGGAGGCGGTGGAGCGCGGCCGCCAGTCCATGTCGATGACGATGTCGACCACCTCGGCGCGCCATCTGCCCGGCGAGGCGCATGCCTCCGGCGAGGGCGAGCTGCTGTACCGCACGCCCGCGCAGTCCAGCATCGACGGCAACACGGTAGAGATGGACATGGAGCGTGTCAACTTCGCCGACAACGCCATGCGCTACGAAGCCAACCTCACGCTGCTGGACGCCAAGATCAAGTCGCTGCTGGCGGCGGCCCAGTAAGCCGCTCCCTCTCACTCACACACAAGAAAAAGGTCAAAGCCATGGCGGATTTCAACAGCTCCAGCGGCATCTTCGCGATCGCCGGTTCCGCCATGACGGCGCAATCCCAGCGCATGAACGTGGCGGCCAGCAACATGGCCAATGCCGACAGCGTCGCCGGCCCCGACGGCCAGCCCTACCGGGCGCGCCAGGTGGTGTTCGAGACCATGCCCGTGCCAGGCGATGCGATAGGCGGCGTGCGCGTCTCGCGCGTGATCGAGGACCAGTCCCCCTTTCGCATGGTGCACGACCCGAAGAATCCCGCGGCCAATGCGGAAGGTTATGTGTCCATGCCCAACGTGAACCCGGTGGAGGAGATGGTCAACATGATCTCGGCCTCGCGTTCCTACCAGGCCAACGTCGAGGTGCTCAACACCGCCAAGACGCTGATGCTCAAGACCCTGACCGTCGGCCAGTAAGCGCCACGCACCGCATTCCACACACAGGAGAAGATTGATGGCCGTGAACGCCCCCGCCGCATCCGACGCCGCCAACGCGCTGAACAAGCTGACATCCCAGCAGGGCTCCGCCGCAGACAGCGAGCAGCGCTTCCTCAAGCTGCTGGTCACGCAGCTGAACAACCAGGACCCGCTGAACCCGCTGGATAACGCCCAGCTGACCTCGCAGCTCGCGCAGATGAGCACCGTCAGCGGCATCGAAAAACTCAACGGCGCGGTGCAATCGCTGCTCGCGCAAAGCGGCTCCAGCCAGGTGCTGCAGTCGGCCGCGCTGATCGGCCGCACCGTGCTGGTTCCTGGCAAGGACGTGGCGCTCAAGGACGGCGTCCCGGAGAAGTTCGGCATCGACCTGGCCGGCGCCGCCGACTCGGTGACCGTCAGCGTGAAGAACGCCGCCGGCGAGACCGTGCGCACTTTCGACCTGGGCGCGTTGCCGCCCGGCGTGAAGATGGTCGACTGGGACGGCAAGACCGGCACCGGCGCCGCCGCGCCGGACGGCGCCTACACCCTCAGCGTGACGGCCAAGGCCGGCAAGGAAGACGTGCAGTCCCTGGCGCTGACCTACGCCAAGGTGGCGAGCGTCGCGCAGGTCTACGGCGGCGCCTCGCTGGACCTGGGCGCGGGCCGCAAGGCCGGGCTGGACGAAGTCCGCCAGGTGCTCTGATTTTTTCTGGATTCCTGCCACCGATTTTTTTTGATCCGGGCGCAGCCGCCCCTTTGACTTTTACCTTCAACCGCCCGCAAGCAATCAAGCAAGCAATCAAGCAAGCAATCAACCGAACAAAAAGGAAACACCATGGGTTTCGCACAAGGGGTGAGTGGCCTGAACGCCTCCGCCAGCAATCTCGACGTCATCGGCAACAACATCGCCAACTCCGGCACGGTGGGTTTCAAGTCGGGTAACACGCTGTTCTCCGATGTCTACGCGGGCTCCCGCGTCGGCCTGGGCACGCGGGTCGCCGCCGTAGTGCAGAACTTCAGCGCGGGCGCGGTGCAGAGCAGCACACGCGGGCTGGACGTCGCCATCGTCAACGGCGACGGTTTCTTCCGCATGGCCAGCCCCAGCGGGGAGATCATGTATTCGCGCAACGGCCAGTTCGATCAGGACGCAGACGGCTTCATCGTCAACGCGGGCGGCCTGCGCCTGACCGGCTACCAGCTCTCGGCCAACGGCACGGTGGCCGGCGGAACCCCGGGCCCGCTGCAGCTGCCCACCGCGGCCATGGCGCCCAAGGCCACACAAAGCATCGTGTCGCAGTACAACCTCGATTCGCGCAGCACGGTTCCCGTCGCCACGCCTTTCGACGCCAACAACTCGTCCACCTACAGCTATTCCAACCCGGTCAAGGTCTACGACTCGCTGGGCAACTCCCATGAGGTGGCGACCTTCTTCGTGAAGACCGGCCCCAACGCCTGGAGCGTCTACGCCACGGCCGACGGCTACCCGCTGAACGCGGCGGGCGCCATGCTCGCCGCGCCCACGCCGGCCGGCCCGCCCGTCGTCGCCAACAGCGCGCCGCTGGCCACCGGCACCTTGAGCTTCGACGGCAACGGCAACCTGGTCGCCGGCGCGCCGACGACGCTGGTGGGTGGCAAGATCAATTTCGCCGGCCTGAATTTCGCCAACGGCTCCAACGCGATGAGCTTCACGATGGACCTGACCAAGTCGACCCAGTTCGGCAACGTCAACGACCCGAAAAAACTCACGCAGGACGGCTTCACCTCCGGCCAGCTGACCGCCTTCGCGATCAATGAGGACGGCACCATCACCGGCAAGTATTCCAACGAGCAGACCCAGACCCTGGGCCAGGTCGTGCTCTCGTCCTTCGTGAATCCCAACGGCCTGCAGCCCAAGGGCGACAACGTCTGGGCCGAGACCGCCGAATCGGGCCAGCCCCTGACCGGCTCGCCCGGCAGCGGCACCAAGCTGGGCGCGCTGGCGTCCGGCGCGGTCGAGGCCTCCAACGTGGACCTGACCGCCGAACTGGTGAACCTGATCATCGCGCAGCGCACCTACCAGGCCAACGCGCAGACGGTGAAGACGCAGGACCAGGTCATGCAGACCCTGGTGAACATGCGCTGATGCCTTAGCAAGGCATATCCAAAAAGAAAACGAAGGACAGCATGGACCGGATGATTTATATCGGCCTGGCCGGCGCCAAGCAGGCGCTGGAGCAGCAGGCCTCGGTGGCGCACAACATGGCCAACGTGTCCACGCCCGGCTTTCGCGCGCAGATCAACAGCTTTCGCGCGGTGCCGGTCGTCGGCGAGGAGATGGGCACCCGCTCCATGGTGGTGGCGACCACGCCCGGCGCCGACATGAGCGCCGGCCCGCTGATGCAGACCGGCCGCCCGCTGGACGTCGCGGTGCGCGGCGACGGCTGGCTCACGGTGCAGCTGCCCGACGGCGGCGAAGCCTACACGCGCCTGGGCAGCCTGCAGGTGGGCGCCGAAGGCCAGGTCAGCACGCAGGGCGGGCGCCCGCTGATGGGTGACGCCGGCCCGCTGGTGGTGCCGCCCGGCTCCTCGCTCGTGGTGGGCGGCGACGGCGTGCTCACGGCCATAGGCGCGGGCGACCCGGCCGTGGGCGCCGCCGAAGTCGGCCGCCTGAAGCTGGTCAACCCGGCCGCCGCCGACCTGGTGCGCGGCGACGACGGCCTGTTCCGCATGCAGCCGGGCCGGCCGGCGCCGCAGGCCGACCCGGACGTGCGCCTGCAGACCGGCGCGCTCGAGGGCAGCAACGTGAACCCGGTCGAGGCCATGGTGCAGATGATTTCCAACGCGCGGCGCTTCGAGATGCAGATGAAGACGCTGCAGACCGCCGAGGGCAACGACCAGCAGGCCAACAAGCTGCTGGGCAACAGCTGACCCGGCATTCGCCCTCCCACCCTTCACCACCCCTTTACCTCCGCAGGAGTTTTCCATGATTCGTTCCCTCTGGATCGCCAAGACCGGCCTGGATGCGCAGCAGACCCAGCTCGACGTCGTGTCCAACAACCTGGCCAACGTGGGCACCACGGGTTTCAAGCGCAGCCGCGCGGTGTTTGAAGACCTGCTGTACCAGAACCTGCGCCAGAGCGGCGGCCAGACTTCGGACCAGACGCGCATGCCGTCTGGCCTGCAGATCGGCACCGGCGCGCGCGTGGTCGCGACCGAGCGCATCCACACCCAGGGCAACCCGACCAAGACCGACAACCCGCGCGACGTCTCCATCAACGGCGGCGGCTTCTTCCAGGTGCTGATGCCGGACGGCACCAATGCCTACACGCGCGACGGCTCCTTCCAGCCCGACCAGAACGGCCAGCTCGTGACGGCCAACGGCTACCCGCTGCAGCCGGCCATCACACTGCCACAGGACACCACCGGCATGACCATAGGCCGCGACGGCACGGTCTCGATCACCCAAGGCGGCAGCAGCGCGAACGTGCAGATCGGCCAGATCCAGCTCGCGACCTTCATGAACCCTGCGGGCCTGGAGAGCAAGGGCGAGAACCTCTACGTCGAAACCGACGCCTCGGGCGGCGCTAACCAGACCGCGCCCGGCCAGAACGGCGCCGGCGTGCTGAACCAGGGTTATGTCGAGTCGTCGAACGTGAACGTGGTGGAAGAACTGGTCAACATGATCCAGACCCAGCGCGCCTACGAAATCAACAGCAAAGCGGTGCAGACCTCCGACCAGATGCTCGCGCGCCTGGCGCAGCTGTGATGCGTGGCCCGGTTGCGAACGCCTGCGGCCCTGCGCTGGCCGCCGTCGGGCTGCTGCTGGGCGGCTGCGCCCAGGTGCCGCGCGAGCCCATCGTGCAGCAGCCCATGACGGCGCGCGCCGAGGCGCAGCCGCGCCAGGCCGGGCCCGCCAACGGCTCGATCTACCGCACCGGCTTCGGCACGCAGGCCTTGTTTGAAGACCGGCGCCCGCGCTACGTCGGCGACATCCTGACCATCGTGGTCAGCGAGAACATCAATGCCAGCAAGAACTCCGCCGCCGACGCCAGCCGCACCGGCAGCGCGACGTCCATCCTGGGCGTGGTCCCCAAGCTGATCAGCGGCCTGATCTCCAGCGACCAGAACGCCGACGCCAGCGGCAAGAACGTCATGAGCGCCAAGGGCGGCGCCAATTCCAGGAACACTTTCAACGGCGTGATCACGGTCACGGTGGTGGAAGTGCTGGCCAACGGTAACCTGCTGGTCAGCGGCGAAAAGCAGATGCTGATCAACCAGGGCACGGAATACATACGCTTCTCCGGCGTGGTCAATCCGCGCACCGTGGGCGCCAACAACGCCGTGCCTTCCAGCCAGGTGGCCGACGCGCGCATCGAGTACAGCGCCAAGGGTTACATCGACGAAGCGCAGACCATGGGCTGGTTGCAGCGCGTTTTCCTCAACGTCTTGCCCTTCTGACCCCGTTCCGACCCTGTTCAACCATGACGCACGCCACACCGAAATTTCTTTCCCTGGGAAGCCTGGCACTGAAGCTGTGCCTGCTGCTGCCGGCCCTGGCCTTCCTGGCTGTGCAGTCCGCACAGGCCGAACGCATCAAGGACCTCGCCAGCATCCAGGGCGTGCGCGACAACCCGCTGATCGGCTACGGCCTCATGGTGGGCCTGGACGGCAGCGGCGACCAGACCATGCAGACGCCGTTTACCACGCAGAGCCTCAACAACATGCTGGGCCAGCTCGGCGTGACGGTGCCGCCCGGCACCAATATGCAGCTCAAGAACGTGGCCGCCGTGATGGTGACGGCCGTGCTGCCGCCGTTTGCGCGCCCCGGCCAGGCCATCGACATCACCGTGTCCTCGCTGGGCAATGCCAAGAGCCTGCGCGGCGGCACCCTCTTGATGACGCCGCTCAAGGGCGCGGACGGCCAGGTCTATGCGCTGGCCCAGGGCAATATGGTGGTCGGCGGCGCGGGCGCCTCGGCCAGCGGCAGCCAGGTCAAGGTCAACCAGCTGAGCTCGGGCCGCATCCCGGCCGGCGCGATCGTGGAGCGCGCGGTGGAATCGCCGCTGGGCGGCGACGGCACGCTGATGATTGAGCTCAACAAGACCGATTTCGGCACCGCGCAGAAAGCCGTGGACGCGATCAACCGCAGCTTCGGCCCCGGCACCGCGCAGGCGCTGGACGCCCGCGTGATCCAGGTCAGCGCGCCGGCCCGGCCCGAGGAGCGCGTCGGCTTCCTGGCCCGCATCGAGGACCTTGACGTCAACCCCTCGCAGGCCGTGGCCAAGGTGGTGATCAACGCACGCACCGGCTCGGTGGTGATGAACCAGACGGTGCGCATCAACGACTGCGCGGTGGCGCACGGCAGCCTGTCGGTGGTGATCAACACCGAACCGGTGATCAGCCAGCCCGGCCCTTTCTCGGGCGGCAACACGGTCGCCACCCAGCGTTCGCAGATCGAGCTGAGCCAGGGTGGCGGTGCGCTGCAGGTCGTCAAGGGCGGCGCGTCGCTGGCCGACGTGATCAAGGGCCTCAACGCCCTGGGCGCCAACCCGCAGGACCTGGTGTCCATCCTGCAGGCCATGAAGGCTGTGGGCGCGTTGCGCGCCGAACTCGAGATCATCTGATGAGTGGCACCAGCATTGCCGGCACCAGCGGGTTCAACACGCCAGCCTCCGGCGTCCTCGACCAGCGCCTGTCGCTGGATATCCAGGGCGTCGACGAGTTGCGGCGCACGGCGCGCAGCTCGCCGCAGGAGGGCATGAAGCAGGCCTCCAAGCAGTTCGAGGTCATGTTCATGAACATGGTCCTCAAAAGCATGCGCGAGGCCACGCCCTCGGACGGCCTGTTCAGCAGCCAGTCCGAAAAAATGTACACCTCCATGCTGGACCAGCAGCTTGCGCAAAACCTTTCGGGCCGCGGCCTGGGCCTGGCCGATGCCATGTATGCGCAGCTGAGCCGCATGACGGGCGGAGATACGGCGTCGCAAGCCGGCGGCCTGCCCATGCCTTTGATGCCCGTGCTCCCCGGTGAGGCCGGTGCGGTGGCACCCAAATCACGCGTCATGCCGCAGGCCTATGCGCCCGCCGCCGGCCGTGTGGATCTCTCGGTTTATGAAGAGGCCACCGCGCAGGCGACGCTGAGCCGCGGCGCACTGCCGCAGGCGCATGTCGAGGCCTTTGTCTCGCGCCTGCTGCCGGCCGCGCAACGCGCCAGCGAAGCCAGCGGCGTGCCCGCGCAGCTGATCATGGCGCAGGCGGCGCTGGAGTCCGGCTGGGGCAAGCGCGAGATCCGCATGGAAGACGGCAGCAGCAGCTTCAACGTCTTCGGCATCAAGGCCGACCGCAGCTGGAAGGGCCCGGTGGCTGAAAGCGCCACCACCGAATTTGTCAACGGCGCGCCGCAGAAGACGCGCGCCGCTTTCCGCGCCTATGGCTCTTATGACGAAGCCTTCGCCGACTACGCGAAATTCCTCTCAAACAACCCGCGTTATTCCGGCGTGGTCGCCACGCGCGACCCGGCCGAGGCCGCCCATGGCCTGCAGCGCGCCGGGTATGCAACCGATCCCGAGTACGGCGGAAAACTGGTGCGCATCATGCGGCAGATGAACACCTGACAACGGCGGCAGGCACACGCAGCCCCCTAAACAAACAAGCCCCCCACACAAAGACATCCATGATCATCCGCAATTTCAAGATCGGAACACGTTTGGGCCTGGGCTTCGCCCTGGTGCTGCTGTTCCTCACCGCCATCGCGGCGCTGGGCATCTGGCGCCTGCAGGGCGTGGGCCACGCCACCAGCGACATGGCCAGCCGCGCGCTGGTCAAGGAAAGGCTGGCGGCCGACTGGCTGGTGGCGACCAGCACCAACAGCGTGCGCACCTTCGCGCTGGTCAAGACCAGCGACCCGCGCGACCAGGAGTACTTCCAGAAAGCGATTTCCAGGACCAGCCTGGCGATCACCGAAACCTCGGGAAAGCTGCTGGCCATGCTGGACTCGCCTGAGGAAAAAAAGCTCTACGAAGACAGCCTGGCCAAACGCAGTGCCTATATCGGCCTACGCGCCGCGGCGCTCAAACTCAAGGCCGAGGGCCAGGCCGAACAGGCGCTGGAAATGGTCGACAACAAGCTGGTGCCGGCGCTGGAAGCCTATGACGCCAGCATCAAGGCCATGCTGTCTTTCCAGAAGGCCAATATCGACAAGACCGTGAGCGCCATCGATGTGCTCTACCGCTCGAGCCGGCTCAGCCTGGGCGCCATGGCCGCCGCCGCCCTGGCGCTGGGCGGCCTGCTGTCCTGGTGGCTCACACTGGGCATCATCCGGCCGCTGGGTCGCGCCCTCAAGGTCGCGGAAACCGTGGCCGCCGGCGACCTGACCAGCCGCATCGTGGTGAGCAGCCAGGATGAGACCGGCCAGCTGATGCAGGCGCTCAAGAACATGAACGACAGCCTGGTCGGCATCGTCGGCAATGTGCGCAGCGGCACCGACACCATCGCGACGGCCAGCAGCCAGATCGCGGCGGGCAACCACGACTTGTCGTCCCGCACCGAGCAGCAGGCCAGCTCGCTCCAGGAGACGGCGGCCTCGATGGAGCAGATCACCTCCACCGTCAAGCAGAACGCCGACAACGCCCGCCAGGCCAACCAGCTGGCGGCCTCGGCCTCCAGCATTGCCGTCAAGGGCGGCGGTGTGGTCGCGGGGGTGGTCGACACCATGGGTGCGATCAACGCGTCCTCCAAAAAGATCGTCGACATCATCAGCGTGATCGACGGCATTGCTTTCCAGACCAACATCCTGGCTCTGAACGCCGCGGTGGAAGCCGCCCGTGCCGGTGAGCAGGGCAGGGGCTTTGCGGTCGTGGCCGCCGAGGTGCGTAACCTCGCGCAGCGCAGCGCGGCCGCCGCCAAGGAAATCAAGACCCTGATCGGCGACTCGGTCGACAAAGTCGAAGAGGGCAGCAAACAGGTTGCCGAAGCCGGCAAGACCATGGACGAGATTGTCGACAGCGTCAAGCGTGTGACCGACATCATGGCCGAGATCACGGCCGCGAGCCAGGAACAGACCTCGGGCATAGAACAGATCAACCAGGCCATCACGCAGATGGACCAGGTCACGCAGCAGAACGCGGCGCTGGTCGAGGAAGCCGCTGCGGCAGCCTCTTCCTTGCAGGAGCAGGCCGCCGGCCTATCGGACGCGGTCAGCGTGTTCAAGCTCGAGGATGACTTTGCCCTGCAGCGGCCCACCGCTCCGCTGAGGCAACCGCCGCCGGCCCGGCAGGCCATCGGCCGTAAACCCGCATTGAAAAAAGAGGAGCTCGCCATGGCATGCGACGACTGGGAGACTTTTTAGGGAGCCAATCAAAAAGCCCTCCTGGCGTTGTTGTGCCGCCTTGCCGTGCTGTAGCACTGTCTGCGGCGGCGCGCCTAGCCAGGACCGCTTCGCTGGGCTTTGTGATCGGCTCCCGGTGAAAGTGAATTAACTGAGTTCAACGCCCGCGTTAGGGGCCCTACAAGGAATAAAAATATGCAGTGGTTTCATCAACTTCGTGTCATGACCAAGCTGGTCGGCAGTTTCCTCATCGTGGCGGCCATAGGCGCTGCCATCGGTGGGCTGGGCATTTTCCACATGGGCCGCATCAGCGCCGCCACCGAGAGCCTGTACGGCCGTGAGGTGCAGGTGCTCAAGGGCGTGCAGGAGGCGAACATCCACCTGCTCTACGCCAGCCGCGCGCAGATGACGCTGCAGGCCGCCTCGTCCATAGGCGAGCGCAACACCGGCAAAAAAGACATCGCGTCAGCGCTGCAGGGCATTGAGGCGCGCATGGCTGATGTCAAGCCACTGCTCGAAGGCGATGAAAAAGGCACGGCGCTGTACCAGCAGTACGAAAGCAAGATGCCGCACCTCAAGCAGCAGATGACCGAGTTTGTGGCGCTGGTGCTCAAGCAGTCCATGGACTCCTCGCAGTACGACGGCCGGGTGGCCGACGACAGCGCCAGCCTGGTCAAGGAATCCCGCGCGCTGGAAGAAGTGATGCAAAACCTGGTGGCGCACAGCGACCAGCTGGCCAGGGGCAGCATGGAAAACGTCACCACCACCTACAAAAGCTCCCGGCTGGCCATGATGGCGCTGGCGCTGGGCGGCATCGCCGCCAGCGTGGGCCTGGGCGTGGCCATGGCGCGCATGCTGGGCCTGCAGATCGGCGGCGAGCCGGCCTATGCCGCGACCATCGTGGACCGCGTGGCCGAGGGTGACCTGACGGTGCAGGTGGAACTGCGCAAGGGCGACAGCCGAAGCCTGCTGTATGCCATCCACAAGATGCAGCAGGAACTGGCCCGCGTCATCAGCCAGATCCGCCAGGCCAGCGGCACCATCGCCACGGCCAGCAGCGAGATTGCGGCCGGCAACCATGATTTGTCCTCTCGCACCGAGCAGCAGGCCAGCTCGCTGGAAGAAACGGCGGCTTCGATGGAAGAGCTTACGGGCACCGTCAAGCAGAACGCCGACAACGCACGCCAGGCGAATCAGCTGGCCGTGTCCGCCTCGAGCGTGGCCGTGAAGGGCGGCAGTGTGGTCGCCGATGTGGTCGGCACCATGGGCGCGATCAATGCCTCGTCCAGAAAGATTGTTGACATCATTGGTGTCATTGACGGCATTGCCTTCCAGACCAATATCCTGGCTTTGAACGCGGCGGTTGAAGCAGCCCGTGCTGGCGAGCAGGGCAGGGGCTTTGCGGTGGTGGCTGCCGAGGTGCGCAACTTGGCGCAACGCAGTGCCGCAGCGGCCAAGGAAATCAAGACCCTGATCGGCGACTCGGTCGACAAGGTCGAAGAGGGCAGCAAACAGGTCGCCGAAGCCGGCAAGACCATGGACGAGATCGTCGACAGCGTCAAACGCGTGACCGACATCATGGCCGAGATCACGGCCGCGAGCCAGGAACAGACCTCGGGCATAGAACAGATCAACCAGGCCATCACCCAGATGGACCAGGTCACGCAGCAGAACGCGGCCCTGGTGGAAGAAGCAGCCGCCGCGGCCTCTTCCTTGCAAGAGCAGGCCAGCGGCCTGTCGGAAGCCGTCAGCGTGTTCAAGCTGGAAGAGGGCGACGGGCAGGTGCACGCGCCGCGCCGTCCCACCACCCCGGCCCGCCCTGCGGCCACACCGAGGCAACCGCCCCACGCCCGCCAGGCCATCGCACCCCCGCTGGCGGCTGGCGCGGCCGGCGGCAGCTGGGAGACCTTCTGAGCATCCACGTAGCGACAGCATAAAAATTTCCGGCACGGCGTGAACAAGTGCTCAAGTTTTTGCCGAAGCCGGCCGATAAGCAGGGGCGAGGCGTGCCGCGGGCACGGCCTTGCATCAGACAACACCATTGATTTCCAAGGAGTGCGCATGCACGCGACCACCAGCCATCCGGTATCGACTGTTGAAAAATTGCCTCTCACGCTGGGCTACCCCGGCGTGGCGGCCGCCAGGCCGGACCCCCTGCCCGCTGAAAAGATCGCCGACATCATTGGCGTGATCGACGGCATCGCGCTGCGCACGCGCAGCCTGGCCCACAGCGCCGCCGCCGAAGCGGCCCGTGCCGGCGAGCAGGGCCGCGGTTTTGCCGCCGTGGCCGCCGAAGTCAAACACCTGGCCCAGCGCAGCGCGGCGGCGGTCAAGGAAATCAAGGGGCTGATTGGCGACTCGGTCTACAAGGCCGGGCAGATTGATGAGGATCGCCGGCGCGAATTTGAAGAACGCGCCAAAAGGTGGCAGCGTTCGCTAACCGCGTAAGGCGGAGCCAATCAGAAAAACCTTCTGGTTGTTGTGACTGCTTTGCAGCTGTCTCCGTTTTCAACCTGCTTAAATTCGCGTCATCTTCGGATGAAATCTTGATCCGCGGATACGCAGAAATTTATATCCGCAGATTACGCAGATTTACACAGATGAAGAGAATCTGATGAAAAGTCACATGGTCGCGTATGGCAATAAGAGTGAAGCCTTGAATGCAAAAAATCTTGTCTTCAATCTGCGTAAATCTGCGAAATCTGCGGATAAATGTATTCCTCCCCTTCTACAAAAAATCTGTGATGCAACTGAGTTCACCCTCAAGTTAACCCAGAGCCCGGCCGTTATCCCTCTATATATAGACAGCCTGTGGGCGTCACCCGCATTCCCCAGGCGCAACCCGCCGCCGTGAAAGACCCGATTTATGTCCAATAACATGTTCTACACCGGGCTCAGCGGCCTCAACGCCGCCCAGGCCGCGCTGGTGACCACCGGCCACAACACCGCCAACGTCAACACGCCGGGCTATAGCCGGCAGTCGGCGCAGATCGCTTCGGCCGGTGGCACCTACCGCGCCAGCGTCGGTTTCTTCGGTAGCGGCGCCAAGGTGGCCGACGTGACGCGCAGCTACGACGCCTACCTGTCCTCGCAGCTCAACCAGGCGCAGTCGCTGAACCAGTCGCTGACGACCTACTACACGCAGATCAGCCAGATCGACAACCTGCTGGCCAACCAGAAGGCCGGCCTGGCACCCCAGCTGCAGTCGCTGTTCACCAACATCCAGGCTGTCGCCAACACGCCGGCCGACCCGGCCGCGCGCCAGCAGCTGATCAGCTCCGCGCAGGCCACGGCCAACCAGTTCCGCTCCATGGACCAGTACCTGACAGGCCTGAACAGCACCACCAACGACCAGATCTCCGGCACCGTGGCGCAGATCAACACCTAT
Source organism: Polaromonas sp. P1_H6 (assembly GCF_056405195.1). Classification (NCBI taxonomy): domain Bacteria; kingdom Pseudomonadati; phylum Pseudomonadota; class Betaproteobacteria; order Burkholderiales; family Comamonadaceae; genus Polaromonas; species Polaromonas sp. P1_H6. The sequence goes on from NZ_JBFUCN010000046.1 coordinate 14,955, forward strand.
GCCGAGCAGATCGCCAGCCTCAACAAGCAGGTGGCGATGTTCAGCAACGCCTCGGGCGGCCAGGCCCCCAACGACCTGCTGGACCAGCGCGACCTGCTGGTCAACCAGCTGGGCCTGCTGGTCGGCACCAAGCTGGTGGTGCAGGACGGCGGCCAGTACAACATCACCATCGGCAACGGCCAGACCCTGGTGCTGGGCGACAGCGCCACCAAACTCGAGGCCGTGCGCTCCGCCGCCGACCCCAGCCGCATCGCCGTCGCGGCGGTGAACGCGGCCGGCCGCGCCGTGGAGCTGCCCGACGGCATGCTCAGCAGCGCCGGCATGCTGGGGGGCCTGCTGCAGTTCCGCAACGAAACCCTGGCGCCCGCGCAGAACGCGCTGGGCCGCATGGCGATTGCGCTGTCGGACGCCTTCAACGCCCAGCACAAGCTCGGCGTCGATTTGAACGGCGCGCTGGGCGGCAACTTTTTCTCGCAGGCCAGCCCCAGCCTGGTGGCGAACAGCCGCAACACCGGCAACCTGGTGATGACGCCTTCGTTCTCGGACAGCAACCAGCTGACCACCAGCGACTACCGCCTCGACGTGGGCGCCGGCCCCAGCTACACGCTGACCCGCCTTTCGGACAACCAGGTCATCCCCATGACCGCGGGTTTCCCGGGCGCCGCGCCCGCCAACACCACGACCTTTGACGGCGTCACGCTCACGCTGGGCAGCGGCGCCGGCGCGCCCGGCGACTCCTTCCTGATCCAGCCGACACGCAGCGGCGCGCGCGACCTCAACGTGCTGGTGACCGACCCGGCCAAAATCGCGGCAGCCTCGCCCATCGTGACCGGCAACACGGCGACCAACCAGGGCAGCGGCAAGATCAGCGCCGGCAAGGTCGACGCGGCCTACCCCGGCACGCCGCTGGCCGCGAAGGTGACGCTCACTTACGACGGCACCACCAACCAGCTGTCGGGTTTCCCGGCTGGCGCCACCGTCACCGTGACGCGCGCCGACGGCACACCCGACCCGGCGAGCCCTTATGTGCCCGGCGCCTCCGTCAACTACACGCCGGGCGCGACCATCAGCTTCAACGGCATCAGCCTGACCATCAGCGGCACGCCTTCCAACGGCGACACCTTCACGGTGGACAAGAACACCGGCGGCATCTCGGACGGCGGCAATGCCCTGCTGCTGGGCGCGTTGCAGAACAAGAAGACCATGGGCAACGGCACGGCCAGCTTCAACGATTCCTATGCCCAGCTGGTCAGCAGCGTCGGCAACAAGGCCAGGCAGATCCAGATCGCCGGCACCGCGCAGACCAGCCTGGCCACGCAGATACGCGGCGCCCAGCAGTCGGTCTCGGGCGTCAACCAGGACGAGGAAACTGCCAACCTGCTGATGTTCCAGCAGATGTACCAAGCCAATGCCAAGGTCATACAGACAGCATCAACGATGTTTGACGCCGTGCTGGGCATCAGCCACTAAGCGCTCACTTACGAGCACAGCACAAGCAAGACAAGCAGCCCACCAGCGCCACCAGGAGTTCATGATGCGTATCAGCACCCAGTCTTTCTACGAACAAAGCCAGACCGCCATGGGCTCGCAGCAAAGCAGCCTGCTGCGCGTGCAGCAGCAGATCGGCGCCATGACCAAAATCCTCGCGCCCTCGGATGACCCGCTGGGCGCCACGCGCGCGCTGGCGGTCTCGCAGTCCATCGCGCTGAACTCCCAGTACGCCACCAGCCGCAAGCAGGCCGAGCAGATGCTCTCGCTGGAAGAGAATTCCTTGCAAAGCGTGACCACCGTGCTGCAGAACATCAAAAGCCTGCTGGTCGAGGCCGGCAACGGCACCATGACCGACGCTGACCGCGGCACCCTGGCCACCACGCTGCAAAGCGCTTTCGACCAGTTGCAGGGCCTGGCCAATACCGACGACGGCAACGGCCAGTTCCTGTTTGCCGGCTTCAAGAGCGGCAGCCCGCCCTTCGTGAAGCAGCCCGACGGCAGCATCCTCTACGCCGGCGACCAGGGCCAGCGCCTGATGCAGGTCGACGTGTCGCGCCAGATGCCCGGCAGCGACGACGGCCGCAGCATCTTCCAGAGCGTGCAGGGCGGGGCGGGGTACGTCAGCGTTGCGCAGGCCGGCAACACCGGCAGCGGCGTGTTCGGCGCGACCTCGGTGGTCGATATTGCCGATGCGAACTACGGCAAGGACTTTGTGATCACCTTCACCACGCCGACCACCTACCAGGTCGACACCAACACCGTGCCGCCGGTGTCCATCGTGCCTTCGACCGCTTTCACCGCGGGCAGCCCCATCCAGTTCGGCGGCCTGCAGCTCAGCATCACCGGCGCCCCCGCGGCCGGCGACAGCTTCCATGCCTCCGCCGCGAAAAACGCCGGCACCGACGTCTTCGCCACCATCAGCGCCGCGATCACCGCTTTACGCTCCCCGGTCGACGGCGCCGGCCCAGGCGCGCAGTCCAAACTGCTCAACGCCCTGAGCACCGCCAACCGGAAAATCACCAACGCCCACGACAACGTGATCACGGTACGCGCCTCGGTCGGCACCCGCCTGCAGGAACTCGACGCCCTGGGCGACACCGGCGACAGCCGCGCCCTCTACGACAAAAGCTACCTCTCAGACCTGCAGGACCTGGACTATGCCAGCGCCATCGCCGAGTTCTACCAGCGCCAGACCGCGCTGCAGGCCAGCCAGCAGACCTTTGTGCGGATTCAGCAGATTGCGTTGTTTAACTACCTGTAGGTGTAGTGTGGGCGGCCGGTTTGGCCCGTTTGGGCGCGGACTTCCTCAGTGCCTGGTACTCGCCGTTGATATCTTCCAGAAACAGCTTGCCTGTTCCAAGGTCTACCAACATGGTGAATCGGCGTTCAAAACGGTTCAGCCTGTCGACATAGACCGTCACGCTCTGGTGGCATCTGCCTTTCCATAACGCCGGTTGATCGATGCCGGGGTCGTTTATGTAGGCGACGTAACCCTCTGGCGTCGCCTGCTTTGCTTCGCGTTGAACGGTTTTGAACGCGTCGGTGCGCTCCACAAGCTTTCGCGCTTTTTGTTGGGCGGCTTCGGAGAAGATGCAAACGGGCTTGGCAGAGGCCTCAGCCGCCGGACTGCCCGCGGCCTTCTCGTTGGGCTTCGCGATTGATGATGCGGCATGCGCAAACAGCAGGAGTGCAAGGGCAATGTTGACGGAGGAAATCCGGCTTCGAAGAACTTCAAACTTCATGCTGCCCCCTCTTTTTGGTCTTCACGCCATCCCGAAAAGCTATCGCATTTCAAGCTCAATGGGGCATCATTCCTTGCCGCCCGGCTCTGCCCACAGGAGTTTCACCCATGGCGCGCTTCCAGGTCAATTGGAAACGGCCTTGATAGCCACACGGCCTATTCGCAGAACCAGCACAAAAAGAGCCACCGCCACCAGACCGCCGACACCGGCCTGCATCCAGAAACCCGTGGTCAGGCTGCAGCTTTCAAGCTCAAAAGCCTTCGCAAGTGCCGAGCCGACGGGGTCGGCTTTGCAAAATTCCTCTTGCGGGTTGTGAAGCAAGGCAGCAGTCGCCAGGAAAAATGCGAACGCCTGGGAGAGCCCAATGGCGATCATGTCGGCCAGCGTTGGCCTTTTCCCGCTCAGTGCGGCGATGACCAGACAGACCGCCATGCCTATCGTTACGGCCAGCAAGCCCGCAACCATCATCTCGGGCGATGTACCGAAGTCAAGAAAACGCGTCAAGGTCACCGTGAGGTCGAATCGAGAAAGCAGATGCAGGCATGCGACCGTCACGATGTTGGGGGTCAGCAACAAGGCCAGGCACATGAAGGCCAGCGGCTTGAATGATTGCTGGAGACTGTATGAGAGCGTCGGCATGGCGCTTGGTCCTTTCACGTCTGTGGACTCATGAAGACGAGTATCCCGTATCTGAATCTGTAGGGAGGGCGGCCGGGTAACCTTGCCCGGCCAATGCAAAGGTTAGTGCCAGTTGGCTGCCAGCGTAGGCGCAAGCAGCGTTTGTTGCGTTGCCGTCAAACTCGTCTGGCCCATCGCAGGCGGTGCAAATGAGGCCATGGCCTGCACCAGGGCTTCGACCTGGGTGTCCAGCAGCACTTTTCCGTCGCTGACCTTGATCTGCTCGACACGGTATTGACTGCCCAGGTACCAGCTCTGCACTGTGGCCTTGTCGGCCGTACCCATGATGCTGACTTCCAGATCATTGCCCGTGTGACGGAACCACAACTGGTTGTTGGTGATGCCGGCGCCAAAGGACAGTATGTCTGTGTTGCCTTGCGTGGCATCGTTTTCCGCAATGCGGTCCTGCCCCATGCCGCGGTAGGCTTGATAAGTATCGCCACCCGCGCCACCCGCCAGAGTGTTGTTGCCGGCATTGCCGGCCAGCACATTGGCCTGGACGTTGCCCGTACCGCCGGCGCTCAGACTGCCCAGCAAGATTAGGCTTTCGACATTGGCCGTCAAGGTGTAGCTGGCCAGATAGCTCTGCACGGTGTCCGTGCCTTCGCCAGCCAATTCGGTCACCACATCACCCGCGTCGTCGACCATAAAAATGTCGTTACCCAGGCCGCCGGCCATGACATCGGCTCCTTCGCTGAAGATCGCCGGGGCGACGGAAGCATCCGTGCGCTGGCTGGTGTCCAACACCACCGCAGTGTTCGCCTTCAAGGAATTGAAAAAGG
>NZ_JBFUCN010000047.1:0-20509 GCF_056405195.1 Polaromonas sp. P1_H6
CGATTGCGAAGCGTGACTCTCCACCCCAGCACCCTAAACATACAAGCGAAGCGCAGCGTAGCGAGTTTAGCGAGACCCCGCCGTAGTCGAGCACCGCAGGTTGCCCGTAGCGAAGCGTAGGGACCCAGACTGCGGGTCGCCTTTTCTTTTGCTTACTTTTCTTTTGGCGAAGCAAAAGAAAAGTGAGTAGCCGCCGGGCTACCCCCGGCCAACTACCCTCAGCAGAGAGAGCAGTAGCGCAAAGGCCGGAGCAAGACTCGGCCAGCGCCTCAGCAAAGGCCAATTGACAGAAAACACCACCGTACAGCACATTACACAGTGACATAACAACCACAACATAGCGCCTAAGGAGGGCTCCCATGAAACACCAAGGACTTGCAACGCTATGCGTTGCCGCAGCTATCAGCATCACGCTCGCAGCCTGCGGCAAGAAGGAGGCGGCCCCCCAGCCTGCTGCTGCTCCAGCCCCCGTGACCGCACCGGCCCCAGCCCCCGCACCTGCGGCAAGCCCCGCATCCGCCATGTCTTCCGCACCTGTGGCCGCAACGCCCGCGGCATCAACCGACCCGGACAACCCCACACCCTTGCCGGCAAAAGAGATCAAAGGCACCGGCATCAAGCAGAAGCTGACCTACTACTACGCGCTGAACGCGGGCGCCGGCACCGTCAAACTCACGGCGACCGCCAAGAATTCACCGAGCGGCGCGACGCAGGCATTGGCGTTTGGGCTGTATGACCTCAAGGCCAACAAGCTTTGCTCCGAATCACACGGAAACATCAATGCCGACAAGACCATCGTGATCAATTGCCAGGTCGAAAAAGCCCAGCCGCTGATCCTGCGGCTGGACCTTAGCGAAGAGACCATTGACTATGCGATCGCGCTGGAAGGCCCGGTTGAGTTGCCGCCGCCCCAGGCTGCCGGCGCCGCCAAGCCTGTCGCGGGCGCGGGCTCCACCGACATCGACGAACCGACCCGCCTCAAGGGCAACCGCATCAAAGGCGAGGGAATCAAAAAGGCGGTGTCCTATTACTACGCCTTCAATGCCGGGCCGGGCGAGCTGGTCGTGACGGGCGACGGCAAAAACACCTCGGCCGCCGTGAGCAATGCCTTGACGCTGGGCTTGTACACCCTGCGCTCGGAACGGCTGTGTGAGCTGTCTCTGGGCAACACCACCCTGGACAAGCGCGGCGTGATGAACTGCAAGGTCGACAAACGCCAGCCGGTGATTTTGCGGCTGGACCTGTCGGCGGAGACGGTGGACTTTCGCGCCAAATTCGACGGCCCTCACGACTTCGATGAATTCACGCCGCCCAAGGTGGTGACCATCGCGCTGGATTCCGCGGTGCTGTTCGACACCGGCAAGGCGGCGCTCAAGCCGGAGGCTCGGCAGACGCTGCATGAGGCGGCCGATCGCGTGAAGAAGTTCGCGGATGCGGCGGTGATGGTGTCCGGCCATACCGACAACGTCGGCAATGAGGCCAGCAACCAGGCGCTGTCAGACAAACGGGCCGCCGCGGTGAAGGACTATTTTGTGTCGCAGGAAGGCGTGCCGGCGGCGGGCCTGGCGGTGAAGGGCTATGGCAAGTCGCAGCCCGTGGCCGACAACGCCACCGAAGAGGGGCGGGCCCGCAACCGGCGCGTGGACGTGGTGATCACGCCCAAAGGAAAGTAGGCAAATAAGACATTAACCATGCAGGCCCGGCTTCATGCCAATTTGCCGGGCGTGTTTTGCGGGGGCGGCGGGCGGGCGCGCAAGGGCAGCAGCAGCGCCGCCAGGTGCCGCTGGCGGCGCACAAGCTCCAGCAGGATCAGGGGCAGCACCACCCCGGCCGCAAGGCTTGCCGCGCCGACAAGCATCTCGTTGTGGCCGACATGGGACAGCATCAGGAAGATTCTTCCCTGGGTGACGTAATGGAACAGCAGGATGAACAGGCTGCCTGATCCTATGTAGCCCAGCGGCCGCCGGAACGCCGCATGCGGCTGCAGCAACGACGAGGCGCACAGGACAAGGTAAATGCCCAGCGCCGCCTGTGCCGTGGAGATCAGGGGGTTGCCGTAGGCCCTGAGGCCCAGGTCCATGGGCACGTCAAAAAAGCAGTGCAGCGCCGCGAACGCGACGGCCGATACCAGAAACCCGATGGCGCTGAAACGCAGGGCCGCCACCCGCTTTGCGAGCAGGAACCCGGACAGCATGAAGGCCGAACTGATGAAGGCCAGGTCCAGGCTCCACGGCAGTCCCGGCACACGGTCCAGGCCCATGAAGGACAGCTTCGTCGTCCCGGTTTGCCAGAACCTGTCGATGAACACGATGCCCGTTGCCAGCAGGCCTGCAGTGATCAGCCAGAGCCAGGTCGCGCGGTTCCTGTCCAAGGCCAGGGTCGCGCGCAGGATGGCCAGGGACAGCAGCGACGCCACAAAAAGATCCGGCAAAAACCACAGCGGTGTCCACGCGATGGTGGGCGCGCTGGCATAAAGTACACCGGAAAAATAGACCAGCGGGGTTGTGGCGGCGAGTGGCATCAGGCGCGGGAGCAGCATCTCCGCCATGCCCAGCAGCACCAGGACGACGAAGTAGGGCTTGAGAATGGCATCGGCGCGGGACAGCGCAAACTTCCCCCACTGCACTGAGTCTTTCAGGAAAATGCCCGAGAGAAAAAAGAACAGTGGCAGGTGAAAGGAATAAATCACCCGGAAGAGTTCGCCTCTTTCGTGCAGCACGATCGGGTTGTGCCCGAGCACGACCAGGATGATGCCAAGGCCCCTGGCGATGTCGATGGTGGCGTTGCGGCGGGTCATGCGTGTGATCGGGTCGTCGATGCGGCGCGAGCGGCTGGCACCCGGCTGCGGCAACGAGAGAGGGAAGAAATCCCTGGTCGCATCCATGGTAGCAAGGCTTCAGGATGAGCCTGTGTGAGTCTGTGACAAAGAGCACAGGATGTGCTTGGCGAAATCCCACTTCAAATTTCCATCTACGGACAATTGCCCGAAATCCCTGCCGGGAAATGGAATATGGTCCGGCATTCGGCGATCCCCGGAAGCCCTTCAACCCCGATCCGCCGCAAGCCCAGCCGTCCACCAGAGGAGACCACCATGGCATTTGTGATCAAGCCCATTGCCCGGGATGTTTTTGATTCGTTCTGGACACCCGATGTGAAACGCGATATCCGCAAGTTCGTCCATTCCAGGAACGACACGTCCAGCGAGCTCCAGCACCAGACCTGGGCGATTGATGAAGGCGTCAAGGCCTGCCTGCTGCCTGTTTCCCTGGCCGGCAAGCCGGATGCCGCCTGGTGCTATGCCTTTGTGATGAAAGGCGAGTTTGCCGTGGTGCGGCAGGAAAGCTATTGCGTCTATTCTTTCGTCGGCATATCGCCGGGCCTGAGGAACAAGCTCGACGCCGTGAAGCGCCTGATCGCGGAGGCGCTGCGGGTGGGCGGGGAGTTCCTGGACGGCAGGGCCGGCGACGACGGGCTGTTCGCCGTGCCGGATGCGCAGTTCATGCGCTCCTGAGGGAGCGGCCCGCCGGCCTCCATTTCTTTACACCAGCCTACGTATCGATTGTTTCTTCCAGACCAGGCGGTAATACGCCGTCTGCAGGCACAGCATCGCGACAAAGGTGACGGGGTAGGCGATCCAGATGCCGTTGACGCCGATGCGGTGGCTCATGACCCAGGCCACGGGCACCTCGACCAGCGCGATGCAGAAAATCGAAATGCCCATGGGCACCCACACCGTGCCGCTGGCGCGCATGACGCCCGAGACCACGCCCTGCATGCCGAAGACCACGCTGCTCCACAGCATGATGTGCAGCAGGGTTTGCGACAGCTCGATCACCGGCTCGCTGGTGATGAAAAGGCCCATCAGGTGGCGCGAGAAAAGATAGCCCAGCAAGACCAGTACGCCGGTCAGCGCCAGGTTCATCTGCAGGCCCGTGCGGGTGATGGTGCCCAGCCTGTCGGTGCGGCCCGCACCTATCGCCTGCGCCCCGAGGATGGAGGCGGTGATGGCGATCGAAATGGCCGGGAACTGCACATAGGCCACCACCTGGTTCACCGCGCCGTAGGCCGCCGTGGCGTTGGAGCCGTAGCCGTTGACCAGCGAGAGCAGCGCGATCTCGGCGAGCGAGATGACGACCAGCTGCACGCCGGTGGGCACGCCGACCCTCAGCACGGTCTTGAGGATGGCGGGGTTCACGCGCAGGTGGCGCCTGAACTCGGCATCGGGCGCCAACGGGCTGTTGATGGCGTGCAGGCGCCGGGCCAGCCAGCCGGTGGCGATGAGGAAGGACAGGATGGTGGCCACCGCGCTGCTGGCGACGCCCAGCTTCGGCAGGCCGCCCCAGCCCAGGATGAGCGCGGGCGTCACGACCAGGGCGCAGGCGGTGGAAATGCACAGCGTGTAGAGTGAGCTCACCGTGTCGCCCACGCCGCGCAGCATGGAGGTCGACAGCAGGAAAACGAACAGCCCCGGCATGGCGATCAGCATGATGCGGGCATAGAGTGTGGCATCGGCCAGGATGTCGGGCGGTGTTCCCAGGGCCTTGAGCAGCGGCGCGGTGAAGGCGCCGCCAAAGACGGCGATGGCCAGGCCGAAGCTCGCGCCCACCGCCAGCGTGGTGCCGGCCACGGCCTTGACTTTGCCGGTGTCGCGCGCGCCCCAGGCCTGGCCGATCAGCACCGAGGCGCCTGCGCCCAGCCCGATGGTGAAGGCAATGAAGAAAAACATGATGGGGAAAAAGCTGGTCACGGCCGCCAGCGCCCCGACGCCGATCATCTGGCCGATGTAGATGTTGTTGATCGTGCCCGAGAGCGATTGCAGGATGTTGCTGAGCAGCATGGGGCCGAGAAAGGCCGCGAAGGTTTTCCACATCGGCATGCCGTCGGTCAGCATTTTTGGGGCGGGCGGCTTCATTCGGCGCTCCAGCCGCCGGCGGCCAGTTTGGCCAGTTGCAGGCGCAGGTCTTCGGGCCAGGGCGCGACCAGGTTTTCAAACTTCGGCCTGTCGCCGGCGAACAGCGCGCGGCTGGCTTCTTCAAAGCCGGGCAGGTCGCCTGCCATCTCGCTCATGAAACGGTAGGCGTTCTCGCGCGAGGCGCGCACGCTGACGCGGCCTTCGTTGGCCTTGCGCGATTCGTCGACCAGGCGGCGCAGGGTGACCGAGGCGCCGCCGGGCTGGCTGCCCAGCCATTCCCAGTGGCGGGGCAGCAGCGTGACTTCACGCGCCACGACACCGAGCTTGGGCCGGCCGACCGGCCGCGCGACAGAGGCTTCCGTTGCGGGTGCTTCCGCAGCGGCCGTGGGCGAGTGTGCGGCCTCAGCTTCGGGCCGCAGGTCCAGGTCTATGCGTTCGCCGGTGGCGTCGTTGAACACGCGGACCAGCGTGTCTTCGGTGAGGGGCAGTTTGCGCAGCGCGCTGACGACCTGTGCGCGGTCACCGGCAGCGACATGCCGGAAGCCTGCGAAGGCGACCAGGCGCGGGGAGGGTTCGGGGGAGGACTGGGATGGCATTGGAATGGCTCGGTAAACAGTCAAAAGGAAATAAAGGAGGGATGGTTTCATCCGGGTGAATTAATTCTATAACACCCGGGTATAAGAAAGCTGGATTTACTTTAAATCCGGGTGTAATTATTTGTATAGTCTGAATTCATCTAATTAATCTATTTAATATTCTTTTGAGTTTGAGCTTCAAGCTTCTACATTCGCTGTCTGTTCACAAAAAGGGCTGACGTGCTTCCACAAGAAGCGCGACGGCGACAAAGGCTTAGCGGGATTTCATGATCGAACTCAAAGGTATTTTTCAGACCTACAAGGGCTCCACGGGCCCGGTCGAAGCGCTCAGGGGCGTCGACCTCCACATCCAGCCGGGCGAGGTCTACGGCATCATCGGCCGCAGCGGCGCCGGCAAAAGCTCATTGGTGCGGGTCATCAACCTGCTGAACCGGCCTTCCGCCGGCCAGGTGCTGGTCGGCGGCCGCGAACTGACGGCCCTCAACGGCGATGCTTTGCGCGTGGCGCGCCGAGACATCGGCATCGTCTTCCAGCATTTCAACCTGCTCTCGTCGCGCACGGTCTACGGCAACGTGGCCCTGCCGCTCGAAATCGCCGGGCTGCCGGCCGCAGAGATCAAGGCCCGTGTCGAGCCCTTGCTGGACCTCGTCGGCCTGAGCACCCTTGCGGACCGTTACCCGGCGCAGATCAGCGGCGGGCAAAAGCAGCGCGTGGGCATTGCGCGCGCGCTGGCGAACCGGCCCAAGGTGCTGCTGTCGGACGAGGCGACCTCGGCGCTGGACCCGGAAACGACACGTTCCATCCTGGGCCTGCTGCGGCAGATCAACCAGGAATTCGGCCTGACCATCGTGCTGATCACCCACCAGATGCAGGTGATCAAGCAGGTGGCCGATCGCGTCGCGGTGATAGACGCCGGCCGCATCGTCGAAAGCGGGCCGGTGATCGACGTCTTCACGCGCCCGCAGCATGAAACCACGCGCAGCCTGATCGCCGAGATCGTGCCGCAGGACCTGCCGGACAGCGTGCTGGTGCGCATACGCACGCTGATGAGCGCCGAGCATCCCGAAGAAGGCCAGCTGCTGCGCCTGGCGTTTGCCGGTGATGAATCGGACCGGCCGCTGCTGTCGGACGTGATACGCCGCTTCGGCATCGACCTGTCCATCGTGCACGGCCAGGTCGACGAGATCCAGGGCAAGCCTTTTGGCTCGCTCGCGGTGTTCGCGCGCGGTGCGCGGGCGCAGCTCAATGCGGCGGTTGCGCACCTGCGCGGTGCCGGGGTGCATGTCGACGAAGTCGGCGCGGATTTGTCCGCATTGCCTGGAGGTCTGGCTCATGTTCAGTAATTTTTCGCAAGCCCTGCTGGAATTGTTTGTCAGCTCGCTCTGGGAAACCATCGTCATGGTCGGCATCTCGGGCCTGGTCGGCGCGCTGATCGGCATTCCGCTGGGCGTGTTTTTGCGGCTCACCGACGAGGGCGGCGTGCTGCGCAACGCCGGCGCCAACCGCGTGGTGGGCGGCCTGGTGAACGCCGTGCGTTCCACGCCTTTCATCATCCTGCTGGTGGCCATCATTCCGCTCACGCGTTTTCTGACGGGTTCATCCATAGGCACGGCGGCCGCCGTGGTGCCGCTCACCATCGCGGCCGCGCCCTTTGTCGCGCGGCTGGTAGAGGCTTCGCTGCGCGAGGTGGACCACGGGCTTATCGAGGCGGCCCAGGCCATGGGCGCGACCACGCGGCAAATCGTGCTCAAGGTGCTGCTGCCTGAAGCGCTACCCGGCATCGTCGCGGGCCTGACCATCACCTTTGTGAGCCTGACGGGCTACTCGGCCATGGCCGGCGCGATTGGCGGCGGCGGGCTGGGCGACCTGGGCATCCGCTACGGCTACCAGCGCTTTTTGCCCGAAGTCATGCTGGCCGTGGTGCTGGTGCTGATCCTGTTCGTGCAGGCGGTGCAAAGCCTGGGCGACTGGGCTGTGCGCAGGCTGAGCCATAAATGAGCGGGGCCTTCATCTCCTATCAACAGCGATGTTGACTCCCTGAGTTTCTCCCTCCCCCACTGGGGGAGGGCAGGGGTGGGGGCCGGTCGGCGGTCGAAAGGCTGCCTGGCTTGCAAAGGCCGCCGGCCCTCACCCCAATCCTCTCCCAGGGGGAGAGGGAGCAAGATTTTTATTCATCCAAAAAGGAAACACCATGAACAAACGCACCCTCATCCAGTCCGCCGTCGCACTCGCGCTGGCCGCATCCTTGCCCGCCGCCGTGCTCGCGCAGGACAAGCCTTTGAAGATCGGCGTCACCGCCGGCCCGCACGCGCAGATTTTTGAGCAGGTCAAGAAGATCGCCGAAAAAGACGGCCTGAAAATCCAGGTCGTCGAGTTCAGCGACTACATCCAGCCCAACGCCGCGCTGGCCGCCGGCGACCTGGATGCCAACAGCTACCAGCACAAGCCCTTCCTGGACCAGCAGGTCAAGGACCGCGGCTACAAGATCGTCAACGTGGGCTATACCGTCAACTTCCCGATCGGCCTGTACTCCAAGAAGGTCAAAAGCCTGGCCGAGCTGAAGGAAGGCGCGCGCTTCGGCATCCCGAACGACCCAACCAACGGCGGCCGCGTGCTGCTGGTGCTGCAGGACAAGGGCCTGATCAAGCTCAAGCCCGAAGCCGGACTCAAGGCCACGCCGCTGGACGTGATCGAGAACCCCAAGAAGCTCAAGTTCGTGGAGCTTGACGCCGCCCAGTTGCCGCGCTCGCTTGACGACCTGGACGCCTCGGCCGTCAACACCAACTACGCGCTGTCGGCCGGCCTGAACCCCAAGGACGCGATCGCGCAGGAAGCCGCCAAGTCGCCTTACGTCAACCTGTTGGCCGTGCGTGAGCAGGACAAGGACAAGCCCTGGGTCGCCAAGCTCGTGAAGGCCTACCACTCGGAAGAGATCCGCAAGTTCGTGCAGGCCGAGTTCAAGGGCGCCGTGCTGGCCGGCTTCTAAACCGCGCACAAAGCACGCCGCGCATGTCGCACCTGCTGACGCTTCCCGACGCCGGCGCCTTGTCCATACGCGCCAAGGCGCTGGTGTTCGAGGACCCGGGCTCGGTGGCCCTGCTGGAGCGCGTGGAACAGGTCGCGCCCACCGACGCCACCGTGCTGGTGATCGGCGAGACCGGTACCGGCAAGGAATTGCTGGCGCGCCGCGTGCACCAGGGCAGCGGGCGGCGCGGGCCCTTCCTCGCGGTGAACTGCGGCGCCTTCAGCGAAGCGTTGATCGATGCCGAGCTGTTCGGCCATGAAAGCGGCGCCTTCACCGGCGCATCGCAGGCACGCGCGGGCTGGTTTGAATCGGCCAACGGCGGCACGCTGTTTCTCGACGAGATCGGCGATTTGCCGCTGGCCCTGCAGGTCAAGCTCCTGCGCGTGCTGCAGGAGCGCCAGGTGGTGCGCCTGGGCTCGCGCAAGCCCATCGCGCTGGATGTGCGCCTGATCGCAGCCACCAACGTCGACCTGCGCAACGCGGTGGCCGCCGGCCATTTCCGTGCCGACCTTTATTACCGCATCAGCGTGGCCACGCTGGAGCTGCGGCCCCTGTATGAACGCCCCGGCGACATCCTGCCGCTGGCGCGCCATTTCCTGGCCAACTATTCAGCGCGCCTGGGCATCACCGGCGCCAGCCTGGCGCCCGACGCCGAGCAGGCCTTGCTCGCGCACGACTGGCCGGGCAATATCCGCGAGCTTGAAAACGTCGTGCATTACGCCTTGATCGTGGCGCCAGGCAGCAGGCTGACGGCGGTGGACTTGCAGGTGAACCAGCGGTCAGTGGCATGCGTGTCGCGCGGGGGGAGGGCGCTGCCGGCCGCGCCGGCCGTGGAGGCGGTGCCGGCTACGGATGCCGCAGCGGCTCCGGCCCCTGAAACCGACCTGCTGCGCGAGGTCTTGCTGCAGCGCCTGCAGGCGGCCCAGCCCGGCCTGTTCAACCAGGTCGAGGAAACCCTGGTCAAAGCCGCGTATGAATTTTGCGCCGGCAACCAGGTCCATACCGCGCGCCGGCTGGGCTTGTCGCGCAATGCACTGCGGACCCTGCTCAAACGCCACGGCCTGCTCGATGCCGGCCATGAGCTTCCCGAGCCCGAGCCGGTCGAACCGGCGGACGCCGACTGATCCACTGCACGGCGGCGGCTCTTGCTGCTGCATTTCACCCAGCGCCGTGAGCCCTGTGTTGCCTGGCAAGCGGGCACTGTCCGGATTGCAGCAGGCCTGGCCTCCCTGCGCCTGAAAAACACCGCTTTCAGGCGTCTTTTGCTGGCATGACTTCTGCCTCTTCTGCTTTTTCAACTCAGGCCGGCGACGGCCACATGCAAAGGCAGCCCATGACCCAACTTCATTCCTCCCAATCCGTCCTTGATATCGCGCTCGTCGCCGGCCGCATAGGCGCGGAAGTGCGCGGCCTGCGGCTGTCGGCCGAGATTTCCGGCGATACCGTGGTGGCGCTCAACCAGGCGCTGCTCAAGCACAAGGTGCTGTTCCTGCGGGGCCAGCAGCACCTGGACGATGCCGCGCAGGAGGCCTTTGCCCAGCGGCTGGGCGACCCGGTGCCGCACCCGACGGTACCGTCGCGCCAGGGAAGCGGCTACATCCTGGAACTCGATTCGGCGCACGGCGGCCGCGCCAACTCCTGGCATACCGACGTGACCTTCGCGGTCGCGCCGCCGAAAATTTCGGTGCTGCGCGGCGTGGTAATCCCGCCCTGGGGCGGCGATACCGTCTGGGCCAATACCGCCGCGGCCTATCAGGGCCTGCCGCCCGCCTTGCGCGAGCTGGCCGACAAGCTGTGGGCCGTGCACGGCAACGATTACGACTACGCCGCGCAGCGCACGGAGAAGGACATCTCGGATGAAGGGGCCAGGCATTACCGCGAGGTGTTTACCCGCACCCTGCATGAGGCCGAACACCCGGTGGTGCGCGTGCACCCTGAAACCCGCGAGCGCGCGCTGGTGCTGGGGCACTTCGTGAAGAAGTTGGTGGGCTATTCCAGCAGCGACTCGCAACACCTGCTGTCGGTGCTGCAGGAGCACATCATTCGCCTGGAGAACACCGTGCGCTGGCGCTGGACGCAGGGTGACGTCGTGATCTGGGACAACCGCGCCACCCAGCACTACGCCATCAACGACTACGGCGACCAGCACCGCGTGGTGCGCCGCGTGACCTTGGCGGGCGATGTGCCGGTCAGTGTGGACGGCCGGCGCTCGACGGTGCATGCCAAGGCGGGGCAGCCCGGCACTGCAGGCAAGAGTTCCGCGGCGCCGGTGGCTGTCGCGGCTTGAACCTTGCCTGAAGCAGGGTTAAAAAAAGGCCTGCGGTACGAAACCGCAGGCCTTGAAAATCCCACCCAGGGGACACGATGTCTACGGGCTAGGCGACCTTGCGCGCCTTGACGGTGAACTGGTTGGCCGGGCGGTCCAGGCCCAGGTTCTCGCGCAGGGTGCTGCCTTCGTATTCGGTGCGGAAGAGGCCGCGCCGCTGCAGCTCGGGAATCACCAGTTCGACGAAGTCGTTGAGCGATTCGGGCAGCACCGGCGGCATCACGTTGAAGCCGTCGGCCGCGCCGTTTTCAAACCACTCCTGCATCTTGTCGGCAATGGTCTGCGGCGTGCCCACCACCACCCAGTGGCCGCGCGCGCCGGCCAGGTATTCGTAGAGCTGGCGCACGGTGAGCTTGTCGCGCCGGGCCAGCTCCAGCACCACGTGGGCGCGGCTGTTCTGCCCCGGCGGTGGCTCGGGAATGTAGGGCGGCGGCGCGTCCAGGTCCCACTTCGACAAATCTTCTCCCGGCCAGAAGGTATGCAGCGTGTTCAGGCCGACGGCGGGATGGATCAGCTTTTGCAGCTCGGCCCACTTGGCGTCGGCTTCTTCCTGCGTGCGGCCGACCACCGGGGAGATGCCCGGCAGCACCAGCAATTGCTCTGGCCGGCGGCCGTATTTCGCCAGCCGGTTTTTTACGTCGCGGTAGAAGGCCTGGGCTTCGGCCAGGCTGGTCCAGGCGGTGAAGATGGCTTCGGCCGAGGCGGCGGCCAGTTCCCTGCCGGGCTCGGAAGACCCGGCCTGCACGATCACGGGGTAGCCCTGCGGCGGGCGCTCCAGGTTCAGCGGGCCGCTGACCTTGAAGTACTTGCCTGAATGGTTGATGGCATGCACCTTGGCCGGGTCGAAGTACTTGCCCGACACCGGGTCGCGAAAGAAGGCATCGTCTTCAAAACTGTCCCACAGGCCCTTGACCACGTCGATGAACTCATGCGCCTGCTCATAACGCACGGCGGGCTCGGGGTGCTTGTCCAGGCCGAAGTTGCCGTACACGTTGTCGGCGCCGGTGGTCACCACGTTCCAGGCGGCGCGGCCCTTGCTGAGGTGGTCCAGCGAAGAAAACTTGCGCGCCAGCAGGAAAGGGTCTTCATAGGTGGTGGAGGCCGTGGCGACGAAGCCGACGTGCTTGGTGACGGCCGACAGGGCGGCCCACAAGGTCACCGGCTCGAAGTAGGACACCCGGCCCTGGCGGCTGAAGGCCTCGTCGTCGCCGTGAAAGGCCATGCCCGGGCTGTCGGCCACAAAGACCTGGTCGAAGAGGCCGCGCTCGGCGATTTTCGCCACCTCGATGTAGTGGTCGATGTTGACACCCGAGTCCACCTGCGAGCCGGGGTGCCGCCAGGCGGCGATGTGGTGGCCGGTGGCCATGATGAAAGCGCCCAGGCGCAGTTTGCGTTGAGTCATGAGAATGTCTTTCTGTCGATCAGGGAATTAGTTGCGGGCCTGGACTGGTTTCCATGCCGTGAAGTGGCTCTCGAGTTTTTCCAGCACGAAGTTCAGGGTGACGCCGATGGCGGTGATGGCGATGATCCCGAAGTACATGTCGGCGATCAGGAAGCTGAACTGGGCGTAGATGATCAGGTAGCCGAGCCCGGCCTTGGCGCCCACCATCTCGGCCGCGATCAGCACCAGCATGGCGGAAGCGGCGGCCAGGCGTATGCCCACGAAGATGGTCGGGACCGATGCCGGCAGGATCACCTTCAGGAACAGCTGGCGCGAGGACGCGCCCATGGTGCGCGCCGATTTCACCAGCAGCGGGTCGACCTGGCGCACCGCCGAGATGGTGTTGAGCAGCAGCGGCCAGGCGCAGGCGTAGACCACGATGGAGAGTTTGGACACCTCGCCAATGCCCAGCAGCAGCAGGAACACCGGCAGCAAGGCCAGCGGCGCGGTGTTGCGCAGCAGCTCGATCAGCGGGTTCAGGGCATTGCCCAGGCGCTGGTACCAACCGATGGCCAGCCCCAGCGGGATGGCGAAGACGATGGCCAGCAGCAGGCCGCCCAGCGAACGCGCCAGGCTGATGGAGGTGTGTTCCCACAGCTGGCCGTTGAGCGCCAGCGCCCAGCCGGCGGCCAGCACCTCGCTGAGCGGCGGCAAAAAGGTCGGGTCGGTCAGGCCGAGGCGGGGCGCGAGTTCCCAGAGCAGGGCCAGCGCCACGATCAGGCCGGAGCGCCAGGTGGCATTGGCGAGCTGGCGGTAAAACCGCAGCCACACCGGCGGCGTTTGCAGGTGCAGCGCTTGTTGCGCGGTGTGGCTTCCCGCGTTCAGGGCAATATCAGACATGGGCGGTTTCTTTCTTTTGGGCTTGTGAGGCAATGCGCGCGCGGCGCTCCTGGCGTGCAGAGGCGACCTCGTCATGCAACTGCGACCAGATCTCGTGGCGCAGTTCACCGAAGAGCGGCAGCGAGCGCACGTCGTCGGTGCCGGCGCGCAGGGATTCGGGGATGTCCACGATGCGTTTGATGCGGCCGGGGCGCGTCGTCATGATGGCCACGCGCTGGCCCAGCACCACTGCTTCGTCGATGCCGTGGGTGATGAACACAATGGTCTTGCCGGTGCGCTGCCAGATCTCCACGAGTTCTTCCTGCAGCGTTTCACGCGTCTGCGCGTCGAGCGCGGCAAACGGCTCGTCCATCAGCAGCACCTGCGGCTCGTAAGCCAGGCTGCGCGCGATGGCCACGCGCTGCTTCATGCCGCCCGAGAGCTCATGCGGAAAGCGGTTGGCAAAGTCGGTCAGGCCGACCAGCGCCAGGTAGTGCGCGGCCTTTTCGCGCCGGGTGCGCTTGCCCACGCCGGCCACCTCGAGCCCAAAGGCTACGTTGTCCAGGGCCGTGAGCCAGGGGAAGAGGGCGTACTGCTGGAACACCACACCGCGGTTGCGCGCCGGGCCGGTCACGGGCCGGCCGTCGATCAGCACGCGGCCGCTGGTGGGCAGCGCCAGGCCGGCCAGCAGGTCCAGCAGCGTCGATTTGCCGCAGCCGCTGGGCCCCACCAGCACCAGGAATTCGCCGGGCTTCACGTCCAGCGTGACGTCATGCACCGCGACAAAGCGCTTTGCGGCGCCGCCGTCGTCCGCGCGCACGGTGAACTCCTTGCTGACGTTCTCGAAACGGATCTTGGCGGCGCTCATTTGGCGGACGCCAGTTTGTCGGCGTTGGTGAAGTAGGGGTTGAAGGCGTTGGTGTAGAGGGCCGCGGGCTTGACCTGGCCGGGCTTGAGCAGCCCGTCTTTCACCAGCCAGTTGATCCAGATCTGCAGCTCGGCATCTTTGATCACGCCGCCGGTTCCGGCCACGCCGGTGCTTTTCCAGTACTGGATGCTGTCGGCGCTTTCGGCGCGCTTGCGGGCTTCAATGATCTTGACGAAGCGCGCCCGCACGTCGGCGGTCGGCGTGTTGCGCGCCCACTCGATGGAACGCGCCAGCGCCGACACCAGGTGGCGGCTGGTGTTGGGGTTCTGCGCGATGAACTTGTCGTGCAGCACGATGCTGCCCGCGGTGAAGTTGCCGTACAGGGCGCGGTCGGTGAACAGCGGGCGTATGCCGCCGCGCTCCAGCGCCTTGTCGCGCAGGACACCGCCCAGCGTGGTGACTTCAACATGGCCCTGGCGCAGCGCCTGTTCGCCGGTGACCGGCGGCGTCACCACCAGCGTGACCTGCTTGGCCTCTGCGTCGGTGAGCTTGGCGCGGTCCAGGTATTCGCGCACCATGAACTCGTGATGCGCCCCCAGCGTGTTGACCGCGATCTTCTTGCCGATCAGGTCGCGAGCGGACTTGATCGGGCTGTCTTCCTTGACGTAGTAGCCAGTCCAGGTGTTTTCGTCCACACCGTAGTAACCCAGCACCGCCTTGATCGGCGCTTTTTTGGCCAACAGCTTGACGACCGCGCCGTTGAAGGCGCCGCCCAGGTCGACGTCGCCGGTGACCACGCTCTGGATATCTTGCGGGCCGCTGATGGTGTTGCCCACCCATTTGGCCTTGAGCGGCGCCAGGTAGCCGAGGTCCTCGGCCAGTTCTATCCAGGTGACCTGTCCGACCCAGCCCTGGTAGCGGATTTCAGTTTTCTCCAGCGGTGGTGCGGCATGGACCTGGGGGGCGAGCAAACCGAACGATAAGGCTACAAGGCCGAGGAAGCGGTTGATATTCATGGCGTGAGGAGTGAGTGGTTGACGCGCTCAACATCGCAGCATCCATGCCAGCGATTTGGGGAGAATTTCGGGGTATTTGGCGGGTTTGAATGGCCTGGCTGTTGGGTCTTCAACACTTGCCTGGTGATCGACCGACAGTGCCTGCCCGGTTCGGTGCAGGCGGAGTTCCAAGGACGATTTCGGTTTTAGGAAGCTCGGTTTTGTTCTTTGGCCGGTGATGCTTCCGCCGCGGCCTGCATCGCCTTTTTATCTTCGGCCAGAGAGCCGTGGTCGTGCGCATACACCCAGGTGAATTCGGCCCCCAGCAAAAAGATCTGCGCCGAGTAATACACCCACAGCAGCAACACTACCAGCGAGCCGGCCGCGGCGTAGGAGGAGGTCACGCTGCTCTTGCCGATGTAGAGGCCGATAAGCGCCTTGCCGATCTCAAACAGCACGGCCGTGACGGCGGCGCCTACCCAGACGTCGCGCCAGCCGACAGCGGCCTGCGGCATGAGCTTGAAGATCATGGCGAACAGCACCACGGCCACACCCAGGGATACGACGCTGTTGAGGAGTTGCAGCAGCGCCTGCGCGCCGGGGAAGAGTCCCGTCATCCAGCCGCCGAGCGCAGCAAGGCCCGCGCTGATGACCAGTGACACCGCCAGCAGGAAACCCAGGCCGAGGATGAAACCGAGCGACAGCAGGCGCGCGCGCAGGGTGCGCCAGATGCCTTTGGTTTTCTGCGCGGGCGGCACATCCCAGACGCGGTCCAGCGCGCTTTGCAGTTCGGCGAACACGGTGGTCGCGCCGACCACCAGCACCACGAGGCTGATGGCCGTGGCCAGCAGGCCCTTGGCCGGTTTGTCGGCGCTTTCGATCAGCGCCTGTATGCCCAGCGCGCCGTCGCGGCCTATCAGGCCGGAGAGCTGGCCCACGATCTCGCCTTGCACCGCTTCGCGGCCCCAGACAAAACCGGCCACGGCAATCACGATCAGCAGCAGCGGCGCGATGGAAAACACCGTGTAGTAGGAAATCGCCGCGCCCATGCTGGGGGCGTAATCGTCCAGCCAGGCCGTGACCGACTTTTTCCCCAACTCGTAAAAATGTTTGAGCTGCACCTTGCCGCCTTGCCTTGCTGCCGGATGGGTGGCTTTCTCGCGGCCGCAAGCCCTTTCGCCATGAGTATTCCCAAGGCCCGGCCGCGGCGCCGTCGGCCCGCAGTCCGGGCGGCTGTAGGCGAGAGGCGATTTTGGGCCTATGTCCGACGCCCCCACAAGGTGTTTCACCTGCGCGCGAGCCTGGACAGGCGCTGCTTCGCATAATGGTCCGGCGCAAACCGATTCCCCATCGCGCCCCCGCGATGGTCCTTCACTTTTTAATGGAGAAGCCCATGGCCCAATACAAGATCGCCGTCGTCGTCGGCAGCATTCGCAAGGATTCGTTCAACAAAAAGCTCGCGAGGGCGCTGGAGAAATTATTCCCCGCGGACTTCAGCTTCACCCACGTGCGAATCGACGACCTGCCTCCCTACAACCAGGACGATGACGGCAATCCGGCGGCCGAGGTTACCCGGCTCAAGGGCGAGATCAAGGCCGCGCAAGGCCTGCTGTTCGTCACGCCCGAGTACAACCGCTCGATTCCCGGCGTGCTGAAGAACGCGATCGACCATGCCTCCCGGCCTTACGGCCAAAGCGCCTGGGATGGCAAGCCGGCCGGCGTGATAGGCGCGTCGGTCGGCGCCATCGGCACTGCGCTGTCGCAGCAGCACCTGCGCAACATCCTGGCCTACCTGAATGTGCCCACGCTCGGCCAGCCTGAAGCCTTTATCCACAACAAGGAGGGGCTTTATGAGGCTGACGGTAGCCTCAGTGAGGGGAGCCGGAAGTTTTTGCAGGGATGGGTGGATGCTTATGTTGTTTGGGTTAAGAAGCATGCCTGAATGGTTTGGCCGGTCTTGCTCTGGCCTTTGCGCTTTCCTCTGAGGTTGCTGGCCGGGGGTAGCCCGGCAGCTACTCACTTTTCTTTTGCTTCGCCAAAAGAAAAGTAAGCAAAAGAAAAGGCGACCCGCAGTCTGGGTCCCCTGCGCTTCGCTACGGGGCAACCTGCGGTGCTCGAGCCAAGCGGGGTCCGGCTAAACTCGCTTCGCTCAGACAACGCCGGCCCTGATCCGCTTGTCTCTGCGCTCCTCGGCCCAGCCAGCGTGAGGTGTGCTCGAACAGTTCGCTCAGCAGCGCGGTGCTTTCGTCCTCGGGTATGTCGAGGATGCGGGTGGTGAAATGTTCGCTGACGAACAGCGCCTTGCGGCCGTTCTCGGGGTGGGTGCGGACCACCGGGTGGACCACCGGCTTGACCTCTTCAACCTGTTCCTGCGTGAGCTTGGGGCGCCAGGGGTTGCGGCTGCGCAGTTCTTCGTATTTGGCGAGGTAGGTGTGTTCGGCGCGCAGGCCCTCAACGGCGGTCTTGAGGGCGGCGGGCAGGGTGTCCCAGGCGGTGTGCTGGTTGGCGAACAGGGTGTCGCCGCCTTCGGCGGGCAGTTCCTGCGCATGCAGCAGCGAGCCCAGGCTGGGTTTGTCTTTGTACGAAAGGTCGGAGTGCCAGAAATGGCCGGCGTCGCCCAGGCCTATGGGCTCGCCGTTTTCCTTGATGTTGGAGACGATCAGGATTTCCGGGTGGTTCTGCAGCTGGAAGTTTTTCAGCACGTGGATTTGCAGCGGGCCGAAGCGGCGGCTGAAATCGACGTGCTGCTGCGGCGTGATGCGCTGGTCGCGGAACACCAGTACGTGGTGGTCCAGGTGGGCGCGGTGGATGCGGCTGAAGTCGGCGGGGCTGAGCGGTTTCGAGAGATCCAGGCCCAGCACTTCGGCGCCCAGCGGGGCATCAAACGGCCGGATCTCGATGGAGGAGGGGGTGTGCTGTGTTGTTGCGGCCGCATTTGCGCGGTCGTCCGGAGCCAAAGTCGCTGACATCTTCACCTTTCTTGTTCATGCCTGTGCCCGTGAGCGGGGACAAGCGCTGAGTGTAGGGACACGCCGGCCTAAAGTGAACTACTTGTTCGTCATTAAATAATTACCGGGCGGATGTGGTGCACGCATTTGGGAGAGCCATGAAAAAAGCCCGCATATGCGGGCTTTGTTTGGTGCGCGATGCACCAGGCTCAGGCGGCCAGGGCGGATTTTTCCTGGTTTGCCGCGGGCGCTTGCGTGTGCGTCACGATTTCAATCTGCGCTGCGGACAGCGCGGCGGCCTTGGCGGCTTCGCCCATGGCCAGGCCTTCGGCGCGCACAAAACGCACGTCGGTGATGCCGAAGAAACCGAACACCACTTTCAGGTAGCTCTCCTGGTGTTCCAGGGCCGTCATGGCTTCGCTGGTCGAATACACGCCGCCGCGGGCCGAGGCCACGATCACGGTCTTGCCGCCGGCCAGGCCGACAGGGCCTTTTTCGGTGTACTTGAAGGTGCGGCCGACTTGCGCGATGCGGTCGATCCAGGCCTTGAGCTGGCTGGGAATCGCGAAGTTGTACAGCGGTGCACCCACCACGATCACGTCGGCCGCCAGGAACTGGCTCACCAGCGCTTCGGACACGGCGTTTTCGCGCTTCTGCACGTCGCTAAAGGCGGTGTCGGCAGGCATGCGGAAACCTAGCGATTCGGCCGAGAGGTGGGGCGGCGTGTCGGCGGCCAGGTCCAGATAGCTGACTTCGGTGCCGGGGTGGCCGGCGCGCCAGGAGGCCACGATTTGCGCGGTGAGCTGGCGGGAAACCGAGTTGCCGCCCAGGATGCTGGAGTCGATGTGGAGAAGCTTGCTCATGATGGGATTCCTTGATGAAAGAGTTGTTGAATCAGGTTTTCAGGCCGTATTCACCTTGAATCGCAGCCATGGATAGATTGTGCGGATGAGTCGATTGATTGATAAGTCGGTAAAATTGCGATAGATTGTTCTACCTGCAGGACAATGGTTGCCATCAAGGGCAATAACTCAGCCCATTCAGGCAGGTATCCACGGAAGGACGGCACCCCATGCAAGACCTCAACGACATGCTGTATTTCGCCGAAGTGGTGGAGCGGGGCGGCTTTGCCGCGGCCGGCCGCGCGCTGGGCCTGCCCAAATCCCGGCTGTCGCGCCGTGTGGCCGAGCTGGAGTCAAGGTTGGGCGTGCGGCTTTTGCAGCGCACCACGCGCAAGCTGTCGCTCACGGAAGTCGGCGAAATTTATTTGCGCCATTGCAGCACCATGCGCGACGAAGCGTTGGCCGCCTCCGAAGCCGTGGCGCAAATGCAGGTCGAGCCGCGCGGCACCCTGCGCATCACCTGCCCGGTGACGCTGGCGCAGGGCTCGGTGGGCTACCTGGTGCCGCGCTATATGGAGCTGTACCCACAGGTACGCATCGACATGCGCGTGACCAACCGCGTCATCGACCTGGTGGAGGAGGGCATAGACATCGCGCTGCGCGTGCGCCCAACACTGGAAGACAGCGGCAGCCTGGTGATCAAGAACCTGGGCTCCGGCGGCGGCCAC
Source organism: Polaromonas sp. P1_H6 (assembly GCF_056405195.1). Taxonomy (NCBI): domain Bacteria; kingdom Pseudomonadati; phylum Pseudomonadota; class Betaproteobacteria; order Burkholderiales; family Comamonadaceae; genus Polaromonas; species Polaromonas sp. P1_H6. Next base: position 19,501 of record NZ_JBFUCN010000047.1, read on the forward strand.
CTGCTGGCCAGCCCGACCCTGCTGCAGCGCCAGGGCCGGCCCGAGAAACCCGAAGACCTGCTCAAGCTCGACACCGTGTCCATGTCCTGGGCCGACGGGCGCTCGTCCTGGCGGCTGTTGGGCCCCGGCGGAAAGGAGTTCGTGCTGCATCACCAGCCGCGCTACGTCGCTGACGACCTGCAGACCTTGAAGCTCGCGGTGCTGGCCGGCACCGGCATGACTTTTTTACCCGACTCCATGAGCGCGGCCGAGCGGCAGGCCCAGTTGCTGGTGCCCGTGCTGCCGGACTGGGCGCTTCCCGCCGGCGTGGCGCATGCGGTATTTACTTCACGGCGTGGGCAGGTGCCGGCGGTTAGGAGTTTTCTGGATTTTTTGGGGGAGAGGATGAGAGGGGATTCTTTGGTTTGAGGTTTTGGCCTCAAAGGCCAGTTAGCTAGTGGTTGTTCGGCGTTTGTGGTTTTGCTGAGATTTGCTGGCCGGGGGTAGCCCGGCGGCTACTCACTTTTCTTTTGCTTCGCCAAAAGAAAAGTAAGCAAAAGAAAAGGCGACCCTGGTTGCTGCGTCCCTCCGCTTCGCTGCGGGCAACCTGCGGTGCTCGGTTCAGGCGGGGTCTCGCTAAACTCGCCTTCGGCTCARACAACGCGATCCCTGATCCGCCTGAACCTCCGCTCCTCGGCGCATCCACAAGGGTAGGGGAGGAATACCAAATCCAAATACCGAAAACCACAAGGACTCGCCTAGGCGAGTCCTTGTTTTTCTTGGTTTGATTCTTTGTATGTTGTCTCCGCTCCCGATCCCGATTGCCCCGTCCTGGCTGGGCCGAGGAGCGCAGAGACAAGCGGATCAGGGCCGGCGTTGTCTGAGGTTCTATATTTGTTGTCAAACAGTTTTCGGCAGCAGCTTGGCCGGATCCCAGGGCTGACCCGTCTTCCAGACGGCAAACGCCACCCGCAACAGCTTTCGCCCGAGGATGACGAATGCCTCCGTTGTGGCAAAGCCCTTGGCACGC
>NZ_JBFUCN010000048.1:0-16993 GCF_056405195.1 Polaromonas sp. P1_H6
CCCTGGTTGCTGCGTCCCTTCGCTTCGCTACGGGCAACCTGCGGTGCTCGGTYCAGRCGGGGTCTCGCTAAACTCGCCTTCGGCTCAGACAACGCGATCCCTGATCCGCCTGAACCTGCGCTCCTCGGCGCATCCACAAGGGGTGGGGAMGGAATACCAAATCCAATACCTGAAGAAACAAGGACTCGCCGTGGCGAGTCCTTGTTTGTCTTGGTTTGTTCTTTGTATTTCTGTCTTCTGTTCCCGCTTCCGTTCCCGATTGCCCCGTCCTGGCTGGGCCGAGGAGCGCAGACGTAGGCGGATCAGGGATCGCGCTTGTCTGAGCGAAGCGAGTTTGCGCGAGACCCCGCCGGAGTCGAGCACCGCAGGTTGCCCGCAGCGAAGCGTAGGGACCCAGACTGCGGGTCGCCTTTTTTTGCTTACTTTTTTTGGCGAAGCAAAAAAAGTGAGTCGCATGCCGGGCGACCCCGGCCAGCAACCCTCAGCAGAGGGAGCAGAAGCCACTCACTCCGACCAAGGCTCCCCCCGGTACCAGGCATACCGAGCCAACCGCAACATAGGTTTATCCCCAGAAGTATCCCCATAGGCATACAGCGTCACCCCCTCCAGCCCAGCCGAACCAAAATACCCAGCCGCCCAGGCGCGCAGCCTGGCAACCTTCTGCTCCCCATGGCAATTCGGCGTCCGCATCCGCCCCGTAAGGCGACGTGCCTCGCCCTCACCGGTGACTTCCATTTCGGTGCAAAGCAGCACGTCAAAGCCCAACTGCTGCGCCACCTGCGCCAGGTAGATATCCGGCGAGGCGCTCACCATCACGCAGCAGTGCCCGGCTTCGCGGTGCCGGGCCAGGTGCGCCATCGCGTCCTCGCGCAGCTGGCCGGGGAAATCCTTGGCCAGCCACTGCGCGGTCCAGCCCTGCATTTCGGCGACGCTGCGGCCGGCCAGCGTGGCCTGCATGAGCCTGGCTTTGGCGACGTTGTTGGGCACCAGGCGCAGCGCATAACCGGCCAGCCACGGTGAGCAGCGCAGCAGGGCCCACATAAAGCGCGGCCAGCCCAGGCCGCGCGCGAGGAAGACCGTGAAGGTGTCGCGCCGGGTCAGCGTGCCGTCGAAGTCAAAGGCGGCCACCACGGCTGCAGCGGCGGCGCCCCCTACCGGTAGCATCGCACCTGCCCGCAGTAACGTTGGCAAAACGGGCAGCCGGTCATGGGCAGCCAGAAGGGAATGTTGTAGTAGCGCTTGAACACCGTGCCCAGCACGCCTTCGCGGTACGCGGGGTAGTTGAAGCCCGCGCCTTCGACGGCGTAAAAAGGCACGCCGTTCTGCTCGAAGCTCAGCACGCGCACCGAGGCGAAATAAGGTTCAAACTCCTCCAGCCGCGGCTTGTCGGCGAGGATGACACGAATCGTCTTGCCCTGGTAAAGCGAAAAATCCACCAGCATGTCGTCCTGGCGCGCGTGGAACTTGCCGACGCCGAACACCGGCATGTACTGGCGGCGTTCAAAACCGAATATCGACGCCGGCGTATAAGCCTCTCCCATCAACACCACGCCGGGTGCCGTGACCTGTTTCAGCATCTCGGCGGTCTTGTAGCTGCGGATGATCTGCGGATAGAGCTTTGTCGTGCGCCAGGTGTCCAGCGTGGTCATGTAAAGCCCGGCCACCACCAGCACATGCAGGCCGGCGAACACGGCCAGCCCTTTGGCGCAGGCCTTGAGTTTGTCGGCCGGCAGGGCAAAGGCCAAAAAGGCGAAGCCGAAGGGGTAAAAGGACAACACCCAGTGCAGGCCTATCACTTTTTTGGCCGACAGCAGCGCGAAGAACAACAGGGGCACCACCACCAGGCAGGCCAGCAGGCGCTGCGAGCGCGCCGCCGCCAGCAGCGACTGGCGGTAGCGCACCGCCATCCATACCGCGGCCGGCGTGACCAGGTAAACCATCATGCCGATATAGGTCAGCGGCTTGCGCCATTCAAAGGCGGCATCTTCATTGCGGTTGTACACATTGAACATGATGTTGGACCAGCCGTGCGACATGTTGTAGGCGATGTTGATCGCCGGGCCGGGCAAGGCACACAGCACCAGCAGGGCAAAACCGGCCAGGCGCTCGCGGCGGTACAGCACAAAGTAGACGAGGTAGCTGAAGCCCAGCACCACCGAGAAATACTTGGAAAGAAAAGCGCAGCCCAGGAACACGCCGGACAGCGCATACAGGCCCCAGGCGGCGCTGTCCAGCTGCGCGCGGCGCTCGGCGCGCATCAGCGCGGCGACCGACAGCACCGACCAGAAGATCAGCGGCGTGTCGGTGGTGATCAGGGTGTTGAGCCAGTTCAGCGGCGCGAGCCAGAAAAACAGCACAGCCCAGGCGGCGCGCACCTTGTCGACGGGCTTGAGGGCCCACCACAGCGCCGCGCCCAGCGCCAGCGGCAGCAGCACGATGGGCAGGCGTATGGACCACAGGCTGTCGCCCAGCGTGGCGCGCATCAGGGCGATCAGCCAGCCGACCATGGGCGGATGGTCCGAATAACCCCAGTCGGGGTACACCCCCCACCAGTAGAAGAAGGCTTCGTCACCGGTGACCGGGAAAGTCACGGAAATCCAGAACCGCAGCAAGAGCGAAAGCAGGCCGGCGGCCAATAGCCAACGGCTCAGCATGACGGGAAAAGCGGCGGAGGCGGCGGAATCGGGGTTCTGGGACATGAAGGCTTGAAAAGGGGAACGGCGCCGGCGGCAACACGCGCCGCGGGCAAGGCTGGAGCAGGCTAGCGGAAGCTGATTTCCTTGCGGATGGCCGCACTATAAAGCAAGGCCAGCACGCCGATGGCCACCGCCAGCCACAGCGTCAGCAGCCGCGCCAGCACGGTGACACCCAGCGCCGCCGCGGGCGTGGCGCCGTGAGCCACCAGCAGGCCGGTCAGCACAGCCTCGGTGCCGCCCAGGCCGGCCGGCAGCGCTGACAAAGCCCCGGCCACCATGGCGACGGCGTAAAAGCCCGTGGCCGTCGGCAGCTCGAGCGGAACCCCTATGCCGCGACAGATCAGCCAGACCGCGACGCCCTGCGCCGCCCAGGCCGTCAGGGTCAGCCCCAGCCAGAGCCAGGGACGCAACGCCAGGCAATGCCAGGCCTCCTGCAGCCAGGGCAGGCGCTCAAAGAGCCGGGCACGGTGCTTGAAGAGCAGCCCCAGCACGGCCAGCAAGAGCAGCGCGGCGACTGCCAGCAATCCTCCCAGCAGCGTGGACATGGCTTGCATCGCGGGATGCCGCAACACCCAGCCGGCGGCGGGCAGGCACAGCAGCAGCAGGCACAGCAGGTCGGCCAGCCGTTCGGCGCCGAAGATGGCCAGGCTTTGACCGGCGCGCAAAGGCTGGCGCGCCAGCATCAGGCCGCGCGCCGCCTCGCCGACATTGCCGGGCGTGGGCGTGAAGGCGTAGCCCGCCAGATACAGGCGCAAGCCCTGCAGCCAGCCGAAGTGGCGGCCGTAGTGCGCCATCCAGAGCCGCCAGCGCAGGCCGCGCAGCAGGTAGTTGAGCAGGCACAGGCCCGCAGCCTGCGCGCCCGTCCAGGACCAGAGCAGCGCCAGCGAGGCCCTGGGGCTGTCGCCCCAAACCAGCAAGGCGGCCGCGTAGGCCGTGGCCACCACGCCCAGCACCAGCAGCAGGCGCTTGAAGGGCAGGCCGCCCGCCGCGGCTGGCGTGGACGGGGCGGGCGAAGGGCTCACAGCCGGTGGCTCAGGAAAATGGCCAGCCACAGCGCGCCGGCCGCCAGTATCCAGGGGTCGCGCAACATGTCGCGCGCCACGTCTTCGCCATGGCCGCGGTGCACCTGGTAGGTGTAGCGCAGCATGCCGAAAATCACTACCGGCACGGTGTAGAGCAGGCGTTCGCCGTGCTGCAGTTGCGCTTCGGGGCTGGTGGCAAACAGGCTGTAGGTGGTCAGCGTGGCGGTCATGGTCACGGCCATGAAAGTATCCAGCAGGGCGGACGGGTAGTGGGCCATCACGGCGCGCCGGCTGGCCTCTTCATGGAAGCTTTCAGCCTTGCGTTTGGCAAACCCCAGGAACAGGGCCACAAAAATACCGGTCAGCAGCAGCCAGCGCGAAGGCGGGATGCCGACGGCCACCGTGCCGGCCAGCAGGCGCAGCATGAAACCCGAGGCAATGATGGACACATCGACCACCGGCACCTGCTTGAGCCGCCACGAATACGCCAGGTTGAGCAGCACATAGGCCGCCAACAGCACCAGCAATGTCCGGTTGCCAGCCGCCAACAACAGCCCCGCCACCAGCAGCAGGCCGGCCAGCACCAGGGCCACGGGGACCGCCACCGCGCCGCTGGCCAGGGGCCGCTTGCGTTTGGTCGGGTGCAGGGCGTCGCTGGCGCGGTCATGCCAGTCGTTGATGATGTAGACCATGCTGGAGAGGCAGCAGAACGCGGCAAAAGCGTGGAAGACGCGCACATCCAGCGCCGTGTCCAGCCAGTTCTGGCTGAACACCAGGCCGGCGAACACGAAGACGTTTTTCAGCCACTGGTGCGGCCGCATCAGCCGGACCAGGGCCAGCGGGGAAGAAGACGGCGAGGATGAGGAAGGCAAAGAGGGCATCAGGAAGGGAGGGAAACACCCCGTGGGCAAGCGGGCTTCAAGCATAACTGACCGGGATTCCCGAATACGGCCAAAATGGGGCCATGTCTTTTGCACCCGCCGCCTCCCTCGCCTCCCCTCCCGCCACCCTGCCTGCCGTCTCGCCCCGCGCCCTGGAACTGATCCAGGCCCTGGTGCGCATGAACACCGTCAGCGACAACAGCAACCTGGAACTGATCCACTTCGTGCGCGACGAGCTCGCCCGGCTCGGCGTGGCCAGCCGCATCACCACCAATGCCGGCAAGACCAAGGCCAACCTCTTCGCCACGCTGGGTGAAGGCAAGCCGGCCGGCATCATCCTGTCGGGCCATACCGACACCGTGCCCTGGGACGGCCAGGATTGGACGCTGGACCCGCTGTCGGCCGCCATCGAGGGCGGTCGGCTCTACGGCCGCGGCAGTTGCGACATGAAAGGCTTTATCGGCATGGCCCTGGCCCACGCCGGCGATTTCCTGAACAGCCAGGCGCCCTTCGCGGTGCACCTGGCGCTGAGCTATGACGAGGAAGTCGGCTGCCTGGGCGTGCGCGGGCTGATCGCCGACATGAAGGACGCCGGCATCGCGCCGCTGGCCTGCATCGTCGGCGAACCCACCAGCATGGTGCCGGCCACCGCGCACAAGGGCGTCTACCGCTACAAATGCTGCGTGCGCGGCAAGGAGGCGCATTCCTCGCTCACGCCGCAGTCGGTCAACGCCATCGAGATGGCGGCGCGCGTGGTCGGCAAGCTGCGCGACATGGCCGAGGGCTTTGAGGCCAACGAGCCGCGCTACGAGGGCTTCGACGTGCCCTTCAGCACCGCCAGCGTCGGCCAGTTCCACGGCGGCATCGCCGACAACGTGGTGCCGCGCGACGCCGAGTTCCGCTATGAATTCCGCAACCTGCCCACGGCCGACGCCCTGGCCATGCAGCGCGAAATACGGGCTTACGCGGAGCGCGCGCAGCCGGCGATGAAAAAAGTCGCACCCGACGCGGGCTTCAGCTTTGAAACGATTTGCGAAGTGCCGGCCTTCCTGGGCTCGGCCGGCGACGACGTGACCCGGCTGGCGCAGCGCCTGGCCGGCACGCAGCAGACCACGCTGGTGGCTTTCGGCACCGAAGCCGGCATCTTCAAGGGCGCGGGCATTCCCACCGTGGTGTGCGGCCCCGGCAGCATCACCCAGGCGCACCAGCCCGACGAGTTCGTGAGCCTGGAACAACTGGCGCGTTGCCAGGCCTTTATGCAGGGTCTGATCGCCACAAGGCAGATCGCCTGAGAGCCGCTCACAAAACCCTCCTGGCGTTGTTGCGCCGCCTTGCCGCACTGGTGTGCTGTCTGCGGCGACGCGCCTAGCCAGGACGCTGGGCTTTGTGAGCGGCTCCAAACCCCCAAAGCAAAACGCCTGACTGAGTCAGGCGCTTTGTTTGGATATCTAAAGAGTCAGGTCCTGACGCGACCGTCGCCGGTCAGCATCGAAAGCTCCACAAAGCTCGAAGCCACATGATCCGTCGGCGAGAACGACACGGAGAACCCGCCCAGCGACTGGGTGCCGATGGCTTCCAGGCCGGAGATCAGCGACTCACGGCTCATCTTGGCACCGCCGCGCTTGAGGCCCTCCACCAGAACCTTGGCGGCCACGTAGCCTTCCATGCTGGAAAAATTGACCTTCGCATCCTTGCCGGCCGCCTTCACCGCGTCGGTAAACTCGCGCACAATCGGCCGCGCTCCGTTGTAGGGCGAAGGCATGACCTGTGACACCACCACGCCTGCTCCATCCTTGCCCAGCTCGTCGGCCAGCGCCTGCGTGCCGACAAACGACACGTTGTAAAACGTGCCGCCATAGCCTGCCTTGCGGGCTTCGCGGATAAAGGCGGCGCAGGCCTTGTACGCACCGATCTGCACCACCGCGTCGGGCCCTGCGGCCACCAGCGTGGTGACGGCCTTGGCCACGTCCACCGTATTGCGCTCGACCGTCGCCTGCGCCACGGGCTTGAGGTTCTGCGCACCCAGGGCTAGCACCACGCCGTCCAGCCCGGCCTTGCCGTAGGCATCGTTCTGGTAGAACACCGCGATTTTTTTCAGCCCCAGGGCGGTCAGCTGTTTGACGATAAGGCCGGTTTCGTCGTTATACGAAGCGCGCACGTGGAAGGCGTATTTGTTGAAGGGGTCACGCAAGGCCATGGCGCCGGTAAACGGCGCGATAAACGGGACCTTGTCTTTGGTGGCCATCGGCAGGGCGACGATGCTGGTGGGTGTGCCGATGTAGCCAAACAGTGCAAACACCTCGTCGTCGATCAGCTTGCGGGTGTTTTCGGCACAGCGGGTGGGCTCATAGCCGTCGTCGAGGTTGCGGATCTCGATCAGGCGCTTGTTGATGCCACCCTGTTCGTTCACCTGGTCGAAGTACACCTTCGCGCCCTGGTAGAACTGGATGCCCAGCTGCGCAGCGGGGCCGGTGAAAGGGGCCGACTGGCCCAGGATGATCTTGTCGGCCTGGGCATGGGCGATGTTGAAGCCGGCCAGCATGGAAGCGCCGGCGACGGTGGAGAATTTTCTGCGAGTGAGATTCATCCTTTCATTCTCGCAACACAACTTACAGTAAGGTTACCCTTTTGGTAACAGGACGAAAGCCCGTGAGATTGGTCACTACTTTGGTCTTACTTCAAGCTTTGTTTGTCAGTAATTTGCCAGCTTTTGGCCGCTTTTCGCAAATGCGGCCTATTCCCTGACCCGGCCGGTCGCGTCGATCAGGCTGAGCTCGACCAGCTTGGAGCCCACGCGGTCGCCGTCGAAGTGGACGCGAAAGCCGCCCAGGTTCAGGTCCTGCAGGCCGTCCAGCGCCTTGCGCAGCTTGGCCCGGGTCGGGTCCTTGCCGGCCTTGCGCAGGGCTTCGGCATAGGTCCAGGCGGCGATATAGCCTTCGAGCATGTAGACGTTGGACTTGCCGAGCTTGGCCGCCAGCGCGTCGGCCTGCAGCTCCCGCACCAGCACGCTCTTGGCATTGTCCGACTTGGGCGTGACACGCACCACCACCACACCGGCGCCGGCCGCGCCCAGTTGCTCGGCCAGCAGGCTTTCGCCGGTGCTCGAAAAGCCGTAGATGGGCCCGCGAAAGCCCTTGGCGCGCAGGTCGCGTATGGCGCTGGCCGCGCCCGAGGCGTCGCTGATCACCAGCACCGATTCAGGCTTTTTGGCCAGCACCTGGTCCACGCTGGTGGCGACGCTGCCGCCTGAAAGGGACGACTTGGCCACGAGGTTGGCACCCAGGCCGCCCATGGTGCGCTCGGCCGAATCCAGCGCCGCGAGCGACTCCGGATCCTTGCCGTGCAGGATGGCCAGCTTGCGCATGCCCAGGGTCTCGGCATGGCGCGTGATCATGGCGGCCTCTTCCGAATAGCCGGGCCGCACCGAATAGACATTGGGGTAGAGCGAGCCGCGCAGCTCGTCGGCGCCGGCCATGGGCGCGAACAGCAGGATGTCCGTGTCCTTGAGCAGCGGGTTGACGGCGGTGACCTGCGCCGAACCGTAGTAGCCGAACAGCGAGAACACTTTCTGGTCCAGCAGTTTTTTGGTATTGGCCAGCGTGGTGTCGGGGTTGCCCACGTCGTCCAGCGTGCTGAGTTCAATCTTGCGGCCGTTGACGCCGCCGCCCGCGTTGACGCGGTCGAAGTAAAGCCGCGCGCCCTGCGCGAAAGGCAGGGCCAGTGTGGCGCCGGGCCCTGTCATCGCCAGGGATTGGCCCAGCGTGACGGCGGTCTTGCTGATCCCGTCCTCGGCTTTGGCCCCTGGCGCGAGCAAGCCGGCCAGGGCCGCTACCATGCTGATTCTGGCGGCGACGTGGAATGCCCGCATTCCGTTCATTGTTGTAATCATGAAGTATGTGTCTCCCCCGGGTTACCCCGATGACTGTCAATATAAAGTTGAACCATGAGCAATACCATCAGCATCTCCCCTAAGGCCACGGCCCACCCTGACGCCGGGCTGAAGCCAGCCGCCGTACAGGTGCTGGGCGCCTGCCCGCACGACTGCCCGGACACCTGCTCGCTGCTGACCACGGTGGAAGGCGGCGTGGCCACCCGCGTGCAGGGCAACCCCGACCATCCCCACACCGGCGGCGTGCTGTGCAACAAGGTCTCGCGCTACACCGAACGCACCTACCACCCCGAGCGCCTGCTGCGGCCGCTCAAGCGCAGCGGCCCCAAGGGCAGCGGGCAGTTCGAGCCGGTGAGCTGGGAGGCGGCGCTGGCCGATATCGCTTCTCGCCTCAAGGCCATCGCGGCGCGCGAGCCCGAAGCCATCGTCCCCTACAGCTATGCCGGCACCATGGGCCAGGTGCAGGGCGAAAGCATGGCCGGGCGATTTTTCAACCGGCTGGGTTCGTCTTTCCTGGACCGCACCATCTGCTCCTCGGCCGGGGGCGAGGCCCTGGTGCAGACCCTGGGCGCCAAGGTCGGCATGCGGGTGGAGTTTTTCGCCGAATCCAAGCTGATCATCATCTGGGGCAGCAATTCCATCGGCAGCAACCTGCATTTCTGGCGCTATGCGCAGCAGGCCAAGCGCGACGGCGCCAGGCTCGTCTGCATAGATCCACGTCGAAGCGAAACCGCCGAGAAATGCCACGAGCACATCGCGCTGCTGCCCGGCACCGACGCCGCGCTGGCGCTCGCGCTGATGCACGAGCTGATCACCCATGACTGGCTGGACCACGACTACATCGCGCGCCACACCCTGGGCTGGCAAGACCCCGACGGCGGGCTGCGCGAACGCGCGCTGCACTGGAGCCCCGAGCGCGCCGCCGCCGTCTGCGGCGTGCCGGCCGAACAGATTCGCTCGCTGGCGCGCGATTACGGCGAATGCATGTTGAACAAGCAGCCCGCGGCCATACGCCTGAACTACGGCATGCAGCGCGTGCACGGCGGCGGCAACGCGGCCCGCGCCGTCGCCTGCCTGCCCGCACTCACGGGCGCCTGGCGGCACCGCGCCGGCGGCGTGCTGCTCAGCAGTTCGGGCCTGTTCCCGGTGGACAGGGCGGCGCTGCAGCGGCCCGATCTGCTCAAGGGCCGGCAGCCGCGCACCGTCAACATGAGCACCATAGGCAACGCCTTGCTGGCGCCGGCCTCGCCGCAATTCGGCCCGAAAATCGAGGCGCTCATCGTCTACAACAGCAACCCGGTGGCGGTGGCGCCCGAGTCCGGCAAGGTGGTGCAGGGTTTTGCGCGTGAAGACCTGTTCACCGTGGTGCTCGAGCATTTCCAGACCGACACCGCCGATTACGCCGACTACATCCTGCCGGCCACCACGCAGCTGGAGCACTGGGACGTGCACGGCGCCTACGGCCATACCGACGCGTTGCTGAACCGTCCGGCCATCGCGCCGCTGGGCCAGGCCAAGCCCAACACCCAGATATTCCGCGAACTGGCCGCCCATATGGGTCTGGATGAACCCTGCTTTTCCGACAGCGACGAACAGCTGTGCCGCGCGGTGTTCGGCGACAAGGTCGACTTCCAGCAGCTGCTGGACAAGGGCTTCGCCACACTCGACCTGCCCGACGCGCCCTTTGCCGACGGCAACTTCCCCACGGCCTCGGGCTGCTGCGAATTTTTCAGCGCGCGGCTGGCGGCCGAGGGCGCCGACGGCCTGCCCGGCCACGTACCCAACCATGAAGCCGCGGGCAGCTCGGCGCAGTTCCCGCTGGCCATGATCTCGCCGCCGGCGCGCAACTTCCTGAACTCCACTTTCGTCAACGTCAAAAGCCTGCGCGACATCGAGGCCGAGCCGGTGCTGGAAATCCACGCCGACGACGCCGCGGCACGCGGCATCACCACGGGCGCCATCGTCAAGGTTTTCAACCAGCGCGGCGAGTACCGGGTCAAGGCCGAGGTCTCGGCGCGGGCCCGGCCCGGCGTGGTCAACGGCCTGGGCATCTGGTGGCGCAAGCTGGGCCTGGACGGCACCAACGTCAACCAGCTCACCAGCCAGCACCTGACCGACATGGGCCGCGGCCCGGTGTTTTACGACTGCCTGGTGCAGGTGCAGCGCGAGCCGCAGGCCGCCTGAGCGCCTGAACGGAGTTCCGGTGAAACGCGGCACCCTCAAACGCACGCTGGCCGTCGCGCTGGCCGCGGGCCTGGGCCTGGCGGGCTGCGCCGACCTGGGTTATTACTGGCAGTCCGTCAGCGGCCACCTGCAGATGCTCAACGCGGCCCGCCCGGTGGACGACTGGCTGGGCGACGCGCAGGCCTCCGAGCAGCTGAAAAGCCGGCTGGCCCTGTCGCAGCGCATACGCAGCTTTGCCGTGAACGAACTCAAGCTGCCCGACAACCCCAGCTACAAGCGTTATGCCGACCTGCGCCGCAGCGCCGTGGTCTGGAACGTGGTGGCCGCGCCCGAGTTCTCGCTGACCCTCAAGACCTGGTGCTTCCCGATCACGGGTTGTGTGGGCTACCGCGGCTATTTCAATGAGGCCGAGGCGCGCGCCGAGGCCGAACGGCTCAAGGCGCAAGGCCTGGAGACCAGCGTCTACGGCGTGCCCGCCTATTCGACGCTGGGCTGGATGAACTGGGCCGGCGGCGACCCGCTGCTCAACACCTTCATCGGCTACCCCGAAGGCGAGCTCGCGCGGCTGATCTTTCACGAACTGGCGCACCAGGTGGTCTACGCCAAAGACGACACCATGTTCAACGAGTCTTTCGCCACCGCCGTCGAGCGCATGGGCAGCCAGCGCTGGCTGGACAGCGAGGCCCTCAGGGGCAACCAGAAGGCCCAGCAGGACTACGCCCGGTTCGACGGGCGGCGCCGGCAGTTCCGCGCGCTGGCGCTGGCCACGCGGCTTGAGCTGGCCGCGATCTACGATCAAAAACCGGCGACGGCCGCCGGCAAAGCCGCGCAGGCCGCCCTGAAGGCCGAGGCGCTCCAGCGTTTTCGCGAGGGCTACGCCAGCCTCAAGGCTTCGTGGGACGGCTTTGCGGGCTATGACCCCTGGGTGGCGCGCGCCAACAACGCGGCCTTCGGCGCGCAGGCCGCCTATGATGAGCTGGTACCCGGCTTCGAAGCTTTGTTCGAGCACGAAGGCCGCGACTGGCAACGGTTTTATGATGCGGTCAAAGGGCTGGCCGGGCTGCCCAAAGAAGAACGGCGCAAGGCGCTTCAAATGAATAACACCCACAACAACACGGAGACCTCGAATGGCTGACATCCACATCCAGCGCGAACACAGCTTGGGCCTTCTTGAGGCACGCAAGATCGCCTTCAAGTGGGCCGAGCAGGTCGAAGAAAAGTTCGCCATGGAATGCACCTACGAGGAAGGCAAGACCGAAGACCTGGTCAGTTTCACCCGCTCGGGCGTCAGCGGCACGCTGGCGGTCACCAAAGACAGTTTTGACCTCAACGCCAGGCTCGGCTTTCTGCTGGGTGCGTTCAAGGACAAAATTGAAGGCGAGATCGTGAAAAACCTGGACACGCTGATCGCAAAGAAACCCGCCGCCAAAAAGGCTGCGGCTAAAAAGAAGGCCGCCTGAGAAGCTACTGAAATTCAAGGGCGCTGCCCGTGAACTACAACCTGGCCCGCTTCGACCTGGTGTCCGTGCGCCTGGCGGTGGCCTGCGCGCAAACCGGCAGCCTGACCGCGGCGGCGCGCGACTCGCACCTGGCACTGGCTGCGGCCAGTCGGCGCATACGCGAACTCGAAGACGCCCTGGGTGAGGCCCTGTTCGAGCGCCACGCGCGCGGCCTCTTGCCGACAGCGGCCGGGCGCGTCTTCGTCAAGCACGGCCTGACTTTGCTGCAAACCATGGAGCAGCTGGGCGGCGAACTGGCCGACCTGCGGCGCGGCATCGCGCGCCACATACGCCTGTGCGCCAGCAGCGCGGCCATCAGCCAATTCCTGCCGCCGCTGCTCGCGCGTTACGGCGAGCTGCACCCGCAGGTGCACATCGACCTCGAGGAGCAGGTGTCCGAAGCGGTGGTGGCCACCTTGCGCGAAGGCCGGGCCGACGCGGCGGTGTTTGTCGAAGGGCCGGACACCACGGGGCTGGACACGCGTCTGTTTCGCGAAGACGAACTGGTGCTGATCCTGCCGGCCGGCCACGCGCTCGCTCGCAGCAAGGTGCCGCTAGCTTTTACCGATGCGCTTGACGAGGAATGGATCAGCCTGACCGCCGGCGCCGCCATGCTGCAAAAGCAGCAGCAGGCCGCGCTGGCCGCGAACCGGCCGCTCAAGCTGCGCATGCAGGTGCGCAGCTTCGACGCGGTATGCCACATGGTGGCCTCGGGCCTGGGCGTGGCCATCCTGCCCAAGGGCGCGACGCTGCCTCTCATCAAAAGCATGAAGCTGGGCTGGCGGCCGCTGGCCGACGCCTGGGCCAGGCGCCGCCTGCTGGCGGCCACCATGGCGGGCCAGCCCGATGCGGCCATCACCGCGCTGGTGGACTTCCTGGTGGCGCCTGCCGGCGCCTTGCCTTCGCAAAACGCGAAAGCCCGAGCCCCAAAGCGGTAATGGACGGGGCGGGCCCCGGGCGGCACACTGCCGCCCATGGCCACTGAACAATCCCTTCCCACTCCCACCGCCTCCGGCCCGCTTGCCGGCCTCAAAGTGCTGGAGCTGGGCCAGCTGATCGCCGGGCCCTTCGCGGCCAAGACGCTGGCGGACTTCGGCGCCGACATCATCAAGATCGAAACCCCGGGCGCGGGCGACCCGCTGCGCAAATGGCGTTTGCTGAAAGACGGCACCTCGGTCTGGTGGCAGGTGCAGTCGCGCAACAAGCGTTCGGTGGCGCTGGACCTCAAAAGCCCCGAGGCGCAGGACATCGTGCGCCGGCTGGCCGCCGATGCCGACGTGCTGATCGAGAACTTCCGCCCGGGCGCCATGGAAGGCTGGGGCCTGGGCCCCGACGAACTGCTGGCGCTGAACCCGCGCCTCATCATGCTGCGCATCAGCGGCTACGGCCAGACCGGCCCCTACCGCGACAAGCCGGGCTTCGGCGTGGTGGCCGAGGCCATGAGCGGCCTGCGCCACCTGACGGCCGAGCCGGGCCGCGTGCCGGTGCGCGTGGGCGTGAGCATTGGCGACACGCTGGCCGCGCTGCACGGCGTGATCGGCATCCTGCTGGCCATGCAGGAGCGCCAGCGCTCAGGCAAAGGCCAGGTGATAGACGTGGCGCTTTATGAAGCGGTCTTCAACTGCATGGAAAGCCTGCTGCCCGAGTACAGCGCTTTCGGCGTGGTGCGCGGCGCGGCCGGCAGCGCCCTGCCAGGCATCGCGCCCAGCAATGCCTACCTGTGCAAGGACGGCGGCTACGCGCTGGTTGCCGGCAATGGCGACAGCATTTTCAAGCGCCTGATGGCCACCATAGGCCGCACCGACCTGGGCAGCGACCCAGCCCTGGCCGACAACGCAGGCCGCGTCGCACGCGTGGCGGAAATCGACGCGGCCATAGGCCAATGGACTTTGGGCCTCACGGTGGACGAGGTGCTGGCGGCGCTCGACAAGGTCTCGGTGCCAGCAGGCCGCATTTACACCGTGGCCGACATCGCAGCCGACCCGCACTACCAGGCGCGCGGCATGCTCGACGAGCTGCGCATGGAAGACGGCAGCCTGCTGACCGTGCCCGGCATCGTGCCCAAACTCTCGCGCACGCCGGGCGGCCATCGCCGCAACGCGCCTCAAATCGGCCAGGACACAGATGCCGTGCTAAGCGAGATGGGCTTGTCGGCCGTACAGATCCAAGCCTTGAAAGACAAAGGCATCGTGGCCGGAAAGGACGCGGACGCAGCATGAAAAAACGCATTCACTTCAATGAGGTCGCCACGCGCGACGGCTTCCAGATCGAGTCCAATTTCATCGCCACCGACGACAAGGTGGCGCTGGTCGACGCGCTGAGCGAGTGCGGTTACGCCAAGATCGAAGTCACCTCTTTCACCTCGCCCAAGGCCATTCCCATGCTGCGCGACGCCGAAGAGGTCATGGGCCGCATACGCCGCGTGCCCGGCGTGGAATACACGGTGCTGGTACCCAACCTGCGCGGCGCGGAGCGCGCGCTGGAGTCGTGCGCCGACGAGCTCAACCTCGTGATGTCGGTGTCGGAAACCCATAACCTCGCCAACCTGCGCATGCCCCGCGAGAAAAGTTTTGCCGCGCTGTCCGACGTGGTTCACCATGTCGATGGCCGCACGCCCATCAATGTGTCGCTGTCCTGCTGCTTCGGCTGCCCGATGGAGGGCGAGGTGGCCGAAGCAGAAGTGCTGCGCTGGAGTGAACGCTTTGCCGCCTTCGGCGCGGACCGCGTGCGCGGCCTCACGATTTGCGACACCACCGGCATGGCGCATCCGACCCAGGTCGCCCGTATGGTTGAGGTGCTGCAGCAGCGCTTCAAAAACCTGCAGCTGACCCTGCACTTCCACAACACGCGCGGTATGGGTCTGGCCAATGTGCTGGCCGCCGTGCAAGGCGGCATCACACGTTTTGACGGCTCGCTGGGCGGCCTGGGCGGCTGCCCCTACGCACCCGGTGCCAGCGGCAACATCAGCAGCGAGGACGCGGTTCACATGCTGGACGCTATGGGTTACGACACCGGCGTGGACATCCCCCGGTTGCTGGACGTGGCACGGCAGATGCCGGCCATCGTCGGCCATGAAGTACCCGGCCAGGTCGCCAAGGCCGGCCGCATCACCGACCTGCACGAACCACCGCCTTATGTGGCTGAACTGAGGGCGGCATCGGCATGATCGGCACCCTTGACCACATCGTGCTGACGACCGGCGATAAAGCTGCCTGCGTGGACTTCTACACGCGCGTGCTCGGCATGACGCTGGAGACCTTTACCGGCGGCACGCCGCCCGTGGAACGCAAGGCCTTCAAATTCGGCCAGCAGAAGATCAACCTGCACGTCAAAGGCCACGAATTCAAACCCAAGGCCCACCTGCCGGTGCCGGGTGCCCTGGACCTGTGCTTTCTGGCCAGCGTCCCGCTTGCCGACGTGATCGCCCACCTTGAGCGCGAACATTGGCCGGTGATCGAAGGCCCCGTGCTGCGCACCGGCGCCACGCAAAAGATCCGTTCTGTCTATGTGCGCGACCCCGACCTGAATTTGATAGAGATTTCCGAACCCGCCTGAAAACGGCGTCCTAAAACTATGACTGGAGACAAGACCATGACTTTTATTTCCCGCAGGACACTGCTGACCGTCGCCGGGCTCAGCACAGCCGCCTGGCTTAATCCGGTGCGCGCGCAGCTCGCCGGCAAGCCCGTCACGCTGGTGGTGCCCACGGCGGCCGGCGGCACCACCGACATCGCGGCGCGCATGCTGGCCGAGCCGCTGGGCAAGATCCTGCAGACCACGGTGGTCGTGGACAACCGGGGCGGCGGCAACGGCAACATCGCCGGCCAGATGGTGGCGCGCGCCCCGGCCGACGGCACCAGCCTGCTGGTGCAGTACTCAGGCTACCAGTGCATCACGCCACTGATCCAGCCGGTGGCGGGCTTCGACCCGGCGGCCAACCTCAAGCCCCTGGGCCACTTGATCGACGCGCCGCAGCTGCTGGTGGTGCGCGGCAACTTCCCCGCCGACAACTTCGCGGACTTCCTCAAGTACGTGAAGGCAAACCCCGGCAAGGTCAACTACGCGTCCAGCGGCAACGGCTCGCTGCAGCACGTGACCACCGAGCTGCTCAAGGACCTGACCAAGACCTTTATGGTGCACATCCCCTACCGCGGCACCGGCCCGGCGCTCACCGACCTGCTGGCCGGCACGGTGGACTTCACCATCACCACGCCACCGCCGCTGCTGCCCCATATCCGCGCCGGCAAGCTCAAGGCGTTGATGGTGACCGGCCGAACGCGCCTGGCCGCCCAGCCCAACGTGCCGACCGCCACCGAAGCCGGCGTGCCGCTGGTGGCCTCGTCGTGGTTCGCGGTCTACGGGCCGACGGGCCTGTCCGCCGACCTGCAAGGCCGGCTCTCGCTGGCGATCAAGCAGGTGGTGGAGTCGGAAGGCTTCAAGAAGCGCGCCGAAGAGCAAGGGGCCAAGGCTGTGGTTATGGGTGGTGCCGAGCTGGCTGCTTTGGGGGATAGTGAGCGGAAGATGTGGGGGCGGATTGTGAAGCTTGCCAATATCAAAGCCGATTGAGCGCTCTTGGGCGCTCCAGCCGTTGTGCCCTCTGCTGAGGGTGGCTGGCCGGGAGTCGCCCGGCATGCGACTCACTTTTTTTGCTTCGCCAAAAAAAGTAAGCAAAAAAAGGCGACCCGCAGTCTGGGTCCCTACGCTTCGCTTCGGGCAACCTGCGGTGCTCGACTACGGCGGGGTCTCGCGCAAACTCGCTTCGCTCAGACAAGCGCGATCCCTGATCCGCCTACGTCTGCGCTCCTCGGCCCAGCCAGGACGG
>NZ_JBFUCN010000049.1:0-16240 GCF_056405195.1 Polaromonas sp. P1_H6
AAGACCCTTGGCTGGAAAAGCCCTGCCGAGGTCTTCTTTAACAACAAGGCCATGCGAGACGCTGGCCTTATTCCGACTGTTGCACTTGGGGTTTGAATCCGCCGTGACTTTCTTTTGGCGAAGCAAAAGAAAGTTACTGGCCGCCGGGCCACCCCGGCCAGCAACCCTCAGCAGAGCTCACCGAAACCCATACAACCCAGCCGGGTTATCAACAAGAATCTTCCGGCGAACCGCATCACTAGAAACCCATGAAAACAGCAAGTCATACAGTTCGACCTCGGACGGCGCCGGATTCCGCCCAGGATGCGGCCAATTACTCGCCCAGAGGCAGCGTTCCGGAAACTTCTCGGCCAGCGTGCGCGCGATCAGGCTGACATCGTCATAGCCGGGCGCACCAACCTTGGAGGTTTCATAAGGCGCCGACAGCTTGATCCACACATTGCCCGTATCCAGCACGCGCAGCAGTGACTGAAACGACGCGTGGTCAGGTTTGACAGGTTCCAAAAACTTGCCGTTGTGGTCTATCACCAGCTTGCACGGCAGGCGCTTGAGCACCTCTTCATGCGCGGGAAAATCGCGGCCGTCGAGTTGCAGGTTGACCATCCAGCCCATGCCCGCCAGCCGTGCGGCCGTGGGTTCGAGTGAGCTCCATTGCAGCACCGGGTTGATCATCATGTAGCGCACGCCGCAGATGCCGCCGTCATGCAGGCGGCGCAGTTCGGCATCGGTCACCTCGGGCGCCACCAGCGCGATGCCGCGGCCCGACTCGCCGAGCTGCGCCACGGCGTCCAGCGTGCAGCTGTTGTCAAAGCCGTAAGCCGATGGCTGGACGATGACCGCGCGGCTCAGGCCCAGGGCCTTTTGCACTTCGCGGTAGGTCGACACCGGCAAGTGGGGCGGCACCCAGGCCACGTTGGGCACCATGGGGTATTTGTCTTCGTAGATATGCACGTGGCAGTCGCAGGCGCCGGCATACGTGGTGTTCTGGGTGGCTTGCATACAAACTTTCGGGGAAGAGGAGAGGTGCGAGAAGGATTGCTCAGGCGGCCTGGGGCGCGTGCGTGGCCTGCTGCCAGCGCGTAGCATGCGGCGCATTCACCGCACCCTGCGGCGCGCGGCCTTGCAGCAGCTCGACCACTTGGGCCACTGTCTCCAGCGCCTGGTGTTCCACCGCCTGCGGCGTGAGGCCGCCTATGTGGGGCGACGCAATCACGCGCGGGTGCGCGGCCACGCGCGGCGAGGGCATCTGGTCGGGCGCGCGGCCCACGTCGACGGCGCAGCCGGCGATCATGCCGGCGTCGAGCGCCGCCAGCAGCGCCTCGTCATCGACCAGGTTGCCGCGCGAGGCGTTGATGAAAAACGCGCCGGGCTTCATGGCCGCAAAGGTGCTGGCATTCATCATGTTCTCGGTGGCTTCGGTCGCGGCGGCCAGGCAGACCACGTAGTCGGAGCGCTGCAGCAGCGGCAGCAGCTCGACCTGCTCGATCTCCTTGCGGTTTGTGGGTGTGTAGGGGTCGTGCACCACGATGCGCATGCCCAGCGCCAGCGCCACGTCGCAAAGATAGCGGCTGATCTGCCCATAACCGATGACACCCAGCGTCGCGCCGCGCAGTTCGCGGCCCATGGCGGGGGTGACGGGCCGGCCGGCGTGGTAGTCGGCTGTGGTCGTGCTGATGTGGCGGCTCAGGTCAATCATCACGCCGACGATCCATTCGCTGACCGAGGGAATGAAACCCGCGCTGGCCTGGGTGACCAGCACGCCGTGGCGGCTGGCGGCCGCTACGTCGACGTTGCGGATGTCGATGGCGCAACGCACAAAGGCCAGCAGGCGCGGCAGCGCGGCGAACAAGGCCTCGTCGCCCACCGTCTGGCGGTAGGAAATGATGACCTCGCAATCACCGGCCAGCGCGGCCAGCTCGGAGGAGGAGAGGTCGGTGTCACCGGGGTTGAAGCGCACGTCGGCGACGGCCTTGAGCGCGGCGATGGCGCGGTCACCGAAGTAGTGCGCGAGCTTGCTCTGGGGATGGCTGACAAAAACCGTTGTCATTCAAAAAACCTTGTGTTCTGTCTGTCTCAAAGTCAAAAGAATCAGCGTTGGCCCGCGCGGTGCTCGGCAACCGAATCGCGTGTCACCAACGTGGGTTGAAAAATGAATTCCTGTGTCTCTATGGACGGGTCGGCCAGCCGGCTCATCACGCGCTCGACCATGACCTGCGCCATCTCGGGCACCGGCAGGCGCACGCTGGTCATGGCCGGGTGCATCAGCGTGGAGAGGAAGACGTTGTCGATGCCGATCACCGACACGTCTTCGGGCACCGCCAGGCCGGCGTCGCGAAAACCCGCCATCAGGCCGAAGGCCATCAGGTCGTTGACGCCTATCACGCCGGTGGGCCGCTCGGGCAACTTGGCCAGCAGGCCGGCCTGGGCGCGGCCCACTTCGCTCATCATCGAATCGCCGTACTCGTCGACCGGCGTGCCCTCGACGACGCGAGCGCTGCCTTCCAAGCCCGCGCTTTTGGCGGCCGACAGGAAGCCGGCGATCTTCTCGTTACGGCTCATGGTGCGGCCGGCCGGCGTGACAAAGGCCAGGCGGCGGTGGCCCAGGTCTATGAGGTGCTGCGTGGCGATGCGCGCCGACTCGAAGCTGTCCACCGTGACGTGGTCGACGATGGAGCGCATATTCGGCGTGGCGCGCCTGTCGTAGCTCACCATCACCATTCCGCGTTCGGCCGCGGCCTCCACGTGCTGTTCGTCGATCAGCGAGGAGATGATGATCACGCCGCGCACGCCGTGCGCCAGCAGGTCGTCGAAGAAGCGCGTCTCCTTGTCCCTGTCGCGATAGGTGTTGCCAATCATGATGCGAAAGCCGTAGCGCTCCTGCGCCAGGGTTTCGATCTCGCGCGCGATGAAGCCGTACATCGGGTTGGCCATGGACGGCACCAGCAGGCCTATCAGCGGCGTGTAGCCGGTCTTGAGCTGGCGCGCCGTGGAGTTGGGCCGGTACTTGAGCTCGGCGATGGCGGCCTCCACGCGCGCCAGCGTCTCGGCGGCCATGCGGTTGGCACGGCCGTTGAGCACGTTGGACACGGTGCTGGTGGAAACCCCGGCCAGGCTGGCGACATCTCGGATCTTGCTCACGGTTTTGTCCTGTCTTTTTTAATGCGTCTGCTGGCATTTTCACAGGCCCATGCGGGTCGGCAGCCACAAAGAAAATTGCGGCACCAGCACCAGCAGGATGAGCGTGACGAACAGCACCGCCAGGTATTTCATCATGGGCCGGGCCACGTCCTTGACGTGGGTGCCGGTGATGGCGCAGGTGGCGAACAAGCCCAGCCCGACCGGCGGCGCGAACAGCCCCAATCCCATGGCAATCACCATGACGGTCCCAAAATGTAATGGATTGACGCCCAGCTGGGAGGCAATCGGCGTCAGCAGGGGCCCGAAAATGATCAGCGCGGGCGCGCCTTCCAGCACGGCGCCGAAGACGATCATGATGAGCACCGAGAGCAGCACGAACATGGTGCTGCCGTAGGAATGCGCAAAGCCGATCATGAAGGTCGACAGGTATTGCGGGATCTGCTGGATGGTCAGCGCGAAGGACGCACTGGACGCCGCCGCGACGATGAACAGGATGCCGCCGGCCATGGAGGCCGAGCGCACGAAGAGCTGCGCCACCGACTTGACCGTCAGTTCGCGAAACGCCAGCCAGCCCACCACCAGCGCATAGACCACGGCGAAGGCCGAGACCTCGGTGGAGGTCGCCACGCCTGACGTGACGCCTTTGCCTATCATGGCCACCATCACCAGCGCCACCATGGCGCCGCCCAGCAGGCGGAACATCGGCGTGCGCACGTCAAACGCCTCGTCGGGGTTGATGCGCGTGCCCACATAAATCGTCACGGCCGCCAGCGACAGCGCCAGCACGGCGGCCGGCACCAGGCCGGCCATGAAGAGGCCGGCAATCGAGATGTTGGCCACAAAACCCATGATGATCATGTTGATGCAGGGCGGGATGGTCTCGGCCATCACGGCGGTACAAGCCAGGAGGCCGGCAGTTTCGTTCGGGTCCTGTCTGGTCTTGCGCACGGCCGGCATGATGATGCCGCCCACCGCCGCGATGTCGGCCAGCTTGGAGCCCGACACACCCGAGAAGAAGGCGGTCGCCGTGATGGTGATCAGTCCCAGCCCCCCGCGCACCCGGCCGAACATGCGCAGCAGCAGTTCGATGAGGCGCGATGACATGCCGTTGGACTCCATCAGCAGCCCGGCCAGCACGAAGAAGGGGATCGCCAGCAACACGTAATGGTCGGTGCCGGCCATCACTTGCTGCGAATACACCAGCATGGGCAGGGACGGGTCGGCCATGAAAAACACCAGCGACGACAAGCCCAGCACAAAGGCAATCGGCACGCCCAGCAGCAGGCCGCCGACGAAACCCACGGTCAGCAGCATCCAGGGCTTGATGGCCATGCCGGGCAGCAGCATGTTCCAGCCCACCACCGCCGCCACCATGGCGATGCCGACGCCCAGCGTGGACCAGACTACGCGCGAGGGGCCGTTGACCGCGTTGGCCAGGCCGAACATCGTCATGAACAGGCTGCCGATGACCACCGGGAAGGTGTAGATCCACTGCGGCAGGCCTATGGGCGTGGTGCTGGACCAGGAGTCCACCAGCAGGCCGACGGAAGAGACGAACAGGCAGGCCGACACGGCCACGATGATCCAGCTCGCGAACTGCATCAGCGCCGGTTGCCAGCGCGCCGGCAGCAGGCCGCGGAAGATGTCCACACCCACGTGCTGGCTGCGCGCCAGCACCGTGGCCGCGCCGAAGAACACCAGCACGATCATCAGCGCGCGCGCCACCTCCTCGGCCCAGTCGAAGGGCTCGTGCAGGAAGTAGCGGAACACCACCGAGACAAACACCACCAGCACGTCAACGGCCAGCACCACGCCCGCGACGTATTCGGTCATGCGCATCAGCCAGGCCAGCCAGCGGCCGGGCGAATGGCCGACGCTGAAGCCGGGCGCGGACGCATGCGCCGGGTTGTGCGAGAGGGCTTCGGGCAAGGCGGCGGGCGCCACCGCGGGCGCCGTTCCGGGCAGGGCCGCGGACATGCTGGCTTCCATGCTCAGCCCCGCGCCGCGCTGATTGCCGTGAACAGCGGCGCGGTTTCAGGGTATTGCTTGGCAAAGCCCGCCCAGAGTCTGGTTTCCATTTCCTTGCGGACCTGGTCGCGCTCGTTTTTGGCCATGGGCGTGAAGGTGATGCCCAGCTTCTTGAGGTCTTCAATGCCCTGCAGGCCTTTGTCGGTGCCGGTCTTGCGCAGCTGGACGGTCGAATCGGCGGCGGCCTTCATGAAAGCCGGGCGCAGCTCGGCCGGGATCCTGTCGACGCCGCGCTTGCCCATGATGCAGACCATGGGGCTGAACAGGTGCTCGGTCATCCAGCAGTGCTTGACGACCTCGTTGAGCTTGCTCGCCAGCACCGTGCCCGAGTCATGCTCGAAGCCGTCGACCACGCCGGTTTGCGCGGCCATGTAGAGCTCGCCGAAGGAAATCGGCGTGGGAATTGCGCCCATGATCTTGAAGGTCTCGATAAAGGCCGGCGTGGGCAGCACGCGCAGCTTGACGTTCTTGATGTCGGCCAGCGACTTGACCGGCTGCTTGGTGTAGACGTTGCGCGCACCGTAATGGGCGCTCCAGGTGATGACCTGGCAGCCCGTGCTTTTCTGCAGCATCTCGTTGAGTTTGGCGCCCACGCCGCTGTCCAGCGCCTTGGCCACGTGCTCGTAGCTGTCAAACAGGTAGCCGAGGTCCAGCATGCCGAGTTGCGGCGTCACCGTGGCC
Source organism: Polaromonas sp. P1_H6 (assembly GCF_056405195.1). NCBI lineage: Bacteria > Pseudomonadati > Pseudomonadota > Betaproteobacteria > Burkholderiales > Comamonadaceae > Polaromonas > Polaromonas sp. P1_H6. The sequence goes on from NZ_JBFUCN010000049.1 coordinate 5,848, forward strand.
CAGATGGACGAGCCGGTCAGCATCATGTCGATGGAGCCGACCTTGACCTGCTGCACCACGTCGCTTTCCTTGCCGAGCTGGTTGTTGGGGAAGTAGTCGATGCGGATCTTGTCGCCCACGGCCTTCTTGAGGTTGGCCTCCATGAGTTGCTGCCAGGCGAAGTGCGAGGAATTGAGGTCGGGCAGGTGCGCGGACGACAGGCGCAGCGCGACGCTGGACTGGGCTTTTGCCAGGCCCGAAAACCCCGTCGCCATGGCAACGGAGGCGGCGGACGTGGTCTGGACGAAGCGGCGGCGTGAGAGTGAAGTCATTTTTTGTCTCCTGATGTGTTTTGCGGTGCGCTGGGATCTCGGCGTTCTGTCGCGTTCTTTGTAGAACGATTTACTGTATCGTTACACCAAATTGCCCGTCAAGCCGGGGAAGAATGGTTTTGATAGGTGTTTTCCTCCGTAAACGGGGGTGTTCGAACCGTTGGGATGCCGGAGCCAAGCTTCGCGAGTCCGCGCCAAGCAAACCCGACGCCCCTTTTTGGTTCGCTCGGCAATCGCGGAAAACCCGGGTGTTGACGGGACCCTGTAGCGGCGCAGAATGCATCAGCCAGCCAGCTTGTATGTACAAGTTAAAGGCAGCAACAAGCGGGGTTGTGGGCACGGTTCGTGCTCACCTCCAGAGTTCCGGGCGCAGTCGCGATATGCGGCGCAGCGTATTCTTTTTGAACCGTCCAACCGAAGGAAACCATCTTGAACCACATGCTTCCCCTCCTGAGCCGCCGGGTGCTTTGCGCTACGGCAGCTGCCGCCATGCTGGCCTGCGGCGCCGGTGCCGCCCTGGCCGCCACGCCCAAGGACACGCTGGTGCTGGCCTTCGGCTTTGACGACATCATCACCATGGACCCGGCCGAGGCCTTCGAGCTGTCCGCCGGCGAAGTCATGGGCAACATCTATGACCGCCTGCTGCGCCTGGATGTGAACGATCCCTCCAAGCTGGTGGGCGACGTGGCCAAGTCCTGGACCGTCTCGGCCGACGGCAAGACCTACACCTTTGAAATCAAGCCCGGCATCAAGTTCGCGTCGGGCAACCCGTTGACGGCCGAGGAAGTGGCCTATTCGCTGCAGCGCGCCGTGATGCTGGACAAATCCCCTGCCTTCATCCTGACGCAGTTCGGTTTTTCCAAGGCCAACGTCAAGGAAAAGATCAAGGCCACCAGCCCGACCGTGCTGACCATGGAAACCGACAAAGCCTATGCGCCGACCTTCGTCTTCAACTGCCTGACGGCCAACGTGGCCGGCATTGTCGACATGAAACTGGTGCAGTCCAAGGAGGTCAATGGCGACTGGGGTTATGCCTGGCTCAAGACCAATTACGCCGGTTCCGGCCCGCTCAAGCTGCGTGAATGGCGCGCCAATGAAATCGTCGCGCTGGAACGCAACGACAACTACTACGGCCCCAAGCCCAAGCTGGCCCGGGTGATCTACCGCCATGTGAAGGAGTCGGCCACGCAGCGCCTGCTGCTGGAAAAAGGCGACATCGACATCGCCCGCAACCTGAGCCCGCAGGACATCGCGGCGCTCTCGGCCAACAAGGACGTGAAGCTCACCTCCACGCCCAAGGGCACGGTCTACTACATCAGCCTGAACCAGAAAAACCCCAACCTGGCCAAGCCCGAAGTGCGCGAGGCCCTGAAATACCTGGTCGACTACGGCGCCATCGGCGACACGCTGGTCAAAAACATCGGCGTGATCAACCAGAACTTCCTGCCCCAGGGCCTGCTGGGCGCCAGCACCGACAAGCCCTACAAGCTCGACGTGGCCAAGGCCAAGCAGCTACTGGCCAAGGCAGGCCTGCCCAACGGCTTCAAGGTGACCATAGACATGCGCACCATCCAGCCGGTGCAAGGCATCACCGAGGCCTTCCAGCAGACCGCCAAGCAGGCCGGCATCGACATCGAGATCATTCCCGGCGACGGCAAGCAGACCTTGACCAAGTACCGTGCGCGCACCCACGACATGTATATCGGCCAGTGGGGCGCCGACTACTGGGATCCGCATTCGAACGCCGACACCTTCACGCGCAACCCCGACAACGCCGACGACGCCAAGGCCAAACCGCTGGCCTGGCGCAATGCCTGGGCGATTCCCGAGCTGACCAAGCAATCGGACGCCGCGGTGCTCGAACGCGACGCCGGCAAGCGCAAGAAGATGTATGAAGAGCTGCAGGCCGAGTTCCGCAAGACCAGCCCCTTCATCATGCTGTACCAGCAAACCGAAGTGGCGGCCTTTCGCAACAACGTGGACGGCCTGAAGCTGGGCCCGACCTTTGACAGCAACTACATGTTCAACGCGTCCAAGCGCTGACAGCTCCACCGACTTTGGCCATCCCCGACCCCACGGCAGCCGGCATGGCGCCGCTCACCGCGGTGAGCGCGCGCACTGCCGGGCAACGCCTGACGCCGCACGCCAAGAGCTTTGGCAATTTCCTGGTGGTGATTTTGCTCACCTACCTGGGCCTGCTCGCCGTGACCTTCTTCATAGGCCGGGTGATTCCCATAGACCCGGTGCTGGCCATCGTGGGCGACCGGGCGCCGGCCCATGTGATCGAACGTGCACGCCAGGAATTGGGGCTGGACAAACCGCTTTACCAGCAGTTCTACATCTACCTCGGCAAGGTGCTCAAGGGCGACTTCGGTGTCTCGGTGCTGACCGCCAACCCGGTGATGACGGACATCAAGCGCGCCTTTCCGGCCACGCTGGAACTCGCCAGCCTGGGCATTCTGATAGGCGCGGGCCTGGGCGTTCCGCTGGGCGTGTGGGCGGCGGTGCGGCGCGGCAAGCTGGTGGACCAGGTGGTGCGCGTGATCGGCCTGGTCGGTTATTCAGTGCCCATCTTCTGGCTGGGGCTGATGGCGCTGGTGGTGTTTTATGCGCGCCTGGGCTGGGTGTCGGGGCCGGGGCGCATCGATGTGACCTATGAGTACACGCTCACGCCCGTCACCGGCCTGCTTTTGCTCGACACCGCCATGGCCGGCGAGTGGGAAGCTTTCCGCAATGTGTTTTCGCACCTGATACTGCCGGCCTCGCTGCTGGGGTATTTCGCGCTGGCCTACATCAGCCGCATGACACGCTCCTTCATGCTCAACGAGCTCGCGCAGGAATACGTGATCGCCGCGCGCGCCAAGGGTCTGTCGGAGTCGCGCATCATCTGGCGCCACGCGCTGCGCAATGCCATGGTGCCGCTGGTGACGGTGATCGCGCTGTCGTATGCGGGCCTCCTCGAAGGTTCGGTGCTGACCGAAACCGTGTTTGCCTGGCCGGGCCTGGGCCTGTACATCACCAACTCGCTGCAGAACGCCGATATGAATGCAGTGCTGGGCGGCACCATCATCGTGGGCTCGATTTTTGTGGGCTTGAACCTGCTCTCCGACGTTCTCTATAAATTGCTAGACCCAAGGACACGCGTCCGATGAAGGAGACCTTGTGAGCTCCAAAGTGGCATCCCTGCGAGACTGGCTCAGCACCGACAGGCCGGGCTCGCGCCGCCAGGCCTTTATGGGCCGGGTGTACCACGGCTGCCGTGATTTTTCGCGCAACCGTCTCGCCATGCTGGGCCTCATCATCGTACTGGGCCTGGTCGGGGTGGCGGTCTTCGCTGACCTGCTGGCGCCTTATTCGGCCTACACCGGCGACCTGCGCACCACGCGGCTGTTGCCGCCTTCGTGGGTACATTGGTTCGGCACCGACGACCAGGGGCGCGACATCCTCTCGCGCATCATCATCGGCTCGCGCATCACGCTGATGGTGGTGATCCTGGTGGCGGTGCTGGCCGCGCCGCTGGGCCTGATCGTCGGCACCGTGGCCGGTTATGCCGGCGGCTGGGTCGATGCGGTGCTGATGCGCATCACCGACATCTTTCTGGCGTTCCCGCGCCTGATCCTGGCGCTGGCCTTTGTCGCGGCGCTGGGCCCCGGCATCCAGAACGCGGTGATCGCCATCGCCATCACCTCCTGGCCGCCTTATGCCCGCATGGCGCGGGCCGAGACGCTGACGATACGCCAGACCGACTACATCGCCGCTGTGCAGTTGCTGGGCGCCTCGCCCTGGCGCATCGTGCTGGGCCACATCATGCCGCTGTGCCTGTCCTCGGTGATCGTGCGCGTCACGCTGGACATGGCCGGCATCATCCTGACGGCCGCCGGCCTGGGCTTCCTGGGCCTGGGCGCGCAGCCGCCCATGCCGGAATGGGGCGCGATGATTGCCAACGGCCGCCTCTATGTGCTGGACCAATGGTGGGTGGCGGCCGCGCCCGGCGCCGCGATTTTTGTCGTGAGCCTGGCCTTCAACCTGCTGGGCGACGGCCTGCGCGACGCGCTGGATCCCAAGGCTGCGAAATGACAAGTTCCGCAACACCCCTGCTGGTCGTAGACGACCTGCGCGTCAGCTTCCCGCGCCGCGACGGCGGCATGACGGAAGCGGTACGCGGCGTCTCTTTCACGCTGGGCCGTGAGCGCCTGGGCATCGTCGGAGAGTCGGGATCCGGCAAGTCGCAGACCGGCCGCGCCATCATGGGGCTGACCGCACCGGAAGGCCGCATCAGCGCCAAACGCCTTGAATTTGCCGGCGTGGATTTGCTGAACTGTGCGCCGGCCCAGCGCCGCGAGTTGCGCGGCGGCCGCATCGCCATGGTGCTGCAGGACCCGAAGTTTTCGCTGAACCCGGTCATGACCATAGGCGCACAGATCGTGGAGACGCTGCAGGCGCATACCCGTGTTTCAACGGCGGAAGCGAAAAAACGCGCGCTCGCCGCACTGGAGTCGGTGCGCATCGACGACCCGGCGCGCGTCTACAAGCTTTATCCGCATGAGGTGTCGGGCGGCATGGGCCAGCGCGCGATGATCGCGATGATGCTGATCGCCGACCCGGACCTGCTGATCGCCGACGAACCCACCTCGGCCCTGGATGTGACGGTGCAGTTGCAGGTGCTGTCCATCCTCGACACCCTGGTGGCCGAACGAGGCATGGGCTTGATCCTGGTGTCGCACGACTTGCGGCTGGTCTCCACCTTCTGCGACCGCATCCTCGTGATGTACGCGGGCCGCGTGGTGGAGGAACTGGCCGCCGGTGGCCTGGCGAACGCGCAGCATCCTTATACGCGCGGCCTGATGGCCTGCCTGCCGCAACTGGGAAAATCTGCACATCCGCTGGCCACGCTGGACCGCAAACCGGAGTGGGCGCTGTGAACAACCCGGTGGGCGCACACAGCGCGCTGGGCCTGGAGGCCAGCGGCCTGCGCGTGGAGTACGACGGTTTTGTCGCGGTCGCCGATACGTCGTTTACCGTGAACCCTGGCGAGAGTTTCGGCATCGTCGGCGAATCGGGCTCGGGCAAGTCCACGGTGCTGCGCGCCATTTGCGGGCTGGCGCCGCGCACGGCCGGCACGGTCCGGCTGCTCGGCCAGGACAGCGCGCCCGGCAGCAAGGCCTTCAGGCGGCAGGTGCAGATGGTGTTCCAGGATCCCTATGGTTCGCTGCACCCGCGCCACACGGTGGACCGCATCCTGGCCGAGCCGCTGGCCATCCACGGCATCAACGACGCGGAAGCGCGCATTGAGCGTGCGCTTGAAGAAGTCGGCCTGGGTACGGGCTTTCGTTTTCGCTACCCGCACCAGCTCTCGGGCGGCCAGCGCCAGCGCATCGCGATCGCGCGGGCGCTGATCCTGGAGCCGCAAATCCTGCTGCTGGACGAACCCACTTCGGCGCTCGACGCCTCGGTGCAGGCCGAGGTGCTGAATCTGCTCGAGGAACTGCGCCGCAGGCGTGGCCTGACCTTCATCATGGTGAGCCACGACCTGGCCGTCGTCACCCACCTGTGTGAGCGGCTCATGGTGATGCAGCGCGGCCAGACGGTGGAAATGCTGGCCTCGGCCGACCTCGCGGCGCACAAGGCCAGAAACGCCTACACGCTGAGTCTGATGGAAGCTTCCACCGGCTTCAAGCGCCACGCGGCCGAGGCGACAGCCGCCGCGTAAATCGTTACCGCGCTCCGCTGGCGCGCCGGCTGGCCGCGTGCTTTAATTTCCCTTCAACACATCGACGCCACCACCATGATCAACTGGGAAGCCCATGCCTGCCTGCCGCTGCACCCGGCGGCCGATTTTTCGCCGATGGACGCGCTGCGCGCGGCGGGCGTGAATTACGTCTCCATCAACGTCGGCATGGACATGAACCCGGTGGCGCAAATCATGGCGGTGATCGCCGCCTTCCGCGCGAAGATCGCAGCGAACCCCGAGCGCTACCGGCTGGTGTCCAGCGTGGCCGACATCCGCGAGGCCGTGGCGGCGGGCCGGCTCGCCATCGGCTTTGACCTCGAAGGCGCGATGCCGCTGCAGGAGCATCCCGAGATGGTGGCGCTGTACCGCGACCTGGGCGTGCGGCAAATCCACTTCGCCTACAACCGCAACAACAGCGTCGCCGACGGCTGCCACGACGAGGCGCGCGGCCTTACGCCGCTGGGTGTGCGCATGGTGCGGGCCGTCAATGAGGCCGGCCTGTTGATGGACTGCTCGCACACCGGCCGCCGCTGCAGCCTGGACATCATGGGGGCTTCATCCAAGCCGGTGATCTTCAGCCACGCCAACCCGCTGGCGCTGGTCGAGCACGGCCGCAACATCAGCGACGAGCAGATACGCGCCTGCGCCGCGACCGGCGGTGTGGTCTGCGTCTCGGGCGTCTCGGCCTTCCTGGGCACGCGCACGCCCACCGCCGCCGACATGGCGCGGCACGTGGCCTATGTGGCCGGCCTGGTCGGCGCGCAGCATGTGGGCATAGGCCTGGACATCAGCTTCCGCCAGGACGAACTCAACGACAACCCGCCCGGCGACTATGACCCCACCTACTGGTGGCCCAAGTCGGCCGGCTACAACCGTGCCGTGCAGCGCATGACTTACACGCCGGTCGAGACCTGGCAGTTGCTGCCTGGCGCGCTGCGCCAGGTGGGACTGGGCGCCGCCGAGATCGAAGGCGTGATGGGCGACAATATGATGCGTGTCGCCGCCACCGTCTGGCACGACTGAACATCCCGCAACCCACCGGCAGCCCCCATGTCATCCATTACCCTTCGCTTCCTGGCCGAACCCAGCACTGTCAACTTCGGCGGCAAGGTGCACGGCGGCACCGTCATGAAATGGATTGACGAGGCCGGTTATGCCTGCGCCACCAGCTGGGCCAAGCGCTACTGCGTCACCGTCTCGGTGGGCAGCATCCGCTTCCAGCGTCCCATCATGATCGGCGACCTGGTCGAAGTCGAAGCCCGCCTGGCCTACACCGGCACGACCAGCATGAACATCTCGGTGGAAGTGCGCGCCGGCGACATGAAAGTCGGCCAGATGCAGGTCATCACCGAATGCCTGGTGGTTTTTGTCGCGGTGGACCTGGACGGCAAGGCCTTGCCCGCGCAGGAATGGCGGCCCGAGACGCCCGGCGACGTCGCGCTGGCCCAGCGCGTCAAGGCGCACCTGGACGCCGCGCGCAACATGCAACTGGGCTGAGTCGCGCCCCACTCCCAATCCCGATGCAGAACAATGCCCTGACGGGCCGCGACCTCGCGGCCGCCCTCGCGGTCGTCTTGCTGTGGGGCGTCAACTTTGTGGTGATGAAATTCGGGCTGCGCGATTTCACGCCTTTCCAGTTGGGTACCGCGCGCTACGTATTCGCGGCGCTGCCGCTGGTGCTGCTGGTACGCCCGCCCAAGGTGGCCTGGAAATGGATCGCCGGCTACGGCCTGCTGCAGGGCGTGGGGCAGTTCGGTATTTTGTTTTTCGCGCTCAAGGTGGGCATGACGGCCGCGCTGGCCTCGGTGCTGCAGCAGACCCAGGTGTTCTGGACGGCGCTGTTCGGTTTTGTGTTGCTGCATGAACGCGCCAGCCGCCCCTTGCAGGCCGGCCTGGTGCTCGCGGCGCTGGGCCTGGGCTGCTTTGCGCTCAACTACGTGGGCACGGAGGGCGGTGGCGCCACCACGCCGCTGGGCTTTGTGCTCACGCTGTGCGCGGCGGCCATGTGGGCCATGTCCAACATCGTGGCGCGGCGTGTGCAGCAGACCTACAAGGACTATTCGCCGCTGGCCTTTGTGGTGTGGAGCAGCCTGGTGGCCGTGCTGCCTTTTGCGGCGCTGTCCTGGGCCTTTGATACCGAGGCCGTGCGCTGGCATTGGCTGGAGGCGCGCGCCTCGAGCTGGGGCGCCGTGGCCTACCTGGGCTGGGCCGCTACCATCCTCGGCTACGGCCTGTGGACGAATCTGCTCAAACGCCACCCCGCGAACCGCGTTGCGCCCTTCAGCCTGGGCGTGCCCGTGGTGGGCCTGGCCACCGGCATGCTGGTGCTGGGCGAGGTCGTCACGCCCTGGCAGTGGGCCGGCGTCGCCTTTGTGGTGGCCGCGCTGGCGTGTGTGATGCTGGGCGGGTTGGTCAAGCGGGGTTAGCGCTTCGGGCGGCGGCCGCTATGCCGCCGTTGTCCTGCCGGGCGGCAAACCAGGCTGCCAGTAAATCCAGCGTATGCCGCACCTTGGCCGGCTGCTCTCCGCGCCGCGGTGTCACGGCATATAGCGGCATGTCCGTCATCCGCCAGCCGGGCAGCACCGGCAGCAGCCTGCCGTCGGCCAGCGCCTGGCGGTCGTCTTCACTCACCGCCATGCTGATGCCCCAGCCTGCCACGCACAGCGCATGCACGGCCGTGACCTGCGAGGCCTGCACGCGCGCCTCCAGCCGCAAGGTTTCACGCTCGCCGCCGGGGCCTTCGAGTTCGAGCATCTCCACCCCCGTGTTTTGCGGCCGGCTGGCCAGCCAGTCGTGCTGCAGCAAATCCTCTGGGTGCGCGGGCCAGCCGCGCTCGGCCAGGTAGGCCGGTGAGGCACACAGCACGCGCGTCATGCTGCCCAGCTTGCGCGCCACCAGCGATGAGTCGGCCAGATGCCCCACCCGCAGGGCGATGTCCACCCGCTGCTCGATCAGGTCGATGACGGTGTCGTCCAGCAGCAGCAGCAGGCTGAGCTTGGGATGGCCGCGCAGCGGCGCCAGCGCCGATGCCAGCAGGCCGCCGAAGCCTATGGGCGCGGCCAGCCGCAGTTCGCCCTCGGGTTCATCGCGCAGGCGCACCAGCGCCTGTTCGGCCTGGCGCGCGGCGCCCACCATGGCGGCGCAGCCGGCGTGGTAGCGCTCGCCGGCCTCGGTCAGCGTCAGGCGCCGGGTCGAGCGGTGCAGCAGGGCCAGGCCCAGCGCCTGCTCGAGCTGCCGCAAATGCTGGCTCACGGCCGACGGCGTCATGCCCAGCCGGCGCGCCGCCGCCGTCAGCGACCCCGCCGCCACGACCTCGGCAAAGACGGCCATGCGTTTGAGCTGGTCCAAGGATTTGTCGCTCATTGATTAGTACTACTTAAGAGTGTTGGCGAATTTTGCCGTCTATTCAGTTGCTTGTGAAGTAATCAAACTAAGGGCTTCTTCCAACCTCACAGGGAAATTTCCATGAACATCGCACTCATCGGCGCCACCGGTTTTGTCGGCGCACCCGTTCTTTCCGAACTGCTGAGCCGAGGCCACAAGGTCACCGTGCTGGCCCGCAACCCCGGCAAAGTCGCGCCGCAAGCCGGCCTCAAAGTCGTGGCCGCCGACGCGCTGGATGCGGGCCAGGTCGCCAAGGCCGTGGCCGGCCACGACGCCCTCATCAGCGCCTACAACCCCGGCTGGGGCGAGCCGAAGATTTATGACCTGCACCTGCAGGCCAGCCAGGCCATCGTGAAGGGCGTCAAGCAGGCCAGCCTGAAGCGCCTGCTGGTGGTGGGCGGCGCGGGCAGCCTGTATGTGGCGCCCGGCATGCAGCTGGTGGACACGCCGGAGTTTCCCGCCGAGTACAAACAAGGCGCGCTGGCCGCGCGCGAGGCGCTGAACCAGCTCAAGCTTGAAAGCACGCTGGACTGGAGTTTTGTTTCGCCACCCATTGGCCTGGCGCCCGGCGAACGCAGCGGCAAATACCGGCTTGGCGGCGATGAACTGCTGGCCGGGCAGGGGGATAAGCCGGCTGGTATCTCTGTGGCTGACCTGGCCGTGGCCATCGTGGATGAGGTTGAGGCGCCTCGGCATGTGCGACAGCGGTTTACTGTGGCCAATTGACGCTGATTGGCCTTGCAGCGATTAGGTGGCCGGGTCTTGCGCCGGCGGCGTGCTTCCTCTGTGCTCTTTGCTGAGGGTTGCTGGCCGGGATTGCCCGGCGGCCAGTAACTTTCTTTTGCTTCGCCAAAAGAAAGTCACGGCGGATTCAAACCCCAAGTGCAACAGTCGGAATAAGGCCAGCGTCTCGCATGGCCTTGTTGTTAAAGAAGACCTCGGCAGGGCTTTTCCAGCCAAGGGTCTT
>NZ_JBFUCN010000050.1:0-13907 GCF_056405195.1 Polaromonas sp. P1_H6
TTGTTTGAGCCGAAGGCGAGTTTAGCCAGACCCCGCTTGGCTCGAGCACCGCAGGTTGCCCGAAGCGAAGCGTAGGGACCCAGACTGCGGGTCGCCTTTTCTTTGGTGACTTTCTTTTGGCGAAGCAAAAGAAAGTTACTTGCTGCCGGGCAACCCCCGGCCAGCAACCCTCAGCAGAGGGCGATGACGCGCAGGCCGGAGCAAGACCCGGCTTCACCCCCGACCAGCGACCGAAAAGCTAAATCAAGTTCCTCATAGCCTGCGCAGTCTCGCGCAAAACAGACAAAACCCTCCCAACCGCCTCCTCACTAGACTCATGCCCCATAGGCATGGTCACACTGAGCGCCCCCACCACGTCGCCATGCCGGTCCCGCAGCGGCACCGCGATACCCCGGTAGTTGAGCTCGAGCTGCTGCTCGGAAATCGCCCAGCCCTGCGCCCGCACGCGGGCCAGTTCTATGCGCAGGCGGTCCTTGCTGGCGATGGTGAAGGAGGTGTAGGCCTTGAGTTCGTGGCTGGCCAGCCATTTTTCGAGCCAGGCCGGTTCGCGCATGGACAGCATCAGCATGCCGGCGGCGGTGACCTGGGCCTGCACGCGCGAGCCCAGCACGTAGCCGGTGTTCATCGCGCGGCTGGAGCCGTTGCGGGCGATGTAGACGATGTCGTCGCCGTCCATCACGCTGACGTACGCGCTTTCCTGCGTGCCTGCCGTCACGCGCTGCAAAAAGGGTTGGACGATGCGCGGGAGCCGGGCCGACTCTAGATAGGACTGGCCCAGCCTGAGCACGCGCGGCGTGAGCCAGAACAGTTTGCCGTCGCCGGCGACATAGCCCAGGTGTTCCAGCGTCAGCAAATAACGGCGCGCCGCGGTGCGTGTCATGCCGCAGCGCGCACCGGCCTGGCTGGCCGTCAGGCGCGGGTTGGCGTCGTCAAAACATTCGATGATGCCCAGGCCTTTTTCGAGGCCGGCGATCCAGTCGCGTTTGTCGAGCGCGGGCGGGCTGGGCGCCTGCAGGGCGTCGGGCTGTGCGGGCAGGGCGGGAGTGGTCATAGGTCAAACCCTTGTTTCGGTCGATTGTCGATCATTATTGATCGATGATCGTACAAATATCAAGGATATTGCTTTGATGCCACCGTCCTGAGCGATAAAGTTCAGGCCAATCAACGCTGATTAATCGATCATCGAACGCTCAGCGAAAAAACAAGGCGAATTTCGAATGCTTGCAACGGTCCAGGGTAATACCGACGTCTACCTGATTCCCGGCGATCCGGTGGAGCAGGTTCGGGCACCGGATGTGTTCAACCTGATCTTCAAAACTCTGGGCATCAATGCCGTACTGGTGCCGGTGCATGTAGCGGCCGGCGACATCGAGACCTTTGTGCGCGCGGCCTTCCTGGCGAAGAACATCAAGGGCATGTTTTTGGCCATTCCCCACAAGTCGCTGGTGATGGGCCTGCTGTCGCGCTGCAATGACTACGGCCGCGTGGCCGGCGCCGTCAACGGCATACGCCGCAACCCCGACGGGAAACTCGAAGGCGGGCTGTTCGACGGCAAGGGCTTCGTCTCTTCGCTCGACTACTTCGGCGTGGCCTATGCCGGCAAGCGTGTGCTGGTGCTGGGCGCCGGCGGCGGCGCTTCGGCCATTGCCGCCTCGCTGGCGATCGCGGGCAGCCGCGCCCCGGCGGAAATCGCGCTCTACGACCCGGTGCCGGGCAAGGCCCACGCGGTGGCGTCCCATATCGCCGCGGCGCCACAGGCCGCAGGCACGCTTGTGCTGGCCGCCGCCGGCAGCGATCCCTCGGGCTACGACCTGGTGGTCAATGCCTCGCCCCTGGGCCTGCAGGCCGTCGACCCGCTGCCCTGCGATGTGTCGCGCCTGGCACCGCATGCGGCGGTGGTCGACATCCTCATGAAAAACCAGCCCACGCCGTTTGTGCGCGCGGTGCGCGGCCGTGGGCTGCTGGCCCAACCCGGCTTTGAAATGCTGATCCAGCAGGCGCCGGATTATCTCGAATTTTTTGGCTACACCGAGGCCGCCGCAGCGGTGCGCCGCGACGCGACCTTTATCCGCGAGCATTTATACCCGGCCGCGATGGCGGGTGAAATCCGGCGCATCGGAGCGCAGGCCAGTGCGCCGCTGGCCGCCCTTTGAGGGTCATTTTTGGACCGCATTGATTTTTAACCAGAGGAGACAAGCATGAAAAAACGATTCGCACTTCAACTGATCGCCGCCTGCGCGCTGGCCATGGGCACAACGGCCGGCTTCGCGCAAGACGTGATCAAGATCGCCAACATCGTCGAGCTTTCGGGCGGCGGCGCCACGGCGGGCACCAACTTCAAGAACGGCGTGGAACTGGCCGTCAAGGAAATCAATGCCTCCGGCGGCATCCTGGGCAAGAAGATCCAGACCACCACCGCCGACACGCAAAGCAATCCCGGCGTGGCCAAGGGCCTGACGCAAAAAGCCATCGACAACGACGTGTTCGCCATCTTCGGCCCGGTGTTCTCCGGCTCCATCATGGTCAGCATGGCCGAGTCACGGCGTGCCGAAGTCCCCAACTTCACCGGCGGCGAAGCGGCCAGCATCACCGAGCAGGGCAATCCCTATGTGTTCCGCACCAGCTTCACGCAGGCCACCGCCATGCCCAAGGTGGCGCGCTACATCAGCGAGCAGGCCAAGCTCAAGAGCATTGCGGTCATTTACGTGAACAACGACTTCGGCAAGGGCGGCATGGACGCAATCCGCAAAGCCCTGGCCAACTCGCCGACCAAGATCCTGAGTGAAATTTCCACCGAACCCGGCCAGGTCGACTTCTCGGCCGCCGTGCTGCGCGCCAAACAAAGCAATGCGGACGGCGTGTTCGCCTATTCGAACGAGGAAGAGTCGGCGCGCCTGCTGCGCGAGTTGCGCAAGCAGGGCTGGAACAAGCCCATCATCGGCGAGACCACCCTGACCGGCCAGAAAGTCATCGAGCTGGCCGGCGAAGCCGCCAACGGCGCGATTGCCCACGTGGGCCTGACGGTGGACGCCCCGGTGCCCGCCATCCGCGCCTTCAAGGCCAAGTTCGAGCGGGACTACAAGTACATCTCCGACCACAACGGCATGAAGGGCTACTCCGGCGTCTACGTGCTCAAGGCCGCGATTGAAAAAGCCGGCAAGCTGGACCGCAAGGCCGTGGCCGAAGCCATGAAGGGCCTGAAGGTCAATACCGACAAATACCCCGGCGCGTTGATGTACACCGAGTTCGACAACAAGGGCGACCTGGATCGCATGAGCTTCATGGTGGAAGTCAAGAACGGCAAGCAGGAAGTCATCGACATGGTGGCGCCCCTGGGCCAGGCCACCCGCGACGTGAGCAAGGCTAATCCCGGGACAACCGCGGCGCCCGCCGCGGCCGCCGCACCCAAGCCTGCCGCATCCAAACCCGCCGCCAAGAAGTGACGTGAAACCGCGGCCGGCCACGCGGGGCCGGCCGTCGAGGGGGAAGGCGCAGGCCATGCCCCCTCGAAACTTCCGCTGAATACCACCGGCCTTCTCCATCGGACCTTCTCCATGACGGACTTTCTCCAACTTTTCTTTTCGGGCCTGGCCACCGGCAGCATTTATGCGCTGGCGGCACTGGGCTTTACCTTGCTGTGGCAGGCCTCGGGGACGATCAACTTCGCCCAGGGCGAATTTGTCATGCTGCCGGCCTTCATGATGCTGGCCTTCATTTCGCTGGGCGCCCCTATGCTGGTGAGCTTCGTGATGGCGGTGCTGCTGGCCGTGCTCTTGCTGGGCTGGGTCTTCAAACGGGGCGTGGTGGATCCGCTCTTCAAATACGGCATGATGCCCATCGTCGTCGCGACCATAGGGCTGTCCATCGCCCTGCGCAACGGTGTGCGCGCCGGCTACAGCGCCGAAGCCCATCCTTTCCCCAGCCTGTTCGCCGACAAGCTGTTCAACATTGCAGGGGTCACCATCACCCTGCAGGACATAGGCACCTTCGCGCTGGCCCTGGTCATCGTGCTGGCGACGCAGGCCTTCCTGGCCAAAACCGTGACGGGCCGCGCCATGCAGGCGGTGGCGCAGAACACCGAAAGCGCTTCCGTGCTCGGCATCAACGTGCCGCGCATGATTTTCTACACCTTCGCCATCAATGCCGTGCTGGCGGTGGCGGCGGCCCTGCTGGTCACGCCCACCTACCTCGCCAAGTTCGACATGGGCGAGGGCCTGGGCACCAAGGCTTTTTTCGCCGCCATCATCGGCGGCTTCAACAACTCGCGCGGCGCGCTGCTGGGCGGCCTGATCGTGGGCGTGTGCGAGAACCTGGCCTCGGCCTATATTTCACCGGCCTACAAGGACGCGGTGGCGCTGGTGATTTTTATGGTTGTGATTCTCTTCAAGCCGCAGGGCCTGCTGGGTAAGAAAGAGGAGCGCAAGGTATGAAACTCGCCAACAACAAATTCGCCCTGGCGCTGTCGCTGCTGGCTGCGCTGGGGATGCTGGCCGCGCCGCAGTTCCTCAAGAACTACGGCATCTACCTCCTGACTTACTGGCTGGTTTTCATCATCGCCACCATGGGCTTGAACCTCACCGTCGGCTACGCCGGCCAGAAATCACTGGGCCACGCCGCTTTCTTCGGTATAGGCGCTTACACCGTCGCCATCCTGATGAAGGCCGGTGTCAGCTTCTGGCTGGGCCTGCCGGCCGCCGCGCTGATCTGCTTCGCCGTCGGCCTGGTCCTGGGCTTCCCGGCGCTGCGGGTGCAGGCGATTTACCTGGCCTTCGCCACGCTGGGCTTCAACACCGCGATCTGGCTGGTGATGCGCAACGAAGAATGGCTCACGGGCGGAACCTTCGGCATCAACAACATCGCGCGGCCCTCGCTGTTCGGCTACTCGCTCGAGGGCAATCGTGCTTATTACTACCTGGTGCTGGCGGTTACCGTGCTGCTGGCCGGGGCGCTGTGGGGCCTGCTGCGCTCGCCCTGGGGCAAGGCCTTCACGGCGCTGCGCGACAACCCGATACGCGCTGAAAGCCTGGGCGTGAACATCCGCAACTACACGCTGCTGAGCTTTGCCATAGGCGCGGCCTATGCGGGCATCGCCGGTGCGCTGTTCGCCTCTCTGGTGCAGTTCATCGAGCCGGGGCCCTTCGCTGTGGCGGCGTCCATCATGCTGTACCTGATGGTGGTGGTGGGCGGCGCGGGCTATTTCCTGGGCCCTGTCGTCGGCGCCGCCGTGGGTGTGGTGCTGCCGGAATGGCTGCGCGACGTGCCCCTGGTCTCCAACTGGTATTTGCCGATGTTCGGCGCCGCGGTGGTGCTGCTGATGGTCTGGCTGCCCGACGGCCTGCTCAGCATTCCCGACCGCATCAGGAGCAGGCGCGCGGCGCGCGAGGCCTCACAGGCACGCGCTGCGGCCGCCGGCCGGATCGGAGCGGCATCATGAGCAATGCATTGTTAAAAGTCAGCGGCCTCAAGAAAGCCTACGGCGCCATCCAGGCCGTGGCTGGTGTGTCCTTCGAGGTGATGCCCGGCGAGATCTTCGGCGTCATAGGCCCGAACGGCTCGGGCAAGACCACCATGTTCAACAGCGTGCTGGGGCAGATCACGCCGAACGAGGGCTCGATCGAACTGAACGGCCAGAACATCACCGGCCTGTCGCCGCTCGAGTTGAGCCGCCGCGGCGTCGGCCGCACCTTCCAGACCCTGCAAGTCTTCGGCAAGATGACGGTGCGAGACAACCTGATCGTTGCCGCGCAGGAGCACAAGGGCAGCATGTTCAGCCGCATGTTCGCGCCCGGCGATTCGGGCCTGGGCGACAAGGCCGATGCGCTGATCGACCAGTTCCGCATACGCCACGTGGCCGACAAGCCGGCCGGCACCCTGAGCTACGGCCAGCAAAAACTCGTGGACATCGCCATGGCTTTCATGGCCGAGCCCGACCTGGTGCTGCTCGACGAGCCCTGCGCCGGCGTGAACCCCAGCCTGGTGGGCGGCATTTCCTCGCTGCTCAAGGAACTCAACCAGAACCCCAAGTTCGGCCGCAAGAGCTCTTTTGTCGTGATCGAGCACAACATGGATTTTGTGATGGACCTGTGCCACCGCATCATGGTGATGGTGGAGGGCCGGGTGATGGCCATAGGCACACCGGCTGAAATTCGCGCCAACAAAGAAGTCCTCGACGCCTATTTGGGGAATTGAAGATGAGCAACGATACCTGTATTGAATTCGACGACGTGGTGGCGGGCTACAAGGATTTCATGATCCTCAACAACCTGTCCTTCAAGGTCAGGCGCGGCTCCATCACCTTGCTGCTGGGCCCCAACGGCGCGGGCAAGTCAACCGTGCTCAAAACCCTGTTCGGCCTGCTCAAGCCGCGCCAGGGCCGCATCCTGCTGGACGGGGTGGACATCTCGGGCGCGAGCCAGAAGGAGCTGCTGGCAAGGGGCATCGCCTTTGTGCCGCAGGGCCGCAACCTGTTCGGGCAACTCACGGTGTTCCAGAACCTGGAACTGGGCGGCATCACGCTGGGAACCAAGACCACGCACGAGCGCATCCCCGAAGTGTTGGAATTTTTCCCGCGCGTCAAGGAGCGCCTGCACTCGCAGGCTTCGGCGCTGTCGGGCGGCGAGCAGAAGCAGCTGGAAATCGGCCGCGCGCTGCTGCTGCGGCCCAAGGTGCTGCTGATCGACGAGCCTTCCATCGGCCTGTCGCCCATGGTGGTGCAGGACGTGTTCAAGCTGCTGCAGCGGCTGGCGGCGCAGGGCACAACCGTGCTGATGGTCGAGCAGAACGTCAAGAGCGCGCTCAAGATCTCGGACGACGCCATCGCGCTGGAGTCGGGCCAGCTGGTGCTGCACAAGCCGGCCGCGCAGCTGCTGGCGGACCCCAACATCGAGCGCCTGTTCCTGGGCGGCGGCCATGTGCCGGGCGCGGCCGTGGCAGCGCCCGCCGCGCAAACTTCTTGAGCTGGAACCTTTGAACCGGAGAACACCATGAGCACCGCCAAGCAAGCGCCCGCCGCCGACCGCGAAGCCATCCCCGAAGTCGCCAATCCACTGGGCATGGACGGCATCGAGTTCATCGAATACACCACCTCCAAGCCGCAGGCCCTGGGCCAGGTGCTGGAGATGATGGGTTTCAGGCCGGTGGCGCGGCACCGCTCGCGCGAGGTCATGCTGTACCGCCAGGGCGGCATGAACGTCATCGTCAATGCCCACATCCCGGCCATGCCCGACGGCGCCGCACCGACCGACAAGCCGGTGATCGCCGCCGTGGCGCTGCGCGTGCGCGATGCGGCAGAAGCCTACCGCCGCGCCCTGGAGCGCGGTGCCTGGGCCGTGCCCTCGCGCGTCGAGGTGATGGAGCTCAACATCCCGGCCATCCACGGCGTGGGCAAGAGCCGCATCTATTTTGTCGACCGCTACGAAACCTTTTCGATTTACGACGTGGACTTTGTGGCCATCCCGACGGTGGAGCCGCACCCGCCGGCCGTCGCCGGCCTGCATTTTTTCGGCGTCGTGCAGTACATCGGCAACGACCGCACCGAGGACTGGGCCGAGTTCTACCGCGAGCTCTTCGGTTTTACCGACCTGCCTGACGACCAGCGTTTCGGCATACTGCCCAAGGGCCGCATCCTGCGCAGCCCCTGCCCGGCGGCCTCGCGCTTTTACCTGCAGCTGATAGAGCCCGAGGCCAGCGTGCTGGACGTGGAGGGCGACGAGGCCCTGCAGCGCGTGGGCCTGGGCAGCCCCGACGTGCTGGCCTCGGTGGCCGAACTCAGCCAGCGCGGCGTGGAGTTCGTCGAATCGCGCGGCGTGCACACCGAGGACCGCGGAGCCCTCACGCGGACCTGGATGGGCAGCGTGAGCTTCGAGCTGGTCCACAACAAGCGCTGAACGGGCAGCACACATCATGAGCCACTACAGCGGAAACATTGACGACTTCGGGATGGACACCATCTCGCTCGCGGGGCCGCTGGAGGCCAAGCTCAAGGCCGCGCGCGAGGCCGGCTTCACGCAGATCATGCTGGCCGCCAAAGACATCGTCGGCCACCCGGACGGCATGGAAGCCGCTGTGGCCGCGGTGCGCGCCAGCGGCCTGCGTGTCACGGGCTTCCAGGTGCTGCGCGACTTCGAGGGCCTGTCGGGCCACCTGCACGACTACAAGATGGACATCGCCAAGTCCATGCTGGACATGTGCCATGCGCTGGACTGCCGGCTGCTGCTGGTCTGCTCGTCGACCTCGGTGCATGCCACCGGCGAGACCGCCGCGCTGGTGAAAGACCTGCGCAAGCTGGCCATGCTGGCGATCCCGATGAACATCAAGATCGCCTACGAGGCCCTGTCCTGGGGACGCGTGGTCAACGAATTTCCACAGGCCTGGGAGATCATCTGCGAAGCAGACATGCCCAACCTGGGCCTGGGTTTTGATTCGTATCACATGTTCGCCACCGGCACCTCGCTGGACGAGCTCGACATCCTGGACCCGGACAGGATTTTCCTGGTGCAGCTGGCCGACTTCATGTGGACCGAGATCAAGTCGGTCGAAGAGCGCATCGCCACCGCCCGGCATTTCCGCGTCTTCCCCGGCGAGGGCGTGCACAGCGAGGCGCTCGCGACGCTGGTGACCCGGCTGCACGGCCTGGGTTACCGCGGCGATTACAGCTTTGAGGTGTTCAACGACGACTACCTGCAGATGCCCCTGCCTTCGGTGGCGGAGCGCGCCTGGCGTTCGGCCCTGTGGCTGGGCGAGGACGTCTTGCGGCGCTCCGTGCCCCTGCCCAACCAGATGCGCTTGAAGCGTTGATGCCTTCGAGGCGATTTACCCCGCTTGAATTATTTTGAGAGTTGCATGGAATGAGCAGTATTTTTGAAGGTTTTCTCTCCACGCCCGAGATACTGGATGCGTTCAGCGAACGCAATTTTCTTGACGCGATGCTGCGCTTCGAGGCTTCGCTGGCGCGCGCCCAGGCCAGCGCCGGCCTGATCCCCGAGGCGGCCGCACAGTCCATCACCGGCACCTGCAAGGTCGAACTGTTCGACGTCGCCAAGATCGTGCGCGAAAGCGGGCGCGCCGGCAGCATCGCGATTCCGCTGGTCAAGAGCCTCAAGGAAACCGTGGGGCTCTTCAACAAGGATGCCGCGGGCTATGTACATTTCGGTTCGACCTCGCAGGACGTGATAGACACCGCGCTGGCCTTGGTGACGCGCAACGCGCTGAACCTGGTCGAGGCCGACATCCGCAAGGCGGTCGCGGCGCTGCTGGCGCTGGCGCGCCGCCATGCCGCCGACCCGGTGCTGGCCCGCACGCTGATGCAGCCGGCCTCGGTCACGAGTTTTGGCTTCAAGTGCGCTGGCTGGGCCGCACCGCTGGCACGCAGCCTGCTGCGCCTGCGGGCCGCCGGCGACAACGCGCTGGCCGTGCAACTGGGTGGCGCGGTCGGCACCCTCGCGCAGATGAAGGGCAAAGGCCCGCAGGTCGTCGCGCTGATGGCTGCCGACCTCAAGCTCAAGGCGGATGCATTTCCGTGGCACACGCAGCGCGACGAATGGGTGGCGTTGGGCTGCGAGCTGGGCCTGCTGGTGGGCAGCCTGGGCAAGATCGCGAAAGACATTTCGTTGATGGGCCAGTACGAAGTCGGCGAACTGGCGGAGCCGACCGAGCCCGGGCGCGGCGGTTCGTCGGCCATGCCGCACAAACGCAATCCCGTCGCCTGCATGGTGGCGCTCGCGGCCAGCGCGCGTGCGCCGCAGCGTGTGGCCGCCTTGCTGGCCACCATGCCGCAGGAACACGAGCGCGCGCTGGGCAACTGGCAGGCCGAACTGGCCGAGTGGCCGGGCCTGCTGATGTCGGCCCACGGCTCGGTGCGCGCGATGGCGCAAGCACTGCCCGGCCTGCAGGTGGATACAAAACGCATGCGCGCCAACCTCGACACGCTGCGCGCCGAACTGCCGCAAGATGCGGCCGACGAATGGTTCAACCCGGAACTGGCCGCGCAGGCCGCCGGCCAGGCGCATGCCCAGGCCGATGCGCTGCAGGCGCTGGTTGCGCAGACTGACGACAACAAACGAACAAAGGTGACCCCATGAACGACAACGAAAAAGGCATGCTCAACCGCCGCCGCGTGCTCGGCGACGCCTGGGTGGACAAGTCCATCGCCAAAAGCAATGCCTTCAACGGCGAGTTCCAGGACCTGATCACGCGTTATGCGTGGAACGAAATCTGGGGCCGCCCGGCGCTGGGCGACAAGACGCGCCGCCTCATGGTGCTGTCGACCATGATTGCGCTCAAGGCCTATGAGGAGTTCGCGCTGCACGTGCGCGCCGCGCTCGACGGCCCGCCCGAGTCGCGCCTCACGCCCGACGAGATCAAGGAAGTCATTTTGCAGGCCGCGATTTACTGCGGCGTGCCCGCGGCCAACCATGCGTTCGCGCTGGCCGGCGACATCCTGCGCGAAAAAGGCTTGCTGCCCGCAACCTGAGCCCGCGCCCGCGTTTCCCATTTTTGAAGAATCAAATATGAAAAAACCTCATCTGCATTGGATCCAGGAGGGCAGCGGGCCGGTCGTGGTGCTCAGCCACGCGCTGGGCTGCGAGCTCGGCATGTGGGACGGCGTGGCCGCCGCGCTCAAGGATCGCTACACCGTGCTGCGCCACGACCACCGCGGCCACGGCCGCTCGGAAGCCGTGCCCGGCCCTTACAACATGGCGATGCTGGCCGATGACGTGGCGGGCCTGATTGAAGCGCATGCCGCCGGCCCCGTGCATTTTGTCGGCCTCAGCATGGGCGGCATGACCGCGCAGGCGCTGGCCGCGAAGTATCCGCAGCTGCTCAAGAGCATCACGGTGGCCAATGCCGCGATGTATTACGACGAGGCGGCGCGCGCCATGTGGTCCGCGCGTGTGCAAACCGTGCTGGCGCAAGGCGTGGAGGCGATTGCCGACGGCGCGCTGCAGCGTTGGTTCACGCCCGAGTTCCGCGCCGATGAAACGGGAGGCGGCAAACAGCGTGTGGCCGCATTGCGCGAGCGGCTGGTGAACACCAATGCGGCCGCCTACGCCGCGAGTTGCGAAGCGGTGGCCGGCATCGACTTTCGGGCCAGTAACGGCGGCATCCAGTGCCCGGCCCTGGTGATTGCCGGCACGCGCGACGAGGCCACGCCCGTGGCCATGTCCGAAGCGATCCGTAGCAGCATCCCGGGCGCCCAGCTCCAGACCTTGCCAGCCGCGCACCTGAGCGCGGTCGAACAGCCGGCCGCTTTCGCCGGCTTGCTGGAGCGCTTTTTCGAAGGCCTGCGCTGACATGCCGCAGGCCGGCAGCGCCGCGCTGGGCATCGCCGTCGCGGGCGCCGGTGTCATAGGCCGCAGGCATGTCGAGCTGATCCAGGCCAGCCCTCGCACCCGTTTGTGTGCCGTGGTGGATCCGCAGCCCGCGTCGCGGGACTTCGCCGCCGGCCTCGGCGTGCCGCATTTTGAGAGCCTGGAGGCGCTGTTCGCCGGGCCGGCCGCGGCCCAGCCCGATGGCGTGATCCTCGCTACACCCAACCACCTGCATGTGCCCGGCGCGCTGGCCTGCGCGCGGCAGGGCGTGCCGGCCTTGATTGAAAAACCCGTGGCTGATTCGCTGGAAGCCGGCTTGTGGCTGGCCGATGCGTTGGCGAAGCAGACTGTGCCTATGCTGGTGGGCCACCACCGGCGGCACAGCAGCACGCTGCGGGCAGCGCGGCAGGCCATCAGGTCGGGCATGCTGGGCCGCGTGGTCACGGTGACGGGCAGCGCGCAGTTCTACAAACCCGACAGCTACTTTGAACAAGGTCCTTGGCGGACGCAGCCCGGCGGCGGCCCCATCCTGATCAACCTGATCCACGAGATGGACAACCTGCGCTACCTCTGCGGTGAGCTCGAGTCCGTCCATGCGCTGGTGTCCAACGCGGTGCGCGGGTTCGAGGTCGAAGACACGGCCGTGATGACGCTCAAATTTGCCAGCGGCGCGCTGGGCACTTTCACGCTGTCGGACACGGTGGCCTCGCCGCGCAGTTGGGAGCAGACCTCGGGCGAAAACACGGCTTATGCGCGGTATGCCTCGCAAGACTGCTATTTCATCGCCGGCACGCAAGGATCGCTGGCCGTGCCCACCTTGCACACCTGGACCCATGGCCCCGAAAGCCGCGGCGAGCCCGGCTGGATGACGCCTTTCACCGAAAAAAACATCGCCCTGGAGGCGGTGGATCCGCTAGAGGCGCAGCTGGATCATTTCTGCGATTTGGTGGAGGGCAAGGCAGGGCCGATAATCACGGTCACGGATGCCTTGCAAAGCCTGCTGGCCGTGGAAGCCGTGCGGCGCTCGATCGCCACCGGCAGGACAGTCGCGCTGCAGGACCTCGCACCCAATCTTCTTCCCATCGACACACAGGAAAGACCCGCTTCATGAAAACAGCCCTGGTCCTCAACGGCCCCAATCTCAACCTGCTGGGCACGCGCGAACCGGCCGTGTACGGCTCGCAGACCCTGGCCGACGTCGAGGCGCTGTGCAGCCAGGCCTGCAAGGCCCATGGCTTCAAGCTGGACTTCCGGCAAAGCAACCATGAAGGCGCGCTGATCGATGCGATCCACGAGGCCGGCCGCGCGCAGGCCGCCGGCACGCTGGCCGGCGTGGTGCTCAATGCGGGCGCCTATACCCACACCAGCGTGGCACTGCACGACGCCATCAAGGGCGCGGGCGTGACACTGATCGAACTGCACATCAGCAATGTGCACGCGCGCGAGGCCTTCCGCCACCACTCCTATATTTCGCCGGCCGCCAAGGCCGTCATGGCCGGTTTCGGCGTCAAGGGCTATGCCCTGGCGATTGCCGGCCTGGCCGAACTGGCCGGTTGAAGCAGACGATTGACGTGGAGCGCTGACTGGCATGGCTGCGCCACCGAAATTCCCGGTTGACGAACGCGAGGTCGAGTTCAGCGCCATACGCGCGCAAGGCGCGGGCGGGCAGAACGTCAACAAGGTCTCCAGCGCCGTGCACCTGCGCTTTGACATCCACGCCTCTTCGCTGCCCGAGGCGATCAAGGAGCGCTTGTTGTGCCTGTCCGACAGCCGCATCACGCAGGAAGGCGTGCTGGTGCTCAAGGCCCAGCAGCACCGCACGCAGGAGATGAATCGTGCCGATGCGCTGGCGCGGTTGCAGGAGGTGGTCGATGGGGTCTCCAATCCGCCCAAGGCGCGGCGGGCTACCAAACCTACTTATGGGTCCAAGCAGCGGCGGCTGGAGAGCAAGAGCCAGCGGTCGGCGACCAAGGGCTTGAGAGGGCCTGTGAGGGATTCTTGAACCGGCCGTTCGGGCTGGGCCGGGTCTTGTTCCGACGGCGCTTACCTTGCTGAATCCTGCTGGCCGGGGGTTGCCCGGCAGCAAGTAACTTTCTTTTGCTTCGCCAAAAGAAAGTCACCAAAGAAAAGGCGACCCGCAGTCTGGGTCCCTACGCTGCGCTACGGGCAACCTGCGGTGCTCGAGCCAAGCGGGGTCCGGCTAAACTCGCCTTCGGCTCAAACAACGCCGGCCCTGATCCGCTTGTCTCTGCGCTCCTCGGCCCAGCCAGGACGGGGCAATCGGGAGCGGGGACAGAAGACAAATACCAAAGAACAACCCAAGACAAACAAGGACTCGCCACGGCGAGTCCTTGTCTCTTCAGGTATTCGGTATTCTTTTCCCCACCCCTTGTGGATGCGCCGAGGAGCGGAGGTCCAGACGGATCAGGGATCGCGTTGTCTGAGCGAAGCGAGTTTAGCGAGACCCCGTCTGGACCGAGCACCGCAGGTTGCCCGTAGCGAAGCGGAGGGACGCAGCAACCAGGGTCGCCTTTTCTTTTGCTTACTTTTCTTTTGGCGAAGCAAAAGAAAAGTGAGTAGCCGCCGGGCTACCCCCGG
>NZ_JBFUCN010000051.1:0-13436 GCF_056405195.1 Polaromonas sp. P1_H6
GTGCAGCTTCATGCCCATTACCGTGCCTCGCTCTTCGGCACTCAATTGTCGATATGTTCTTGTCATGCAACTCCTCTTGGATTGGAAGTGTTGCACTTGGTCCTTGAATCCGCCCTTACTTTCTTTTGGCGAAGCAAAAGAAAGTGAGTTGCTGCCGGCAACCCCGGCCAGCAACCCTATGCAGAGGGCAAGCGCCTCATGACATAGCCCTCGCAACCCGGGGGCGGGCAGCAGCGGCCACCGCTGCGGACTTGCGCGGCGCCGGCGCCGGCTCCAGCCCCAGCAACGCGGCCAGGCTAGCCCGCAGCCGGCTGATAGCCTGGCTGTGCAGCTGGCAGACCCGCGACTGGGTCACATCCAGCACCGCACCGATCTCGCGCAAGGTCAGCTCTTCGTCGTAATACAGGCTCAGCAACAGCTGCTCGCGCTCGGGCAGCTCGCCTATGGCCGCCACCAGCTGGCGCCGGAAGTCGCCCTGCAGCAGCTGCGTCAGCGGTTCGTCGGCCAGCACGCGGTCGCCGTGGTCCTGGCGGTCCAGGAAATTGTTCTCGCGCTTCTCGCCGTCGCCGCGGTCGAAGTCCTCGTAATAGACGAGCTGGCAGCCGTGTATCTCATTCAGCAGCTGCTGGTAGGCCTCCAGCGGCAGTTCCAGTTCCTGGGCGATCTCGCGTTCATTGGGCGCGCGGCCCAGCTTCTGCTCCTGCGCGCGCACCGCCATGGAGACGCCGCGCGAGGACTTGCGCAGGCCGCGCGACACCCAGTCGTTGGCGCGCAGTTCGTCGAGCATGGCACCGCGTATGCGCTGGCTCGCGTAGGTCTCGAACTTCGCGCCCTGGTCGTCCTGGTATTTTTCGGCCGCGTCCAGCAGGCCCATCATGCCGACCTGGATCAGGTCGTCCAGCTCAACGCTGGCCGGCAGCCTGGCGATCAGCTGCAGCGCCAGCCTGCGCACCAGCGGCGCGTGCTGGGCCAGCAGCTCCGACGGGGCGGACTGGGCCAGTTTTCCCTGGGGGGTGTACATGGACATAGGGGATGCCTCCTGCTTCTTGAAGGGTCTGGGGGTCAGGCAGCGGCCGGGGACATCCGGCGGGCGGGCACTTCGCCAGTCACGCCGGGCACGCCGGGCGGCGCGGGCCAGCGCAGCACGTCCGCCGCAAGCCGGTCCACGTCCAGCGCGGCAGGGCTGCCCGGGAAGGCTTCCACCACGCTCATGTTGAGCCAGCGCGCCTGCGCCAATTGCACGTCCTCGCATATGCAGCCGGCCGGCTCCAGCGCCAGCGCGAGATAGCTCTTCGCGACGCTGGCCAGGTTGGCCAGGATGCGGCTGGCATCGTTCGCGCCCGCCGCGTGGTTGACCAGCACGCGCATGCGCCGCAAGGCATGCGCCTGCTGCAGCCGCTTGATGCAGGCATAGGCGGCCGTGATGGCCTCGACCTGCGGCCGCAGCACCACCACCAGCTCGTCGGCCTGGGCGGCCAGCGGCGAGAGCAGGCCCTCGCCGTCCAGCCGCGCATCGACCAGCACCAGCCGGCCCTGCAAGCGCGCATAAGCTGGCGGCGCATCGCCGCGCTCGTCGATCACCTGCACGTCCTGGCCCAGCCGGGCCAGCGCCGCCGCGAGGTTCATGGTGACGCTGCTCACGCCCACGCCGGGCGCAGCGCCGACAAAAGCCAGCAGCCGCCCCGGGCTGTTCGCCATCAGGCGCCTGAGGCCGTCGGCCTGGTCGCTCACCGGTTTTTTCACGGCGGGTTCCTCAGCCTCGCGCCGCGGGCAGGGGCGCGGGCGAAGGCGCAACGCCTTCGCCTACCCCCTCCAATTCCAGCGCGTCGAGCAGCACCAACAGCTTGCCCAGGCCTTCGAAGAGCACGGCGGCCGGCACCGGACGGCCCGGGCGCACCGCGCGACCGGCCAGCTGCGCCAGCGCGCGCCGCGCCGTCTCGGCCCAGCCGTCCTGCAGGCCTTGCAGCAGGAACACCGTGGCGCAAGCCTGGCCGGCGATCAGCCGGCGCGCCGGCACGGCGGCCGCGTCCATCTGGCCGATGCCCTGGCCCAGCAGTTTGAAATAGGGTTCGGCGGCGCTGCGCCAGCTGGGCCACTGCGCCATGCGCCGTGCCGGGGCGCGCACGCCTTCGCCGGCCAGCACATAGCTGTGCGCCAGCAGCTTGCCGGTCACGGCATCGACCATGCGCCTGACCACGCAGCGCAGTACCGGCAGGGGCGGCTGCGTGCCCGGCGCCATGTCGTCCAGCTCGGGCCGCAGGCTGATGCGCGCCTCCGCCACCGACATGAAGGCCGCCTTCTTGCGGTAGACCACGGGCAGCGCCGTGCCGAAGGCAAGGCCCGCGGCCAGCCTGGCCAGCGTGCCGCGCGCGCCGGTGTCCGCATCGACGATGCGCAGCGCCGAACTGCCTGCCGCCGCCCAGGCGCGCCCTTCGTCCTGCCACTGCCGGATCAGCTTGGCGTCGGGCACACGCGCGAACAGGTGGACCACGGTTTTGTCGAGCGCGGGTTGCAGCGCCCAGCCGGCCGGCTGCTGCGCATCGGCGGGGCCTTGCAGCGGCGCCGCAAAAACCTGGCCCGTGCGGTCGGACAGCAGCAGCGTGCTGGCGAGTGATTGCGGTGCTTCACCCTCTTGAGAAACCAGGCGCGCTTCACCCCCCACGGCCAGCACATAGTCGCCGCACAGCGCGGCGGCGTCGTCAATCGCCTGGAAGCTCAGCGCGTGCGACACGCGCTGCTCGCCTTGCTCAGCTGTTTCGCCCTCCGCGCCCGCGGGGGCGGACAACTGCCGCCACAGCGCGCGGGTTTCCTCAAAGCCTATGCCGCCCTGCGACAGCGCGGCCGCGTTGGCCGCAAGCTCCTGCGCGTTGTGCGTGAGAGCCTGAATCAGCTGCCGGCATTGCGCGCGCAGGCGTTCGCTGGCCTCTTCAGCCTTCGCGGCTTCCGCCGCCGCGCGCTCCGCATCGCCGTCGGCTGCGGGGTTTTCGGCGAGGTCGGATTCGCCAGGCACAAACAGTGCGCTGCGGCTGCCGGCCTGGAACACGCTGTCGACCAGGGCCTTGCCGTCGGCCGGCACCAGGTGCTCGGGGACTTTCTGGCCGCTGGAGATGTAATGCACCGGCAGCTGGTGGCGTATCGCCATGTCGATCAGCGCGCCGGGGTGCGTGGCCTCGTCGACCTTGGTGAAGATGCAGCCCGCCAGGTCCCAGTCGCCGGCAGGGCGTTCGCCGTGGCGGTAGGCCTGCACGACTTCGTTGAGGGTGTCGCCGTGGCTGGAGGCATTGAGCAGCAGCAGGCGCTTGACGGGGCGGTTGGCCCCGCAGAGCATCGCGATCTGCCCGGCGACGGCGCGGTCGCGCTGGCTCATGCCCACCGTGTCTATCAGCACCATGTGTTTGTCGCGCAGGCCGGCCAGCACCCGATCCAGGTCGGCCGCGTCCTTCACCGCGTACACCGCCACGCCCAGGATCTGGCCGTAGATGCGCAGCTGCTCGTACGCGCCTATGCGGTAGCTGTCGGTGGTGACCAGGGCCAGCTTGTCGGCGCCGAAGCGCATCACGCAGCGCGCCGCGAGCTTGGCGGTGGTGGTGGTCTTACCCACGCCGGTCGGCCCCATGAGCGCATACACGCCGCCCTCGTCGAGCAGCGCGCCTTCGTCCTCGAGCAGCGGCATGCGGCGCGCGAGCTCGGCCTTCGCATAGTCCATGCCGAGCGCGTGGCTCTGGCCCGTGGGCAGGTCCTGCAGGATGTCTTTCGCCAGGCGCGCGCTGAAGCCCGCGCCCAGCAAGGTGCGCAGCAAATGGCCGCGCACCGGGTCACGGCGCTGCTTGTCGTTCCAGGCTATGCCGGCGAGCTGCTCCTCGATCATGCCGCGCATGGAATGGATCTCGCGCAGCACGGCCTCGCTTTCGGCTGCGGGCGGAGAGCTGATGGGCCGGGATGGCGCGGCTGCTGCAACGGGAGCGGCGACGGGCACGGCGGCGGGCACGACAGCGAAGCCTTCCAGCGCCGCGACAACTTCCACGCCCCCGGCCGTCACGCGGTTCGACAGCACCACGGCATCAGGGCCCAGGCGTTCGCGCACCAGGCGCAGCGCCTCGCGGCTGGAGGGCGCGACGACCTGGCAGGTGGTCGCGGCGTCGGCGGAATTCGGGGTGTTCACAGGGCGGCTCCAATCGTGGCGGTCACTTTGATGGTGCGGGTGTCGGGTATCTCAGCGTGCGACAGCACCTTGAGTTGCGGCAGGCTGCGGCGCAGGAAGCGCGCCAGCAGCACGCGCAATGGGTGCTGCACCACCAGCACGGGGGCCAGGCCCAGGCCGGCTTGCCGGTCCATGGCCTGCTGGGCTTCGCGCAGCAGCCTGTCGGCCAGGCCCGGCTCCAGGCCGGCGCTGTTGCTCAGGGCCTGCAGCAGCACGCGGTCGAGCGAGCTGTCCAGGCCAATGACCTGCAGTTCCTCCTCGCCCGGGAAAATATGCTGGACGATGGCGCGCGACAGCGCCAGGCGTATCAGCGAGGTCAGCTCGGTGGTGTCGCTCACCGTGGGGGCGTTCTCGGCCAGCACGTCGAGGATGGTGCGCATGTCGCGTATCGGCACGCTTTCGTCGAGCAGGTTCTGCAGCACCTTCTGCAGCGTCGTGAGCGACAGGGTCTTGGGCACCAGGTCTTGCACCAGCATGGGCGATTCCTTGGCGATGCGGTCCAGCAGCTGCTGCACTTCCTGCCGGCCCAGCAGCTCGGCCGCGTGTGCGTGGATCAGGTGATTCAGGTGCGTGGCCACCACGGTGCTGGCGTCGACCACGGTGTAGCCGTAGATCTGCGCCTGCTCGCGCAGGCCGCTGTCTATCCAGACGGCGGGCAGGCCGAAGGCCGGGTCGCGCGTCTGCGTGCCCGGCAGGCTGGCGCTGACCTGGCCCGGGTTGATCGCCATCCACTGGCCCGGGAAGGCCTCGCCCTGGCCGATCTGCACGCCCTTGAGCTTGAGCACGTAGGCATTGGGCTTGATCTCCAGGTTGTCGCGGATGTGGACCACCGGCACCAGGAAGCCGATGTCCTGCGCGAACTTCTTGCGTATGCTTTTGATGCGGCCCAGCAGCTCGCCGTTCTGGCTTTTGTCGACCAGCGAGATCAGCCGGTAGCCGACCTCCAGCCCCAACGGGTCGACCAGCGCCACGTCGTCCCAGCTGGCCTCCTGCGATTCGGCGGGGGCCGGCGGCGGCGGCGCTTCGGCGGCGGTAGCCCCGCTCGTGGCGGCGCGCCGCATGATGCGCCGCCCCAGCCAGACCAGGCCGCCGGCGATGATCAAAAAGGCCAGGTTGGGCATACCCGGGATCAGGCCCATCAGGCCGATCACGCCGGCCGTCAGGAACAGCACCTGCGGGTTCGCGAACAGCTGGCCCGTGAGCTGGCCGCCCACGTCCTCATCGGTGGTGACGCGCGAGACGATGACACCCGCCGCGGTGGAGATCACCAGCGCCGGGATCTGCGCGACCAGGCCGTCGCCGATGGCCAGCAGCGTGTAAGTCGTGGCCGCCTGCGAAAAATCCAGCCCGTGCTGGGCCATGCCGACGATCAGCCCGCCGATGATGTTGATCACCAGGATCAGCAGGCCGGCCACGGCGTCGCCGCGCACGAACTTGCTGGCGCCGTCCATGGAGCCGTAGAAGTCGGCCTCCTGCGCGACTTCGGCGCGGCGCTTGCGCGCCACGTCCTCGCCGATCAGGCCGGCGTTGAGGTCGGCGTCGATGGCCATCTGCTTGCCCGGCATCGCGTCCAGCGTGAAGCGCGCGCCCACCTCGGCGATACGGCCCGCGCCCTTGGTGATGACCATGAAGTTGATCACCACCAGGATGATGAAGACCATCACGCCGACCGCGAAGTTGCCGCCGACCAGGAAGTGGCCGAAGGCCTCGATGACCTTGCCCGCCGCGTCCGGCCCGGTGTGGCCTTCCATCAGCACCACGCGCGTGGAGGCGACGTTGAGCGACAGGCGCAGCAAGGTGGTGAACAGCAGCACGGCCGGGAAGGCCGCGAAGTCCAGCGCCTTCATGGTGTACATGCTGACCAGCAGCACCATGATGGACAGCGCGATGTTGAAGGTGAACAGCAGGTCCAGCAAAAACGGTGGCAGCGGCAGCACCATCATGCTGAGGATCAGGATGATCAGCACCGGGCCGGCCAGGCCCTTGCCCTTGCCGCCGGCCATCATCTGGCGCGGCAGCCGCATCAGGTCGTCGACCAGCGTCATGCGGCGCTCCCCAGCAGGGCAGTTGTGGCAGGCGCGGCTTGCACAGTGTGCGGATCGAGCGACTCAGGCACCGGCAGGTCGCGCGGCGCGCGCGGCGGCACGGCGCCGCCCTCGGCTGCGCGCTGCAGCTGGTAGGCCCAGGCCAGCACCTCGGCCACGGCCGAGTACAGCGCCGCCGGGATTTCATCGCCAAGCTTGGTGTGGCGGTACAGCGCGCGCGTCAGCGGCGGCGCTTCCAGCACCGGGATCTTGTGCTCTTCGGCCATGGCGCGTATGCGCAGGGCCACCAGGTCGGTTCCCTTGGCGATCACGCGCGGCGCGCGCATGTCCTTGTCGACGTACTTCAGGGCTACGGCGAAGTGCGTGGGGTTGGTGACGATGATGTCGGCCTTGGGCACCTCTGCCATCATGCGGCGCTTGGCCATCTGTTGCTGCTGCCGGCGTATCTGCGCCTTGACGTGCGGGTCGCCCTCGCTTTCCTTGTTCTCCTGGCGCAGGTCCTCGCGCGACATGCGCAGCTTGCGCGCGTGGCTCCAGAGCTGGTAGGGCACGTCGATGCCGGCCACCAGCAGCAGCGAGGCGATGATCAGCGCGCAGCTCACCGCCACCAGGTGCAGGGTGTGCGGCAGCGCGGCATGCGCGGGCTCGCGCATCAGGCCCATGATGGCGCCCAGGTCGTCGGCGATGACCCACCAGGCGACACCGCCCACCAGCAGGGACTTGAGCAATGTCTTGGCGAGTTCGGCCAGCGACTCGACCGAGAACATGCGGCCTATGCCCGCGATGGGATTGAGCTTGGAGAAATTCGGTGCCAGCGACTGCGCCGACAGCAGCCAGCCGCCCAGCAGCATGGGCGCCACCAGCGCGGCCACCAGCATCATCAGCAGCACCGGCAGCAGCGCCTGCGCGGCATGCAGCAGCGCACCGCCGGCCTGGTTCATCATGTGCGAGGGGTCGAAGGCCGAGGCGCGCTCGAACTGCAGGCCGTTGCGCAGCGCGCTGTTGAAGTGCCCGCCCATCATCTCGCCCAGCATCCACAGGCCGCCCACGCCCGTCGTGAGCATGACAAAGGTGACAAGCTCCCGCGACCGCGCGACCTGGCCTTCTTCGCGCGCCTTTTCCAGGCGCCGGGGCGAGGCCGGTTCGGTTTTTTCGAGATCACTTTCTTCCGCCATCCATACTCCGCAGCGTCGGGCGCAAGGGGCGCCCTGTCTTGAGAATTATTGGAGGGGAGACCTGAAATCGATCAGGGAAACAGGCTGGGTATCGGGCTGTTCTTTGGGTAATAGGAAGGGCCTGATGCTTACTCCTTCCCCCTCTGGGGGAAGGTTGGGATGGGGGCCAGCGGCGCTTGAAGTGGCTAGAACCCGAGGCTGGCGAGCAGGTCGTCTACTTGCCCTTGCCCATCAACCGCATCCGCATTCCCAATCTTGATCTGCGGCCCATTCAGCAGCCCATGCCCCGCATCCTGGCGCTTCTCAGGCGGTGCGTTGTCGATCAGCAGCTGCAGCAGCTGCGTCTCCATGTCCTTGATCACGTCCATCATCTTCTTGATGACCTGGCCGGTCAGGTCCTGGAAGTCCTGGGCCATCATGATTTCCATGAGCTGGGCGTTGGTAGCGCTGGCCTGCTGCGGCGCGTCGGCCAGGTAGCCGCGCGTGTCCTTGACGAGTTCGCGCGCGTCGTCGAGTTCCAGCGGGCTGTCGAACCAGACGTCCCAGCGCTTGCCCAGCGCCGTCGCCTGTTTCGACAAATTCTCCTGGATGGGCTGGGCCACGTCGATGGCGTTGAGCGCCCTTTCGGCCGCGCGTTCGGTCATCTGCGCCACATAGCTCAGGCGGTCGCGCGCGTCGGGGATTGCCTCGGCGGCGCGCGCGATGCTTTTGTCCAGCCCGAGCTCGCGCATGCCTTCGCGCATCTGGCGCGTCAAATGGCCTATGCGGTTGACCAGCTGTTCGGCCGAATCGCTGGCCGCCGCCGCATGGAGCACGGGATGTTGATGTGCTTCTTGCGACATATCAGGCGCCTTCCTTCTCGATTTTTTCGAAGATCTTGTTGATCTTCTCTTCGAGCGTCACGGCGGTGAAGGGCTTGACCACATAACCGTTGGCGCCGGCCTGGGCCGCCGCGATGATGTTTTCCTTCTTGGCCTCGGCCGTCACCATGAGCACCGGCAGCTTCACGAACTGCGGGTCGGCGCGTATGGCCTGCAGCATGGCCAGGCCGTCCATGTTGGGCATGTTCCAGTCGGACACCACAAAGCCGTAGTTTCCGGCCTTGACCTTCTCCAGGCCCGCGGCGCCGTCCTCGGCCTCGTCGACATTGACGAATTCCAGTTCCTTGAGCAGATTGCGGACAATCCGGCGCATGGTCGGGAAGTCATCCACGACCAGGATTTTGATGTTTTTATCAACCACTTCACTCACTCCAATATTCACGATCAACGCTCAAACACATGTCATCCGGAAAGCGCCACGCTTGAAAAGAGCGCCGGCCGGAAGCCCCGAAAAAATCACTACACCCGGTTCGCCCGCTCCCCGAAGGAGCGCAGGTGGGCCAGCACGCGCTGGCTCATCTCCTGCAGCGGCACCACCTCGTTCACCGCGCCCAGCGCGATGGCCTCGCGCGGCATGCCAAAGACCACGCAGCTGGCCTCGTCCTGCGCCAGCGTGTGCGCGCCCGCCTGGCGCATGCGCATCAGGCCCTCGGCGCCGTCGCGGCCCATGCCGGTCAGGATCACGCCGATGGCGTTCTTGCCGGCGTGGCGCGCGGCCGAATCAAACAGCACGTCGACCGAGGGCCGGTGCCGGTTCACCGGCGGCTCCTGGTCGACCTGGGCCATGTAGTTGGCGCCGCTGCGCGTGAGCGACAGATGGAAACCGCCCGGCGCGATATAGGCATGGCCGGGCAGCACACGCTCGCCGTGCACGGCTTCGGAGACCTTGATGCGGCACAGGCCGTTGAGGCGCTGCGCGAAGGAATTGGTAAATCCCGCCGGCATGTGCTGGGCGATCAGGATGGCCGGGCTGTCGGGCGGCAGAGGCTGCAGCACTTCGCGGATTGCTTCGGTGCCGCCGGTGGAGGCGCCGATGATGATGAGTTTTTCGGTGCTCAGCAGCGGGCTGTGCAGCAGGGGCGCCTCGCCGCCGCCCGCGCCGCCCGTGGGCGCCGGGCGCCGGGCCGGCAGCAGCTTGGCGGCCGCCGCGATGCGGATCTTGCCGGCGATCAGGTCGGTATAGGACAGCAGGCCGTCGCGTATGCCCAGGCGCGGCTTGGTCACGAAGTCGATGGCGCCCAGTTCGAGCGCGCGCAGCGCGGCCTCCGAGCCGCGCTCGGTCAGCGAGGACACCATGACCACCGGCATGGGCCGCAGGCGCATGAGTTTCTCCAGGAACTCCAGCCCGTCCATGCGCGGCATTTCCACGTCCAGCGTCATCACGTCGGGGTTGTGCTGCTTGACCAGGTCGCGCGCGACCAGCGGGTCCGAGGCCGTGGCCACCACCACCATGTCGGGCTGGCTGTTGATGATCTCGGTCATCAGGCTGCGTATCAGCGCCGAGTCGTCGACGCACAGCACCTTGATCTTGTTCACGCTCATAGGGCCCACGCATTCTTGTTGGCCACATTGCGGGCCAGGTCGGTATTGAAGATTTCGACGTTGCTGCGGCGTGCCGGCCGGCTCAGGTTGGCGGCCAGCGCCTGTTCCTCGTCGCGCACCAGCGCCACGTCGTCCTGCTGGCGCAGCTTGCGCATGGTGACCTTGCCGCTCGCCGGGAAGTAGTTGATGCGGCGCGGATAGTTACCGCGCAGGTCCTGGGCGGCCACGCGCACCTGTTCCATCTGCAGATAACGCAGCACAAAGTCGGCATTGCGCTCGCCGATGTTGAGCAAGGTCATGTTGGCCAGCACCGCGCCGCCGCCGAAGACTTTCGCCTCCAGCCGCTCGCGCCGGGCACCGGCTTTAAACAGTTCGTTGAGCAGCATCTCCATGGCGTAGGCGCCGTAGCGCATGGAGGCGGCCGCGCCGCGCGAGGACGGGTCGGCGTCTTCGGGCAGCATGAAATGGTTCATGCCGCCTATGCCGGCCGTGGTGTCGCGCACGCAGGCCGAGACGCAGGAGCCCAGCACCGTGGTCAGCACCATGTCGCTGGCGGTCACAAAGTATTCGCCGGGCAGCAGCTTGACCGCCGAGATGCCGAACTCGCGGTCGAAATAATGGTGGGTGGCCACCGTCTCCCGGTGCGCCGCGGTCATGGCGCGGCTTCCCAGGCTTTGTCGGCTTTAGCGCCGGGCGCCACCAGCTCGTACACCGTCTGGCCCTTGAGGCGCAGGATGTCGCCGGCAAACGAGAAGTTTTCCGAATGCCCGGCGAACAGCAGGCCGTGCGGCTTCATCAGCGGCGCGAATCGCTGCAGGATGCGGCCCTGCGTTGGCTTGTCGAAATAGATCATCACATTGCGGCAGAAGATCGCGTCGAAAGGCTCGCGCAGCGCCCACTTGGCGTCGAGCAGGTTCAGCTGCTCGAACTTCACCATGGCCGCGACCTCGGGCCGGATCCGCACCTTGCCGGCCTGCGCACCCGCGCCCTTCAGGAAAAAGCGCTTGAGCCGCACCGGCGAGAGCTTGCTGACCTGCTCCATCGTGAAGATCCCGGCCTGCGCCTTGGCCAGCACCTGGGTGTCGATGTCGGTGGCCATCACGCTGGCGGCAGCGCCCGCGGCGCGATCGCCCAGCGCCTCGATCAAGGTCATGGCAATCGAATACGGCTCCTCGCCCGTGGAGGCGGCCGAGCACCAAACGCTCAGCGGCTTGGGGCATTTCTTCGCATGCTCGGCCAGCACCGGGAAATGGTGGGCTTCGCGGAAGAAGGCTGTGAGGTTGGTGGTCAGCGCATTGGTGAACTGCTGCCACTCGTCGCCATTCGGGTCGGCCTCGAGGAAACGCAGGTAAGTCGCGAACTCCGTCAGCCGCAACTCGCGCAAGCGCCGCGCCAGCCGGCTGTAGACCATCTGCCTTTTTTGCGAGCTCAGGGCAATGCCGGCCCGCTGGTGGATCAGCGTGCGGATTTTCGAAAAATCATGGTCCGTCAGGAGGAAATCCGGACCGGCCGACGAGGCCGTTGCGCCATGCAGAGGTGTATTCATAGGTTTTCAGGTCATCGCACGCACGACGCGCGCGCCTTGGCAGCAGGCAAATGAGACATGCTCAATGTACAAAGACAGCGCTCTGCGTCATGGGCCGAAAAGCATGAGAAAACACCCGCTTCTCTGGGTATGGCTTGGCAATCCGCTGAGGCAGAACCGCCGGCACTACAAGGGGTCGCACCCGACTTGCACCCGCAGGGTCAAGAGCTGCTCAGAAACCCAGCGAAGCGGTCCTGGCTAGGCGTGACGCCGCAGACA
The DNA here is from genome assembly GCF_056405195.1 of Polaromonas sp. P1_H6. NCBI lineage: Bacteria > Pseudomonadati > Pseudomonadota > Betaproteobacteria > Burkholderiales > Comamonadaceae > Polaromonas > Polaromonas sp. P1_H6. The sequence continues at coordinate 11,649 of NZ_JBFUCN010000051.1, forward strand.
GTGCTAAAGGCACGGCAAGGCGGCCACAACAACGCCAGGAGGGTTTCTGAGCGGCTCTGTCTGCTAAATGGTGACGGTATGAGCCCATGCCAGCGCCGCCAGATGCGCCTGATTAACGCGCGTAGACGTCATAAACAGCGCCTCAGCCAATTCCACAATCCGCCCATTCCGTTGCTCACCGGCTTCCACCAGCTGCAGGAAAGGCCCATAAACCCCTTCGCGGCTGACCAGCGCCTGCACCACCGGCTCGGGCAGCAGGATCTGGCTCACCACTTTTTCGAGCGGAATGCCCAGCAGTTGGTCCAGAAGCGAGAACATGCCGACAAAAAACAGGTGCTCGGCCTCGGCGCGCGGCAGCAAGTCCTTGCCCAGCAGCTCGGCAAAACGCCCGCGCACGATGGCGGCCTGCAGCAGGGCGTGGGAATAGCCCGCCGTGTTGGTCGTGGCCAGCAGCACCGACAGCCAGCGGAACAGCGGGGTGTAGCCCAGCATGGTCACCGCGTGGCGCAGCGATTCGATCTCGACCTCGATGCCGAAGCCCGGTGAGTTGATGTAGCGGAAGAGCTTGTACGACAGCGCCGCGTCGCGCTTGAGCACGCCCTCGATGTGCCGCACGTCGGCGTTTTCCTGGACCATCTGCATCAGCTGCAGGATGAAGATCGCCTGCGGGCTCAAGGCACCCGCGTTGTTCTGGGGCCGCGGCGTGGTGCACAGCTGCTGGAAGAAGCCACCCACGCCGTGCGCGGCCGACATGTCGAACTCGCGCCAGCCCGGGAAATCCTGCACCACCACGGACAGCGGCGGCTCGGCCTGCTTTGCCAGGTTGCTGAGCGCCGCAAAATCCGGGTGGCCCAGCGGCAGTTCGAGGTGCGTGGCCAAGGGAACCAGCGTCTCGGCATGTGTTTCCATGAATGCCAGGTCCGCGCCGCGCAGCGCCAGGCGCAGGCCTTGCTCACGCATCGAGGCCATGCCGGCCAGGCAGTCTTCCGCCAGGTCGGCACAGTCCAGCATCAGCACCGTGTTCGGCGGCGCCTGGCCGACCGACAGGCCGCCCGGCGGCACGCCGTGATCGGCATCGAGAAACAGCAAACCAAGCTCAGCCGCCTGGGCACGCTCGCCCACAAAGTCCAGCAACTGGCGCACGTCTTCCCGCGCGTCGGTAGGGGCCGAACCCTGCCAGGCCAGCCTGTAGCCTGCCACCTGTTGTTTGGGGTCCAGCAGCGGCGCTCTGACGAGGTATTTGTTTTCTGGCATGGCGATGGTCGATCCGGTTGTGGCTAGGGTTGTCTCTTGGCGCTCTGGGTGGCACCGGCCTGTCTTGCCACCCGGCCCTTCCCGCGGTTGCCGCTGGGCGGCGCCTGCAAGAAAGGCTGGCTGGCGGTCGCGCCGGGCATGGGCGGCCGCCGGTCGTCGGCAAAGACGGTCTTTGGGGAAAACTGTAAGGAGAAAGGTTGAAAGCGATTGACTCGAACAGGTGGGGATTCACCACTCTGTTTTCGGAATTGGGGTTGGGGGGTCTGTTCTCTCTGCTGAGGGCTGCTGGCCGGGGTTGCCCGGCGGCAGGCTGTTTCTTCTGAGATCTGCTGGCCGGGGTTGCCGGCAGCAACTCACTTTCTTTTGCTTCGCCAAAAGAAAGTAAGGGCGGATTCAAACCCCAAGTGCAACAGTCGGAATAAGGCCAGCGTCTCGCATGGCCTTGTTGTTAAAGAAGACCTCGGCAGGGCTTTTCCAGCCAAGGGTCTTGCGTGGCCTGATGTTGAGCTCCCAGGCCATGAGATCAAGCTCGTG
>NZ_JBFUCN010000052.1:0-12512 GCF_056405195.1 Polaromonas sp. P1_H6
GCAGTCTGGGTCCCTACGCTTCGCTTCGGGCAACCTGCGGTGCTCGACTACGGCGGGGTCTCGCGCAAACTCGCTTCGCTCAGACAAGCGCGATCCCTGATCCGCCTACGTCTGCGCTCCTCGGCCCAGCCAGGACGGGGCAATCGGGATCGGGAGCGGGGACAGAAGATACCAAGAAGACCAATACAAACAAGGACTCGCCAAGGCGAGTCCTTGTTTCTTTGCATTCGGTAATTGGTATTCCTTCCCCACCCCTTGTGGATGCGCCGAGGAGCGCAGGTTCAGGCGGATCAGGGATCGCGTTGTCTGAGCCGAAGGCGAGTTTAGCGAGACCCCGCCTGAACCGAGCACCGCAGGTTGCCCGCAGCGAAGCGGAGGGACGCAGCAACCAGGGTCGCCTTTCTTTTGCTTACTTTTCTTTGGCGAAGCAAAGAAAAGTGAGTTGCTGCCGGCAACCCCGGCCAGCAAGATCAAGAGAAGGGCACTCCGCCGGAGCAAGACCGGGCTTCGACACATAACCCCAGGGCCACGGCGGCGCAGCCCCGGAGTAACCGCCACCGACCACACCCTAAGCCACAGTCCTACAAAGGAGATCCCCACCCACGCGGATGCTCAACCTTTCCCTAGCTGGTCTAATCACAAAGGTGACCCCCCATGAACAATCCCGACCCCCTCACGGTTTCCCGTCGAGGCCTGCTGATTGCGGGCGCCGCCTCGGCGGCCGTCAGCTCACTTCCCAAGGACACGATGGCCGCCACTGAACCCCCTTCCGCAACCGCCGGCACCGTACCCACCGCCCGCGTCACGATCGAGGTGAACGGCAAGGCGCACACGCTGAACCTCGACACCCGCACCACGCTGCTCGACACCCTGCGCGAGCACCTGCACCTGACCGGCACCAAAAAAGGCTGCGACCACGGCCAGTGCGGGGCCTGCACCGTGCTGGTCGACGGCCAGCGCATCAACTCCTGCCTCACGCTGGCGGTAATGCACGAGGGTGCCAAGGTCACCACCATCGAAGGCCTGGGCACGCCGCGCCAGCTGCATCCCATGCAGGCGGCCTTCGTCAAGCACGATGGCTACCAGTGCGGCTACTGCACGCCGGGGCAGATCTGCTCGGCGGTCGGCATGCTTGATGAGATGCGGCGCGGCGTCCCCAGCCACGTCAGCGCCGACCTCAACACCCGCCCCGTGCTGTCGGCCGACGAGCTGCGCGAGCGCATGAGTGGCAACCTCTGCCGCTGCGGCGCCTATTCCAATATCGCCGAGGCGATTACCGAAGTCGCGGGGGTGGCGACATGAAACCCTTTACTTATGAGCGCGTGCGCACCCCGGCCGAGGCCGCGAAGGCCGTCATGCGCCATGCCAACGCCAAGTTCATCGCCGGCGGCACCAACCTGCTGGACCTGATGAAGCTGCAGATCGAGGCGCCGGCCCACCTGGTGGACGTCAACGGCCTGGCCTTCGACAAGATAGAAGCCACGCCCGAGGGTGGGCTGCGCATAGGCGCGCTGGTGCGCAACACCGCGCTGGCCGCCGACGAGCGCGTGCGGCGCGACTACGGCGTGCTGTCGCGTGCGCTGCTGGCCGGGGCCTCGCCCCAGCTGCGCAACAAGGCCACCACCGCCGGCAACTTGCTGCAGCGCACGCGCTGCCCCTATTTCTACGACACCGACCAGCCCTGCAACAAGCGCCAGCCCGGCAGCGGCTGCAGCGCCATCGGCGGCCACACGCGCCAGCACGCGGTCCTCGGCGCCAGCCAGGCCTGCATCGCCACCCACCCCAGCGACATGGCCGTGGCTATGCGCGCGCTCGACGCCACGGTGGAAACCGTGCGGCCCAACGGCCAGGCCCGCGTCATCCCGATTGCCGACTTCCACCGCCTGCCCGGCGACACGCCGCACATCGAGACCGCGCTGGAGTCCGGCGAACTCATCACCTCGGTGAGCCTGCCCAAGCCGGTGGGTGGCACCCACATCTACCGCAAGGTGCGCGACCGCGCCTCTTACGCCTTCGCGCTGGTCTCCGTGGCCGCCATCGTGCAGCCCGGCGGCGCTGGCCGCGTCGCGCTGGGCGGCGTGGCGCACAAGCCCTGGCGCGTCGAGGCCGCCGAGGCCGCGATGCCGCAGGGCGCCAAGGCCGTGGCCGCCGGCCTGCTGGCCGGCGCCCAGCCCACACCCGACAACGCCTTCAAGCTGACCCTGGTCGAGCGCACGCTCGCCGCCGTGCTGGCCCAGGCAAGGAGCGCAGCATGAAATTCGACACCCCCGCCACCACCAACCCGATAGACCAGCTCAAGGTCATCGGCAAACCCACCGACCGCATCGACGGCCCGCTCAAGACCAGCGGCGGCGCGCCCTACGCCTATGAGCGCCACGACGCCGTGCCCGACCCGGCCTATGGCTACATCGTCGGCGCCGGCATCGCCAAGGGCCGTATCGCCTCCATGGACCTGGACGCGGCGCGCGCCTCGCCCGGCGTGCTGGCCATCGTCACCGCGCGCAACGCCGGCAAGCTCGGCAAGGGCAGGTTCAATACCGCCAAGCTGCTGGGCGGCCCCGAGATAGACCACTACCACCAGGCGCTCGCGGTGGTCGTCGCCAAGACCTTCGAGCAGGCGCGCGCCGCCGCCCAGCTGATCAAAATCCAGTACGAGCGCACGCCCGGCAAGTTCGACCTGGCCGCCGCAAAAGCCAGCGCACCGCTGGCCAAAGCCTCCGACTTCGGCGGCACGCCCGAGTCCAAAATCGGCGACTTCGCGGGCGCCTTCGCCGCCGCGCCGGTGCAGCTCGACGCCACCTACACCACGCCCGACCAGTCGCACGCCATGATGGAGCCGCACGCCTCCACGGCCGCCTGGCAGGGCGACAAGCTCACGCTCTGGACGGCCAACCAGATGATCGACTGGAGCGTCGGCGACATGGCCGCCACGCTGGGCATCCCCAAAGAGAACGTGCGCCTGGTCTCGCCTTTTATCGGCGGCGGCTTCGGCGGCAAGCTGTGGGTGCGGGCCGACGCCTTGCTGGCCGCACTCGGCGCGCGCGCGGCCGGGCGCCCCGTCAAGGTCGCGCTGCAGCGGCCGCTGATGGCGAACAACACCACGCACAGGCCGGCCACCATCCAGCGCATACGCCTGGGCGCCGGCCGCGACGGCAAGCTCACCGCCATGGCGCACGAGGGCTGGTCCGGCGACCTGCCCGAAGGCCAGCCCGAAACCGCGGTGAACCAGTCGCGCCTGCTGTACGCCAGCGCCAACCGCTTCACCGCCACGCGCCTGGCCGTGCTCGACCTGCCCGAGGGCAACGCCATGCGCGCGCCCGGCGAAGCGCCCGGCCTGATGGCGCTTGAAATCGCCATGGACGAGATGGCCGAGAAGCTGGGCCTGGACCCGATCGAGTTCCGCGTCCGCAACGACACCCAGGTCGACCCCGAGCAGGCCGGCCGGCCTTTTTCGCAGCGCCGCCTGGTTGAATGCCTGCGCCTGGGCGCCGAGCAGTTCGGCTGGAACCGGCGCAAGGCGCAGCCCGCGCAGGTGCGCGAGGGCCGCTGGCTGGTCGGCATGGGGGTCGCCGCTGCCTTCCGCAACAACCTGACCATGAAGTCCGCCGCGCGCGTGCGGCTCGACAAGAACGGCATCGTCACGGTGGAAACCGACATGACCGACATAGGCACCGGCAGCTACACCGTCATCGCACAGACCGCCGCGGAAACCATGGGCGTGCCGCTCGAAAAAGTGCTGGTGCGCCTCGGCGATTCGGCCTTCCCGGTCTCCTGCGGCTCCGGCGGGCAGTGGGGCGCCAACAGCTCCACCTCAGGCGTCTACGCCGCCTGCATGAAGCTGCGCGAAACCATCGCCCAAAGCGCCGGCATCACCGCACCCGACGCGGTCTTTGCCGACGGCATGCTGCACGCCGGCGGCCGCTCCATCCCGCTCGCGCAGATCGCCGGCGACAAGGGCCTGGTGGCCGAAGACTTCATGGAATACGGCGACCTCGACAAAAAATACCAGCAGTCGACTTTTGGCGCGCATTTTGTGGAAGTGGGTGTGGACGCCGCCACCGGCGAGATCCGCGTGCGCCGCATGCTAGCCGTCTGCGCCGCAGGCCGCATCCTCAACCCCAAGGCCGCGCGCAGCCAGGTCATAGGCGCCATGACCATGGGCGTCGGCGCCGCGCTGATGGAAGAACTCGTGGTCGATAAGCGCCATGGCTTTTTTGTGAACCACGACCTCGCGGGTTATGAGGTGCCGGTGCATGCCGACATTCCGCACCAGGAGGTGGTCTTCCTGGATGAGACTGATCCTATGTCCTCGCCTATGAAGGCCAAGGGGGTGGGGGAGCTTGGGATTTGTGGGATTGCCGCTGCAGTTGCCAATGCGGTGTACAACGCGACTGGCGCGCGGGTTCGGGATTATCCGATTACGCTCGACAAGCTGCTGGAGCGCTTGCCTGCGGTGGATTGAGGGCCGGAGCGCAGAAGCCCCGTCATGCCGCGGGAATAGGCCCCGCGGAAGCCACCAAACCCTTCGCTTCTTCAAGCTCCGCATGCTCGAAGGCAGGCGCAAAGTCCTCAAGCTCCCTGGGCAAAAGGCCCACCTCGCTTGAAACGGCGACAGTCCGCCACTGGACGACCGCCGTCACCACTTCAGCCAGGATGCGCAGGGCATCCGCGGGCGCCAGTTCAAAGCGCGCGGCTTGCGCCAGCAACTGGCCCACCGAGGTGATGGCCCCCGTGTCCTCGGTCAACCAGGTTTTGGACTCACGCTCTTTGTCCGGGAAGGGGTTCAGGTCAAACGCCGGCGCCAGGCGCCACAGGTTTTTGTCCACATACAGGAAGCCGATGTTCTGCAGGTGGTCGTCGACGTTGGTGATCAGCAGGTTGAACACCAGCCGGCGCCAGAGTTGCCGCGTGTCATTGGCGAATTCAACGACCTTGGAGCGCATCGCGTCCACCACTTCCGCGTAGGCGCGCTCGTCATTGCGGGCGGCCTGCAGCAAGGTCGCGCCCGACATATAAGGAATCCGCCCGTTGTCCGCGGTGCGGTCAAAGCGCCGGATGAGTGCCACCGGTTCGCCCTGCACCATCACCACGCGCGCCCTGGCGGTGTCAATGCCGGCCTTTTCCGCCAGGCGCAAGGCCAAAACCTCTCCGCGCGTCACGCTGCGTTCGTCCTGAACACTCGGAAACTTTCCCATGGCCAGCCAGCCGTCGCTGTCCACCACCGTGCACTTCGGGCGCATCCCGCCCAGGGAGGTGCCCTTGCCCTGCAGGTACTTCAGGTCGGCGGCCGATTCCTTGTTGAGCTCCACCGCGCGCGACGCGCTCAGTATTTTTTCAAGCTCCAGCAGGGGCGGGGTGGCGCGCTGGCCTTCTTCGGTGACGCGCAGGTAGCCTCGCTTCGCATCGTGCAGGCGCAGCGCGCCGATACGGCTAAAGTCGTCCACCGCGCACAGGTAGTCCAGCTCCGTCAGGGCACCCAGCGCCGGGTTGTCCTTGCGCTCTTTCGCATGCGCCCGCGCGATCACCCGGCGGCCCCATGCGTCCGGCTCGGTGTCCGCCAAGGCCATGAAGAAGCAGGAGTCGTCCTTGCCGGGGGCTTTTCGGGCCTGGAAGCCCTGCACCCGTTGCAGGTCTGTAGAGATGTCAAACGCACGCGCTTGCGTGAGCCATGCCGGCGCATACGCGAACTGCGAGAACTCCCGCTGGCCGGACTTCACATAAACCAGCTTGCCCACCGGCAGCTCGTCGCGCCCGATCAACACATCCAGCTCCGCCTTGCCGACTGGCTCGGGTGTCCTGGATTTTTTGAGGGTGGCCATGGGTGCTTCCTTGGGGGCAGATCAGAAAGCGCCGCTATCGGCCCTGGCCTTGGGCAGGCGCGCGCGGCGCGGCACCTTCTCATCCATCAGTGCCAGGCCAATGGCGTCTTGCTGTGTGTCCAGCAATTGGTCCAGCGCCCCCAGCCCGCCCAGCACCTGAAGGGTTCGCGCCAGGTGTTGCAGCGCGGTACCGGGGTGGCCCGCCTCCATGCGCCGCACGGTGTTCACCGACGCGCCTATGCGCTCCGCCAACGCTGCCTGGGAGAGGTTGCGGCGCAGCCGCGCCAGGCTGATGTTCTGGCCAAGGCGCTGGAGGGTCCGGTCAACGGGTAAAGGGCTTGGTGTCATGAGAAATAACTATCTAAATATGACTGTTTAAATTAATTAAAGTGCCAAATAAAGATGATTATCTGTTTTTAGTCAAAATTCATCAATCAATTTTTCAGAAATAACCAAATATGGATCATTAAATGATTTGTATATCCAAATATAGGTGTTTATATGGGATTTGTGGTGCTACCAGTGGCGCCGCACTGATTGTGCACCGTATGCGCGGGGAACTGGTGGCTTTGTTCCTCGGGGACTACAGGGCGCGGGCTACAGGCTTGGCCGGCGCCGCTTTTGATTGTCCATTGAAGGGAGTTGTCCACTCATATTGGGCAAATAGGCGTGGCCGCGATTGCTGGGCCGCTGGTGCGGATGGAGGAGTTGTCCGAGGCCTTGAAGGCGACGGCCGATGAGATTCGGGCGGCCAGTGGGGCTTCTGGGATGTTTAAGAAGAGGGCTTAGGAAGACGCCAGAGTACAGTTTTGACATGAAGGTGTTGAATTGCACTGAAGTCTGACCCGAGTTTTCCATCGAATATTGACCCACACTCTTTGTGAGCAGAAGGTGCTCACGATGTGGATAAGTTCTTGGTTTTCTCCTTTTTGGGCTGAGTCTGTGTGGATCTGCCTCAAAGTGCGCCGCTGTTTCCGCGATTTTGTTGCCTCGGTCACTAGCCAGGTGGCCAGCTTCTCGGCGTAGGGATCGAGCTTGCTAGGGGTTGCCCGCCTTTGGTAGCTAGGCTCGCTCTCTTCCGATCGCAGGTGCTTCTTCACTGTGTTGCGAGCCAGGCCTGTACGCCTTGAGATCTCGCGGATGGACATCTGATCCCTCAATGCCCATCGCCTGATGACATTCAATGTCGCCACGTCTATCACTCCTAATTTCCCCTGCTTTTAAAACAAGCAGGGTAGTGCCTACGTGGGTCAGTTTTGGATGGAAATTACTGCGCTAAGTGGATCAGATTTCGACGGAATTCAACAGGCTGTAAACCCTACTGACACTGAACCAAAGGAAATCACCATTGGCGGGAGTCGATTTGGCACGAGCTTTGATGTCATAGATAGGGCTTGTAGCCCCGCCAAAGGTAACCGCAGTCGTCTGGCTAAGCGTCACAGCGTGAATTGGAATCTCGAAGAATTGGCAGAACTTTTGCAGTTGATTTCAGCATCTATGCAAAATGTTATTAGTTATTTGAAGTCATATAACGGCGCTTCGCCTCCATACACAGTAGCTCTTCCGAACAACCTAAGTTTTCCAAGTGTTCTCTCGGAATCGTTCGTGCTTACAGAAGCTGTTCACGATGCAATTCCCACCTCCCTAGAAGAGGTCAAAGTAGCTGACGATAGAAATCGCGCGAGGAGAGCGCGAAATGAAAAGGCTCCAGGCGCCGAGGAGTGAAAAGTCCACGTCCTCAGGCACGCTAAACCGAACAACCGTCAAGTCTCCGCCTGGGCATTTCCCCCCACAAACGGAACCGCCCCCTCCACCGTCTCCCAAATAAACCGCCCCGAGGGACTGCTCTGCTCCTCGACGATATGCGACACCAGCCCCGCCGCACGCGAAATCACGGCAAAGCCGCGCATCACGGCAGTCGGCACCCCCATCTCCCCCAGCAACGCCGCCACAGCCCCGGTCGCATTGATCGTGATGGGCCGGCCCGCGACCGCATCAACCGCCGCCGAGAGCCGCTCCAGCGCGCGTATCTTGTCGCCGGCCAGTTCGGGTTCGGCTCGGGCTAAATCGAGCAGCTTGTAGGCGCGCGGGTCTACCGGTTTGTGCAGGTGGTGGCCGAAGCCAGGTATCGGGCTTTTGAGGTTTTTGTAATGTTGGGCGATGGTTAAGGCTTCGGCTTCTGGGTCTGCGGCCGATGCAATGCGGTCCAGCAGGCCTGAGCAGTTTTCCATGGTGCCGACGAAGGAACTGCCGACGGCCAGCAGGCCGGCAGCCACTGCGCCTTGCAGGTTTTCGGGGGCGCTCATATAGACCAAGCGGGTGGCGATGGCGCTGGGGGTGAGGCCGTGTTCCATCAAGACAATCAGCACCGCGTCGGTGATGCGCAGGTCTACGCCGCGCGGGGTGCGGTTCAGGATCTGCATGAGCATGACTTCGGTGAACGTCTTTTTGCCCATCAGGTCTTGGACCAGGTCGGCGTTGCGGTAGCGCAGGCTGGTCAGCGTGTGGGTGCACAGGCTGGTGACGGGTTTGGCTTGGGACTTTTTGGCGCTGGTCATGGGAAGTCTTTCATTCATCAGGCAGCCGCGGTCGCCGCAGCGGCGGCCAGGGCTTGTTCGCGCACGGCGCTTTTCAGGACCTTGCCGACCGGCGAACGCGGCAGGGTGTCGTGGAAGTGGATCAGCTTCGGTGTCTGCACCGGGCCCAGGCGTTCGCGCACAAAGGCGATCAGCTCGGCGGCTGTGGCCTGCCGGCCGGCGCGCAGCTGCACGGCGGCGTGCACGGCTTCGCCCCATTTGTCGTCGGGGATGCCGAAGACGGCGCATTCATGCACGGCGGGGTGCTGGCCCAGCGCGTTCTCGACGTCGACGGGGTAGACGTTAAAGCCGCCGGTGATGACCAGGTCCTTGAGCCTGTCCTTGAGGTAGAGGTAGCCGCGCTCGTCGATCAGGCCGCGGTCGCCGGTGTGCAGCCAGCCGTCGACGATGGTTTCGGCGCTCAGGCCGGGCAGGCGCCAGTAGCCCGACATCAGCAGGTCGCCGCGCGCCACGACTTCGCCGACCTCGCCGGTGGGCAGCAGCTTGCCGCCGGGCGCCATGATGGCGACGTCGCTGAACCAGGTGGAGCGGCCCACGGCGGCCCAGTTGCGTTCGTCCTCAAAATCTTCGGGCCGCATCACCGTCAAAATTTGCGGGGCCTCGGTCTGGCCGTAGGTGGTGCCCAGCACCGGGCCGAAGAAGTTGCGGACTTCGCGGATTTTTTCAGGCGGCATGGGGGCGCCGCCGTAGATCAGGCGGCGCAGATTCGGGAAGTCGGCGCGCGAGGCGCCGGGCAGGGCCATCAGCATATAGACCAGCGTGGGCGGCATGAAGCTCACGGTGCCGCCCTTGTCCTTGAAGGCGGCGCGCACCGCCTCGGCGCCCGCGCCGGCCAGCAGCACATGGCGGCCGCCCTGGGCCAGTACGGGCAAGAGGTAAGTCGAGGTGCCGTGCGTGACGGGCGCGGCCACCACATAACGTTCATGCTCGTCAAAACCCCAGGCGTTGATCTGGTTTGTGATGTTGGCCATCCACGCGCGGTAGGTCTGCATCACGCCCTTGGGCGCGCCCGTGGTGCCGCCGGTGAACTTGATGGCCTGGGTGGCTTCGGGCGGCAGGATAAAGCTGGGGCGTGGCGCGCCCGCGTGCCGTGCGCTGAGCGCGGCGATGTTGGGCGTCCCGTCATTGCCGACCACGCCGCAGTGGATGCGCTGGCCGGGCGCGCCCTCGAGCAGCGGGGCGCCATCGGCGTCCATGACGAGGATGGACGGCTCGGTCGCGTCGACGATGCGGCGGACTTCCCCCCGTGTGCTTTTGGGGTTCAGCGGCACCCACACCTTGCCGCAGGCCAGCACGGCCAGCAGCGCGGCGATGTGTTCGCTGCTGTTGCCGGCGCAGATCGCGACGCGGCTTTGCGGGGCCGGGTCACGCTCGACCAGTGCGGCCGCGAGGGCCGAGACCCAGGCCGCGAGCGCGCCGTAGCGCAGCGTGCCTTCGGGCGCGTCGATGGCGATGCGCTCGGGCCAGCGCTCGGCGGTGCGCCAGAAAAAATCAATCGGGTTCATGCGGGGTGTTCTCTCTTGCGGGGTTGCTGGTTGCTTATTCAGCGCGCGCGCCGGACTGCTTGACGACCTCGCGCCAGCGTTTGGCTTCCGACAGCGTCCAGCTGCGCATCTGCGCGGGCGTGCCGGGCTCGGGCGTGGCCGCGAGGTTGAGCAGGCGCTGGCGCACCTCGGGCAGGGCCAGCACCTTGAGCAGCTCGGTGTTGACGCGCGTCACCACGGCCTGCGGCGTGCCGGCCGGCCCGGCGATGCCGAACCAGGATTGCACGTCAAAACCCGGGAAACCCGACTCGGCCACGGTGGGCACTTCGGGCAGCAGCGGCGAGCGCTGGGGGCTGGTGATGGCAATCGCCTGCAGCTTGCCGCCGCGCACATGGGGCAGGGCCGAGGGCGCGTTGTCGAACATGGATTGCACCTGGCCGCCCAGCAGGTCGGTCACGGCGGGCGCGCTGCCGCGGTAGGGCACATGCAGCATGGGTACCTTGGCCGCCATCTTGAAGAGCTCGCCCGAAAGGTGGATGGACGAGCCGCTGCCGGCCGACGCGAAGGTGATGCCGTTGGGCGAGGACTTGGCGAAGCTCACGTAGTCGGCCAGGGTCTTGATGGGCAGCTGCGGATTCACCACCAGGATGTTGGGCACCTTGGCGATCAGGCCCATGGGCTCGAAGTCTTTCAGCGGGTCGTAACCCAGCTTGTCGTAGAGCGAGGCATTGATGGTGTTGGCGATGGTGTAGACGTAAAGCGTGTAGCCGTCGGCCGGCGCGCGCGCGACGACCTCGGCGCCCACATTGCTGTTGGCGCCCGCGCGGTTGTCAACCAGGATGGGCTGGCCCAGCTGCTTGCCGAGCTCGACCGCGACAATGCGCGCGATCACGTCGGTAGCGCCGCCGGCCGCGTAGCCGACGACCAGCTTGATGGGTTTGCTGGGCCAGGCTGCTGCGGGCTGGGCCTGGGCGGGCAGGGCGGCCGTGAAGGCGAGGGCGGCAAGAAGGGCGCTGAGGACGAGCCGGCGGCGGAAAGGGGTGTTCTGCAAATTCACGGTATATGTCTCCTGTTGTAGGTATGCGCTGCGTGTGCGGTGCTTGTGCCGGGCCTGGGCCGGCAACAGGGGGAAATTCTTGACCAGGCCGTCCCGCGCGACAAACCCGAACGTCCGGCCAGCGGACGTTCTATAGTCCCATGCCATGGCCTCTCGCTCTTCAAAATCCTCAGCATCCTCCGCCTCCTCTGATGTCATCGAAGCAGCCGAGCCGGTTGAATCAGCCGACGACGGCGGCAGCCGCACGCTGCGCCGCGGCCTGCAGCTGCTGGATGCCGTGCTGCAAAGCGGCCGTGAAGGTTTGCGCGTGGTCGACCTGTGCCGCGCGGCGGGCCTGGAGCGCGCCACGGTGTACCGCCTGCTGGCGACGCTGCTCGAGGCCGGCTATGTCGCGCCGCGCGGCCGCTTCCGTTATGTCGCCGGGCCGCGCCTGGCGCAGCTGCAGGCGCCGCCGCCTTCACCTTCGGATTTTGCGGCGCGCCTGCAGCCGGTGCTGGCGCGCGTGAGCCAGGCCTGCGGCGACGCGGCCTTCGCCATCGTGCGCGAGGGCGCGGCCTCGCACTGCATCGCACGCCAGGTCGGCACCCACCCGGTGCAGATGCTGGTGATCCAGGTCGGCACACGCCAGCCCTTGGGCGTGGGCGCAGCCGGCCTGGCCTTGCTGGCCGCGCTGCCCGAAGAAGACGCGGCGGCAGTGATTGCCGCCAATGCGCCGGTGCTGGGGCGTTATGGCGGCATGACGCCGGAGCGGATGGGGATTCTGGTGCGCGCCACGCGGGAACGGGGGTGGGCTGTGATTGGGAATCACGCTACTGAGGGGGTGCTGGCTGTGGGCGTGGCTGTGGCTGGGCGGGATGGCAGCCCGGCTGCTGCGATCAGTGTGGCTTCTACTATGGAGAGGATGCCTCGGGCCAGGCAGGGGTTGATTGTTCGTTCCATGCGGGAGGCGCTTGGGGTGCTGCTCCCCGAGGGCTTGTAGGCCGCTCGTAGAACATTGCGATGCGGCGTTGACGCCGGGTCTTGCTCCGGCGGTGTGCGCTCTTCTGAGTGTTGCTGGCCGGGGGTAGCCCGGCGGCTACTCACTTTTCTTTTGCTTCGCCAAAAGAAAAGTAAGCAAAAGAAAAGGCGACCCTGGTTGCTGCGTCCCTTCGCTTCGCTACGGGCAACCTGCGGTGCTCGGTCCAGACGGGGTCTCGCTAAACTCGCTTCGCTCAGACAACGCGATCCCTGATCCGTCTGGCCCTGCGCTCCTCGGCGCATCCACAAGGGGTGGGGAAGGAATACCAATACCTAAGAAACAAGGACTCGCCTTGGCGAGTCCTTGTTTGTATTTGTCTTCTTTGTGTTTCCGTTTTCTGTCTTCTTTCTTTCCCCGTTCCCGATTGCCCCGTCCTGGCTGGGCCGAGGAGCGCAGACGTAGGCGGATCAGGGATCGCGTTGTTTGAGGTTCTATATTTGTTGTCAAACAGTTTTCGGCAGCAGCTTGGCCGGATCCCAGGGCTGACCCGTCTTCCAGACGGCAAACGCCACCCGCAACAGCTTTCGCCCGAGGATG
>NZ_JBFUCN010000053.1:0-12358 GCF_056405195.1 Polaromonas sp. P1_H6
TCTGGGTCCCCTGCGCTTCGCTACGGGGCAACCTGCGGTGCTCGACTACGGCGGGGTCTCGCGCAAACTCGCCTTCGGCTCAAACAAGCGCGATCCCTGATCCGCCTACGTCTGCGCTCCTCGGCCCAGCCAGGACGGGGCAATCGGGATCGGAAGCGGGAACAGAAGACAGAAATACAAAGAACAAACCAAGATAAACAAGGACTCGCCACGGCGAGTCCTTGTTTCTTATGTATTGGTATTCCTTCCCCACCCCTTGTGGATGCGCCGAGGAGCACAGGGCCAGACGGATCAGGGCAAAAACTTGTTTGAGCCGCAGGCGAGTTGTTTTTGACCCCGGCTGGACCGAGCACCGCAGGTTGCCCGTAGCGAAGCGAAGGGACGCAGCAACCAGGGTCGCCTTTTCTTTTGCTTACTTTTCTTTTGGCGAAGCAAAAGAAAAGTGAGTAGCCGCCGGGCTACCCCCGGCCAGCAACACTCAGCAAAGAGCGCAAAGACCGAAGCAAGATCGGCCCAAAATTAGACCATTTCACCACCCCTTGTCACAATCAACCAGCCCCATCCGTCTTGCCGGTATATGGACAACGCTCCCTCCCCTTCGGCCGAAAACTTTGACCCCCACCGCCCACGCCTGCTAGGCATCGCCTACCGCATGCTGGGCTCGCACGCCGATGCCCAGGACGTGGTGCAGGACGCCTGGCTGCGCTGGAACAGCGCGCGTCCTGATGACTTGCGCAGCGCCGAAGCTTGGCTGGTCACCACGGTCACCCGGCTGTCCATAGACCGGCTGCGTGCCGCCAAGACCGCGCGCGAGCACTACACCGGCTTCTGGCTGGCCGAGCCGGTGCTGACTGATACCCAGGACTCGCCTGAGCAGATGCTGGAATTCGCCGGCGACATTTCGCTGGCCTTTCTGGCCGTGCTGGAGCGCCTGACGCCCGATGAGCGCGCGGCCTTCCTGCTGCGCGAGGTCTTTGACGCCGACTATGCCGACATGGCCCGCACGCTGGGTAAAAGCCAGGCCGCCTGCCGCCAGCTGGTCAGCCGCGCCAAGGCGCAGGTGCGGGAAGGCAAAACGCGTTTCAGCGTCAGCCGCGAAGAGCATTTGCGGCTGCTGGCACGCTTTGCCGCGGCGGCGCGTGAAGGCAATCTGGCCACTATCAAAAGCCTGATCAGCGAAGACGCCAGCCTGGTCAGCGACGGGGGCGGCGTGGTGCCGTCTTTCGGCCAGGTACTGCGCGGCGCCCAGCGGCTGGCCCAGCTCTATTTCGCCACCGCGCTCAACCATGGGCCGGCACAGCGCCTGGAGATCGCCGACATCAACGGCGTGCCGGGCCTGCTGCGTTTTGTGCATGGCCGGCTCGAGTCGGTGCAGTCGCTGTACTTCGAGAACGGCCTGCTGGCCGAGATCCACACCCAGCGCAACCCGGCCAAGCTGGTGCGGGTGCTGTCACAACTCGAGGAAGCGGGCCGTCTTAAGGGGTGAAGCTCCCGGTTGTCGGGGGCTCATTGAACTTCAAGGAGTTTTCACCCATGAGCACGATTTCCATGCCCTCGGCCAACGGCCGCCTCCAGCACCGCAAGGTGATCCCCGAAGCCGTGGGCGCCCTGGGCGCCGTCAATGCCACGCTGGAGGACTCCACCCTCGGCATGCGGCTGATAGACCTGGTGCGCCAGCGCATCTCGCAGATCAACGGCTGCGCTTATTGCGTGGACTCGCATGCGCGCGACCTGCTGGCCGGCGGCGAAGACCTGCAGCGGCTCAACAGCCTGAGCACCTGGCGCGAAGTCACCTTGTTCACCGAACGCGAGCGCGCCGCGCTGAACTGGGCCGAAAGCCTGACCCTGCTCCCGCAGACACAGGCGCCCGACGAAGACTTCGACGCCCTCGCCGCGTATTTCAACGAACGCGAGATCGCCGAGCTGACCATGGCGGCGGCGCTGATGAATGCCTGGAACCGCATAGGCGTGGGCCTGCGCCTGCCGGTCCGGGCCGCTCCCCTGAAAGTGCCGGTGGCCTGAACGTTTGGAGAAAAAGTACCTTCAGCACGGCACGTTGCCGTGTGTGAGGGTGGGCGCGCGCGCGGCGCGTCAATGTCTCAAGGCCCTCAATGGGCGTGGTGCTGCGATCTCCAGACTTTGAACTTGTCATAAAGCACACGCTCCAGGGCCCAGCCCGATGTCAGCGTGACCAGCAAGCCCATGACCAGCGCATTGAGCATGGCGTTGTCATGCCCGGCGTAGTTCCAGACCCAGGGCGAAATCATCAGGCCCACGCCCAGCAGGGCATTGGCCCAGTCGTCCAGGTGATTGGGCAGGAAGAGGTCTTGCGACGCGAGGACGATGACGGCTACGCCCACGACCACCGAGCACCATGCCGCCGCCTCGGGCAGCGCCAGCGCCCAGGGCGCGATGCATAGCCAGAGCCCCACGAAAATTTCCAGCCTGTCCTGCCAGCGATTGAGGGTATCCATGACAACCTCCGTAGTGAAGCCAAGGGAGTTTCAGTGTAGGACTCCGGTAAAAATAAGCAACGGAGGCCGGCAGACCCTGAGAGCGCAGATGTCTTTGCGTCCCCGGCGGCCGTGGCCTTGCCGTCAACCGCCCTTGCCGCGCATGATGGCCGCGGCGACGTCGGCCGTGGTTTCGGCGTAGCGCTTGAATTCCATGGTGTAGGTCGCGCGGCCCTGCGTGAGCGAGCGCAAGGTGGTGGAGTAGCCGAACATCTCCGACAGCGGCACCTCGGCGCGCACCAGCTTGCCGCCGCCACCCGCGATGTCCTCCATGCCCTGCACCATGCCGCGGCGTGACGAGAGGTCGCCCATCACGTTGCCCATGAAGTCCTCGGGCGTTTCGACTTCGACGGCCATCACGGGCTCCAGCAGCACCGGTTTGGCGCGGCGCATGGCTTCCTTGAAGGCCAGCGAACCGGCCATGCGGAAGGCGTTTTCGTTGGAATCCACGTCATGGTAGGAGCCGAACACCAGCGTGGCCTTTACGTCCACCACCGGGTATCCCGCCAGCACGCCGGCCTTCAGCGTTTCCTGTATGCCCTTGTTGACGGCGGGAATGTATTCACGCGGGATCACGCCGCCCTTGATGGCGTCGACGAATTCGTAACCCTTGCCCGAAGGCTGCGGCTCCAGGTTGAGCACGGCGTGGCCGTACTGGCCGCGCCCGCCCGACTGCTTGATGAACTTGCCTTCGACGTCGTTCACCGCCTGCCGGATGGTTTCGCGGTAGGCCACCTGCGGCTTGCCGACGTTGGCCTCAACGCTGAACTCACGCTTCATGCGGTCCACCAGGATCTCCAGGTGCAGCTCACCCATGCCCGAGATGATGGTCTGGCCGGATTCCTCGTCGGTGTGCACGCGGAACGAAGGGTCTTCCTGCGCAAGGCGGTTCAGCGCGATGCCCATTTTTTCCTGGTCGGCCTGGGTCTTGGGCTCCACTGCCTGCGAGATCACCGGTTCGGGGAAGATCATCTTCTCGAGGATGATCACGTGGGCCGGGTCGCACAGCGTGTCGCCGGTGGTCGCGTCCTTCAGGCCCACGGCCGCGGCGATGTCACCGGCGCGCACTTCCTTGACCTCATTGCGTTGATTGGCGTGCATCTGCAAAATGCGGCCCAGCCGCTCGCGCTTGCCCTTGACCGGGTTGTAGACCGTGTCGCCGGCCTTGACCACGCCCGAGTACACACGAAAGAAAATCAGCTGGCCGACGTAGGGGTCGGTCATGATCTTGAAGGCCAGAGCCGAAAAAGGCTCGTCGTCTGTTGGGTGCCGCTCGGCCTCGCCCTCGTCGTCTTCGGTGTGGCCCAGGATGGCCGGCACGTCCGCCGGAGAGGGCATGTAGTCGATCACCGCGTCCAGCATGGCCTGCACGCCCTTGTTCTTGAAGGCGCTGCCGCACAGCATGGGCACGATCTCGTTGGCAATGGTGCGCTGGCGCAGGCCCTGCCTGATTTCGTCCTCGCTCAGGGGTTCACCGGCCAGGTATTTGTTCAGCAACTCGTCATTGGCTTCGGCTGCAGCCTCAATCATCTTGGTGCGCCATTCGTTGGCGGTGTCCAGCAGCTCCGCCGGGATGTCGCCGTACTCGAAATGCACGCCCTGGCTGGTGTCGTCCCAGATGATGGCCTTCATCTTGACGAGGTCGACCACGCCCTGGAAATGATCCTCGGCGCCGACCGGAATCTGCACCGGCACGGCCACGCCTTTGAGGCGTTCGCTGATCTGGCGCTGCACGCGGAAGAAATCGGCGCCCACGCGGTCCATCTTGTTGACGAAGGCCAGGCGCGGCACCTTGTACTTGTTGGCCTGGCGCCAGACGGTTTCAGACTGCGGCTGCACGCCGCCTACGGCGTCGTAGACCATCACCGCGCCGTCGAGCACGCGCATGGAGCGCTCGACCTCGATGGTGAAGTCCACGTGGCCCGGCGTGTCGATGATGTTGATGCGGTGCTCGGGGTAGTTGCCCGCCATGCCTTTCCAGAAGGCCGTGGTCGCCGCCGAGGTGATGGTGATGCCGCGCTCCTGCTCCTGCTCCATCCAGTCCATGGTGGCCGTGCCCTCATGGACTTCGCCGATCTTGTAGTTCACACCGGTGTAAAACAGGATGCGTTCGGTCGTCGTGGTCTTGCCGGCGTCGATGTGCGCGCTGATGCCGATGTTGCGATAGCGCTCTATGGGGGTATGGCGGGGCATGCTGAACTCCTTTATGACCCGGCCTGCGCGTCTTGGAGTTGTTGGCGTGGCCGGGCCCGTCAGTTTGCGCCAAAGTGCCGGGTTTTGCTTGGCTGTTTTCCTGCAGCCACATTGACGGCAGGCCTAGGGTTCAGGTTCTCAGCCGCTTTGCAGCATTTGTGCCATGAAGGCCGGCAAGGGGCGTCCGTCTGACAGCAGGTATTTCGCCATGGGGATCACCACCTCGCGCACCGAGGCGCGCGCGCTCATCCGGTCGCGCCAGGCCAGCAGCCGTGGTGTCTCCGCCGTGAGAGGCGCGCCCATGCGCTCGCCGAAAATCATTGCCATGTAGAGGGCGATGTCGGCATTCGAAAAATCCCCGGCCATGTAGTCCTGTCCGTCCAGCAGCGGCTCCAGGTAGCGGTAAAAATCCCGTGCGCCCTGCAGCGCCGCGACAGCCTGTGGGTCGCCCAGCTTGTCCTGCAGGCCCATCAGCTTGATGACATGCGGAAAGTAGACCTCGTCCGAACGATGCTCCAGCTGGCGAACCCGTGCGCGCTTGACGATGCCGGTGAGCCACAGCGCCGGTTCGGGCTTGAGGTCTTCGAGGTATTCCAGGATCTGCGTCGAATCGAAAATTTCCAGCTCACCGTGCACCAGTACCGGCACCTGCTTCTTCGGGTTGATGCGAACCACTTCCGGATTTTTGGGTGAATAACCTTCGGCTTGCGTGAAGGGCACCATGACGAGCTCAAAGGCAATGCGTTTTTCGATGGCCGCGATCTGCACTTTGGCGCCGAACATGCTGAGGCGGGCCGAGTACAGGCGGATGGACGGCGATGTGGAGGCGGAGGGCATGGTGTGGGTGTTCCGTGTGAGGCCAAAAAATTCAATGCGTGGAGGACGGCGGTTCGCGATCGAACAGGCCGGGCGCACCGCCGATTTCGGCGCCCTCGATCAGCAGCATGCGCAGCTTGGTCGAGACACCGCCCGGCGCCGAGAAGCCGCCCGACTGCGCGCCCGAAGCCAGCACGCGGTGGCAGGGCACGATGATGGGGAAAGGGTTGTGCCCCAGCGCCTGCCCCACGGCGCGCGCGGCGCCGAGGTCTCCCAATAAGGCCGCTATCTCACCGTAGGTCTTGGTCTTGCCCGGCGGGATGTCCTGCGCGGCCGTGTACACACGTAGGTGGAAGGGGGTCTCGTTGCGCAGGTCCAGCGCGCAGAAACGCAGGTCGCGGGCTTCGCCTTCGAGCAGGGCCACCATGCCGTCTATGGCCTGTTGCTCGGCGGGCGGCGGCGCTCCGGCTTCGAGCATAGCGAACCGCCGGTGCAGGCGCGACAGCATGCGGCCATCGCTCTGCTCAGGCAGGCGCACGGCGGCGATGCCGTGGCCGTTCCACACCAGCGCGCACTGCCCGATGGCGGTGGAAAAAAGCGTGAAGTGATGGAGTTCGCTGTCGGTGCTCATGCTGCGCTCCATGCTACACGCGCGGCGCTCCCGGAGAGGAATGTAAGAATTAATTTCGTTACCTCTCTTGCATGCTGCCCAAGCTTTTAATTTTTCAGCGACGTACCATGCCTTCTTTTTTGAAGGAACTCACATGGCAACACCGTTCTTTGGCAAGCGAGAAAACGAGACACCGACGGGCCTGCGGAACAGCCCCGGAAACGGCTACGGCAACAGCGGCTCCGCCAGCACGCTGCATTCGGCTCCGCTGTCCAGCCAGCAGAACAATGCCGCCAAACCCGTGAACGAAGCCGCGCCGTCCACCAGCACCGCCAAGGAAGGCGGCAGCAAGCTGACGGTGGGGCCCAACATCAAGCTCAAGGGCGTGGAGATCACCGACTGCGACACGTTGGTGGTTGAAGGCCTGGTGGAAGCCACCATGGATTCGCGTGTGATCCAGATCGCCGAGCAAGGCGCCTTCAAGGGCTCGGCGGAAATCGACGTGGCGGAAATCCGCGGTGAATTCAACGGCAACCTCACGGTGCGCCAGAAGCTGGTGATTTATTCGACCGGGAAGGTCACCGGCATCATCCGTTACGGCAAGCTGGTGATCGAAGAAGGCGGCCAGCTTTCGGGCGAGATCCTGTTTGGCGCACTGGCCGCGGCCAAGCCGGCCAATGCGGTGAAGCCGGGTTTACAGGCGGTGTAGGAGACTTAAAGCAACAAGCAGGCGCGGTTCACCGCACCATCGAAAAGCCACATCACTTTCCCTCCGTTCGCGGCAGGGAGGTGATGCGGTGTTTTCGCGTTCGCCCTTCGCTTACAACCAGCGGAAGGCCAGCGGGATCAGCGCGGAGGCCAGCACCACCTGCAGGCCCAGCGCCAGGCCGGCATAGGCGCCCGCGTCGGCATTGACCTGCAGGGCCCGCGCCGCGCCCAGGCCGTGGGAGACCGTGCCCAGCGCGAAGCCGCGCGCGGCCCATCCTGCGGCGTCACGCGGAATGCGCAGCGCGTCAAACAGGTATTTGCCGCTGAGCGCGCCCACCAGCCCCGTGATCACCGCAAACACGGCCGCCAGCGCCGGGATGCCACCTATCTTTTCGGCAATGCCCATGGCCACTGGCGCGGTGACCGATTTGGGCGCAAGCGACAAGGTCACTTCCGAAGGCAAACCCAGCGCCCAGCCCATCAACAGCGCGGAGCCACTGGCCGCGATGCCGCCCGCCAATGCCGCCAGCAGCAGCCGGCCCCAGCGCCGGCGCAGCTCTTCGCGCCGCAGCCACAGCGGCCAAGCCAGCGCCACCACCGCAGGCCCCAGCAGGAAATGGATGAACTGGGCACCCGCGAAATAGGTAGGGTAGGGCACGCCGGTGGCCAGCAGCGCACCGGCCAGGCACACCACCGTCCAGAGCACCGGGTTGGCCCAGGGCGCCTGGCCCAGGCGCGCATAAACCGCTTGCGCCAGCGCATAGACCACCAGCGTGGCCGTCAGGCCGAACAGTGGCGTGGCCGACAGGTAGACCCAGAGTTCGACGAATTTAGGCATCCGGTGGCTCCCCTGAAGCCGCGCCGCCGCGGTCCCGCAACAGGTGCAGGGTCAGCACGGTGACCCCCAAACCGGCCAATGTGGACACCACCACGGCCAGCAAAATGCGCACGCCGTACTGGCTCACGAGCGAAAGATGGGTCATGACGCCCACGCCGACAGGCACAAAGAGTAACGAAAGGTGCGAGAGAAGAAAGTCTGCGCACACTGACACAGGCCCTCGCACCAGCTCTGCACGAAGGCCAATCAGCAGCAAAACCATGCCGATCACCGGCCCCGGAAAGGGCAGGGAAAAGCCGCGCGAAAGCAGTTCCCCTATGGATTGAAAAATCAGTAACCAGGCCAGTCCGCGCAAAGCCGTCATCGCGTGAACCTTCCGGCGGAAGAGCGGTGTGTCGATGCCTGGGCAGCGCCCGTGATGCGTTTACGGGCTGGCAAAAAGATCCCCTTGCGGCCACTCCTTCACCGCGTTGGCTGCGCCCCATAACGCCTGGTCGATATCCTTGAAGAAGGCGCGGCGCCCGGACGGGTCCGGCCTGGAATTGAAGGCCGCCACCCATGCATAGCCCTGCCGGGTTCTCAACGCCAGGGTTTGCAGGCCCGGCTGGCTGCCCGTGTGCCACCAGTTGTCACCCTTGTCGCTCCTGACCACGTGGATGCCCGCCGCGTAGAAGTTGCGCGGATCATTTTCTTTTGCCAGCACGGGCTCGCTGCGCATGACCCGCACCGAGTCTTCATTGAGCAGGCGCTTGCCCCGGGCGCCGTCGATCGCCAGGAAGAATTTCAGGACATCCGTCGGCGTTGCCACCCACGCACCCAGCGCATCCATGTTCTCGACGGAGTAGGAGCCGTAGGGACTGGGTACATTCGCGTTCGAGACGCCGGGTGCGCCGCGCTGCAGCGGCTCTCCGGGAAAGGGGTAGTACCTTGTTTCGCCGGGCCGGCTTTCGGTGCTGCTCGCGGCCTGAAAGCCTTTGCCGATGACGGGCTGCAAAAACTCCCTGCTGCTGAAAGCCCGATAGGACTCGCCGGTGACGGTTTCCACAATCCTGCCAAGCATGCAGTAGCCGGTGTTGGAATAGGCGAAGCGCTCGCCGGGCGTGAAGTCCAGTTTCTCCTGCAGCGAGTCCCGGATGATGGCGTCGCAGCTGACGGGCGATACGCCTTGCCGGCGGGCGACTTCCCTGAGCCGCGGCTGGAAGAAGGGATCACCCGAGCGCTCCCGGTCAAAGCCGCCTGAATGCTGCAACAGGTGGCGGATGCGGATGTCCCTGGCGCGCGGGTCGGCGGGCGGTGCAATCACGACTCCGGCTTTCTCGAGCAGGGGCAGCGCCGGGTCGTCCAGCTTCAGCTTTCCATCCTCGGCCAGCTTGAGTACCATGACCGCCGTCAAGGTCTTGTTGATGCTGCCCATGCGAAAAAGGGTTTGCGGCGCCATGGCCTCCTGCTTGTCCTTGTCGGCATGGCCGTAGCCCTTGGCGAGCAGCAGCTTGCCGTCTTTGGCCACGGCCAGGCTGGCGCCCGGGATGTTGTGTTTCTGGATGAGTTCCAGCATGGCTTTGTCGAAAGGCTCGAGATGGGGCAATGCGCTGCCCTGGTCCAGGCAGAGTCCCCACTGCGGAAGCCATGCCAGCAAAGCGCCCGCCAGTCCGCAGAGCAGCCGTCGGCGCGGGGCGAGGGGACTGAGGGGACTGTTGGCGCGAGAAGGTGTTGCTGGCATTGTCTGGCCCGTGCTTTTTTGCCCAGTCTACGTCTTCGCCATTCGGCTGTGCGTTCTGCCTAGAAACGCGGCAGGTCGGGATGCTTGATCTGCCCGGCCCGCACCAGCATTTTTCCGTATTCGGCGCAGCGGTTCAGCGTGGGGATCACCTTGCCCGGGTTAAGCAGGCCCTTGCTGTCGAAGGCGCGTTTGACGCCGAACATCTGCTCATTTTCCGCGGCCGAAAACTGCACGCACATGGAATTGAGTTTTTCCACGCCCACACCGTGCTCGCCCGTCACGGTGCCGCCCATGGCGACGCTGGTCTCCAGGATGTCGGCGCCGAAGAGTTCGCAGCGGTGCAGCTGGTCGGGGTCGTTGGCATCAAACAAAATCAGCGGGTGCAGGTTGCCGTCGCCCGCATGAAAGACGTTGGCGCAGCGCAACTGGTATTTTTTTTCCATCTCGGCAATCGCCAGCAGGATGTCGGCCAGGCGCTTGCGCGGAATCGTGGAGTCCATGCACATGTAGTCAGGGCTGATGCGGCCCGATGCGGGGAAGGCGTTCTTGCGGCCGCTCCAGAAACGCAAGCGCTCGGCTTCGTCGCGGCTCACGGCGATGGCTGTGGCGCCGCAGCGGCGCAGCACCTCGCTCATGCGGCCGATTTCTTCCTCGACCTCTTCGGGCGTGCCGTCGCTTTCGCACAGCAAAATCGCCTCGGCGCTGAGGTCGTAGCCGGCGTGCACAAAATCTTCCACGGCGGCCGTCATGGGCTTGTCCATCATTTCCAGGCCCGCCGGGATGATGCCGGCGGCAATCACGGCGGCCACGGCGTCGCCGGCCTTGCGCAGGTCGTCAAAGCTGGCCATGATGCAGCGCGCCAGGCGGGGCTTGGGCACCAGCTTCACGGTGACCTCGGTGGTCACGGCCAGCATGCCTTCGCTGCCGATGATGATGCTCAGCAAATCGTAGCCGGGGGCATCGAGCGCATCGCCGCCGAATTCGACCTCTTCACCTTCAACCGTGAAGCCCTTGACCTTGAGCACGTTGTGCACCGTCAGCCCGTACTTGAGGCAATGCACACCGCCCGAGTTTTCGGCCACGTTGCCGCCTATGGTGCAGGCGATCTGGCTGGAGGGGTCAGGCGCGTAGTAAAGGCCCAGCGGCGCGGCCGCCTCGGAGATCGCGAGGTTGCGCACGCCGCCCTGCACCACGGCCGTGCGGCTGGCGGCGTCGAGCTTGAGTATCTTGTTGAACTTGGCCAGCGACAGCGTGACGCCCAGCGCGTGCGGCATGGCACCGCCGGAAAGCCCGGTGCCGGCGCCGCGCGCGACAACCGGTAC
The DNA here is from genome assembly GCF_056405195.1 of Polaromonas sp. P1_H6. Lineage (NCBI taxonomy): Bacteria > Pseudomonadati > Pseudomonadota > Betaproteobacteria > Burkholderiales > Comamonadaceae > Polaromonas > Polaromonas sp. P1_H6. The sequence continues at coordinate 10,721 of NZ_JBFUCN010000053.1, forward strand.
GTCCAGCGCATGGCAGGTCTTGAGCACGGCCTGCACCTGGGCATAGGTCTCGGGCAGGGCCACGACCAGCGGCCGCTGGCGGTAGGCGGTCAGGCCGTCACACTCGTAGGGTGTGGTGTCTTCATTGTTCCAGAGCAGCGCGTGTGCCGGCAGCACGGCCTGCAACGCGCCGACCACCTGCGCCTGGCGGTCATGGCGTTCAAGCGGGGGCTGTTGCCAGGCTTCAGCGGGTGCGTTCATGGGCGGCCTTCGGGGATGAAACCGGCTCTGGCCGGTAATGAAGGCACTTTAATGCAAAGCCGGGGCCGGCGGCGTGAAGAAAATGAAGGTGTTTTGTGAAAAACGAATTGGCTGCGGCGGTCCATCATGCCAATGCGCCGCGCTTTGCCCCCCGGTCACTCCTTGCGGATGTCGAATAGCTCCAGAGCCTCGTCAACAAGATAGAAATTGCTGCCGTTTCCACCGCGCGCTTTTGCATCAAATCGCACGACGCGGCCAAGTTCAGGTGCATACCATGCGTTGGCGGTGTATGGCGCGTAGGTCCTGTTGTTGCCCCGCTCTGTAGAACCCTTGAACTCGACCCGCATGATGCGAAGCTCGCGCTCGCCGATGCGCATGGTCGACTCGTCCGTTGCGCGGGCCGTGACGTTCATCCCGATTCGCTGGTTTTGCATCCGGGTTTCGTAGCGAAGCTGCCACGTCTGCCCGGGCTCCGGTGTCTTGTTGACCCAGCCGCGCGGCGGCATTGCCAGTTCATATTCTCCGGCGATGATGCTGCCGAGCGTGACAACCTCGCCACCGGCCCGCTCCACCCGGCCTCCCTGGTTGAAGATCAGCTGGTCTCCATCCGTGCGGTCCAGGCGGTACCTGATGTTTTGCGTCATTCCTGAGATTCGATCGCGCAGCCGGTACTCGAAGACCTGCGCGCTTGCTGCCTGGGCCTGGGTGGTCGCGGCGGGTTTGTTGCGTTCATTGCGCGCTGCCAGCGCCGCCGCTGCGCGCGCAGGGACTTCGGCAATCCAGGCGGCCGGCAAGGCGAAATTCACGTTTTGTGCATCGCGCAAGATAAAGGTGGTGATGCCAATCAGGCGGCCTTGCGCGTCAAAAAGGCCGCCGCCGCTGGAACCCGGCGAAATGGGTACGGTGACTTGCAGCGCGACGAACTCATCATTGTCTGCACGGCGGACGCCGGACAGAAGGCCATCGCTGATCGTCATTTCCAGCCCGCGCGGATTTCCAATAGCGTAGACCCGGGAGCCGATTTTCGGCAATTCCGCGGGCGCTACGGTGACCGGCGGCGCGTTGAAATTGGCCACCTTGAGCAGGCACAGGTCGCGCGCGGCGTCCGCGTGTTCCAGGGCGGCGCCGTAAGCGACGTTGTCGCGGGTCACCGAAACCTTGCGTGCCTTGGCCAGCACATGGCAATTGGTGATGAGCGAGCCGGCTCGAATGACCACCGCGCTGCCTGAAGCAATTGGCCTTCCCGCGTCATCAACGGTCTTGACGGCCCAGATACTGGGCGACAGGCGCTCAAACAGCTGTTCCGGGCTCGGCGTGGCATTTTGCGCAAGGACATTGCCGCCAACCAGCAACAGGCCTATGCCGCGAAGCATGAATTGAAATATCACGGTGCGTCTC
>NZ_JBFUCN010000054.1:0-10419 GCF_056405195.1 Polaromonas sp. P1_H6
ATCGCGCTTGTCTGAGCGAAGCGAGTTTGCGCGAGACCCCGCCGTAGTCGAGCACCGCAGGTTGCCCGCAGCGAAGCGTAGGGACCCAGACTGCGGGTCGCCTTTTCTTTGGTGACTTTCTTTTGGCGAAGCAAAAGAAAGTTACTTGCTGCCGGGCAACCCCCGGCCAGCAGTCCTCAGCAAAAAGCACTAAAGCCAGCACAAGACTTGGCGCAATCAACCGCGCCTGTAACAACTCACTCCCAGCCTCAGGCCCCGAATTCCCTCACACATCGGAGTTTCTGTGACTTTTTGCCCAAAACAGAAGCCTTACTACTTGTGACTACTTGTAAGTTAGGTCGATGAAAAATTACAATAAGTCACAGGTGAGGCTCAGATATGCCCCGAATCTGGGTGTTTTCTCACAGAAATCCTGGTTCTCTTCTCGTTTTTGGGCGAAACGTGAATTAATCGAGCCAGGAAACAGTACTCAGTAACATAAAGTTACGCCATAAGAGCTGTAAACGCATACAGACCGCGCCCTCTGCGCACTGTCAATCAATGGCGCTGTTACCCGCCGATTTGTAACGAAAAGGATGTGAAACCATGAAATCAATTTTCAAATTTTGTATTTTTGCCGCTGGTCTCGCCCTGGGGCAGGTGGTTTTGGCGCAAGCCGCGCCTGTGACGTCCCAGCTGTTGGCGCAACGCGTCGAGATGGTGGCCGGCAAGCCGATGCTCAAGCCTGCCGGCGACGGCAAGCCGGGCGACGTCCTGCAATACAGCGCGACCTACCGCAACACCGGCAGCGCCGCCGCAGCCAAGCTGCTGGCGACCGTGCCGGTTCCGGCGGGCACCACCTTCATCGCCGCCAGCGACCAGCCCGCCCAAGCCCAGGCTTCCACGGACGGCAGCACTTTCGCGCCCATGCCGCTGACCCGCACGGTCAAGCAGGCTGACGGCAGCACGCGCAAAGAGCCCGTGCCACTGGCCGACTACCGCGCCCTGCGCTGGGAAATCGGCAGCCTGCCCGCCGGCGCCACTTCGGTGGTCAGCCTGCGCGTGAGCATCGATTCGCCGGCCGTCGTGTCGGCGGCCAAACCCTGATTCCCAGTTTTTGTTAGTTGTCTGTCGATTCACCGTTGTCTTGTAGCCAGGAGTAAAACGCCATGTATGCCAACCCCCCGAGTCCGCGGCCCTTAGGGCTGCCGCACTTCTTCACCCACTGGATTGTGGGTTTGTTCGTTGCCTTCGCGCTCGCGATGGCCGGTATGGCGGCACACGCCGCACCGCCGCCCGCCGGCACGTCGATCAGCAACCAGGCTTCGGCCACGTACTCGGATGCATCCGGCATCACGCGCACGGTGACGTCGAACGTGGTGCAGACCACGGTGCAGCAGATCGCCAGCCTGACGCTGGCCGCCAACGGCGCGCAGAACGCGACGCCGGGCAGCGTGGTGTACTACCCGCATACCCTGACCAACACGGGTAACGGCACGGACACCTTCAACCTGACCACCAGCAACAGCGGTGGCTTCTCGATGGCGAGCGTGCAGATCTTCGCCGACAACGGCAGCGGTTCGCCCACAGGCCCCGCCATCACCTCGACCGGCGCAGTGGTCGCGGGCGGCCAGTTCAAGTACATCGTGGTTGCCACGCTCCCGGGCACCGCCACGGCGGGGCAGGTCAACAACCTCACGGCGACCGGCACCAGCGTGTTCGACCCGACCAAGACCCAGTCGAACACCGACACGACCACCGCCACGACCAACGCCGTCGTGACGCTGACCAAGTCGGCCAGCGTGTCCAGCGGCTCCGCCGGCACGGCCATCACCTACACCCTGACCTACACGAACACCGGTAACAGCACGGCCACCGCCGTGGCGATCACCGACATTCTGCCGACAGGCCTGAACTACACCGCGGGCTCCGCACGCTGGAGCGTCACCGGCGCCACGGCGCTGAGCGACAGCGGCGGCGCCAGCGGTTCCGCACCCAACACCCTGACTTCGGGCTACACCCTGGGCACCAAGACCCTGCTGGTCACGCTCAACCAGGTGACGGCCGGCCAGTCGGGCACCATCAGCTTCGGCGTGACCGTGGCTGCGGGCACCGCGCCCGGCGTGCTGAACAACACCGCCACGACGTCCTATAACAACGGCGCCGCAACGGTGACGGGTGGCTCGAACACCGTGCCCTTCACGGTTCTGCAGACCGCAGCCGTGACGCTGACCGGCACCACGGTGCCCGGCCCGGCCGCACCCGGCTCGACGGTGAGCTTCACCAACACCGTGACCAACACCGGCAACGGCTCCGACACCTTCAACATCACGCTGAGCGCAGGCAACTTCCCGGCCGGCACGACCTTCCAGCTGTACAAGACCGACGGCGTCACGCCGCTGGTCGATACCAACAGCGACGGCACGGTCGACACCGGCCCCCTGGCTGCAGGCGCGACCTACAACGTGATCCTCAAGGCCACGCTGCCGCCGAACGCGACCAACACCGGCTCGCCGTTCATCATCACCAAGACGGCAACGTCGGTGTTCGACCCGACCAAGACGGCCAGCACCCCCGACCAGCTGACCGCCGTGGCCAACTCCGCGGTTGACGCGACCAACAACCTGCCGACCGCGGTGGGTGTTCCCGGCGTGGGCGTGTTCGCCAACGGTGAAGGCGCAGCGCAGGTCACCAACACGCTGAATCCCGGCGCCTCGACGGTCTTCACCATCGTGGCCAACAACACCGGCCCTTCGCCGGACAGCTACAACCTGGGCGCCAGCACGGTCAACACCTTCGCCAGCGTGACGCTGCCGGCCGGCTGGACAGTCAGCTTCCGCGCCGACGGCGGCGTGGGCAACTGCTCGACCACCGGCGCGACCATCACCAACACCGGCTCCGTGGCCGCCGGCGGCAACGTCGTCGTCTGCGCAGTGGTCGGTGTGCCTGCCGGCTTTGCAGCGGGCACCACGCAGCTGTACTTCCGCACGCTGTCGCCCACGTCGAATGCTTCGGATACGCTGCATGACGCGGTGGTCGTGAACGCCGTGCGCTCGGTCACCCTGACGCCCAACGGCGCCGGCCAGACCTATCCCGGCGGTTCCTACGTCTACAGCCACACCCTGACCAACACCGGCAACGTGCTGGAAGGCAACGGCACGGTCAGCACGCTGACCCTGTCCGCCTCCGACAACCAGGCCCCGGCCGGCTGGACGTCCGCGCTGTACTACGATGCCAACGCCAACGGCGTGCTCGACGCGACCGACCCGCAGATCAGCAGCACCCTGCATGCAGCGGGTGTCTTGCCCGCGGGCCTGGCTCCCGGCGCTTCCATCACCGTGTTCAACAAGGTGATCGCACCGAGCGGCGCAACTCCCGGCGCGGTGGATGCCACGACCATCACGGTCACCACCAGCAACGGCAGCTACGCGACGACGGTTCCCGCCGTGGCCACCGCTGTTGACAGCACCACTGTGATCGCCGGCAACCTGACCCTGTCCAAGGCGCAATCCCTGGATACGGCCTGCGCCGGCCCCAATGGCGGCACGGTCTACGCGGCGGCCACCCTGAGCGCCCGTCCCAACCAGTGCGTGCTGTACCAGATCACGGTGACCAACGTGGGATCCGCGAATGCGACCTCCGTCGTCGTGTCCGACGCGACACCGAGCTACACCACGCTGAGCAGCGCCGCTGCCAGCACGGTGGGTACGGTGACCGGCCCCGCCGCGGCCTCCGCTGGCACCGTCACCGCGACGATCGGCACCCTGACCCCCGGTCAGTCGGCCATCGTGACCTTCGGCGTCCGTATCAACCCCTGACCCGGGACTGACCTCTTGCGCGGGAAGCGAAAGCTTCCCCGCTTTTCCAAGGGCACGACAGCGTGCCCTTTGGAAAGCGACGCCCTGCCGCAACCCAACCATCCATCCAACCCACATGCTTTTTGGCCCGCTGCGCAAACTGCTGATCTCCTGCATGTTGCTGCTCATCTGGGCAGCCGCACAGGCAGCGCCGACCCCGGTGGGGACGGTGATCAGCAATACCGCGAGCGCGACCTTCGTGGACACGGCGACGGGCTTGCCGGTGCGCATCAATTCCAACACCGTGAACACCACGGTGGCGGCGCTTGAAGCGCTGACGCTGACCTCCAGCCAGAACCTCTTGATCGGCGTCGGCTCGTCCTTCACCATCAGCCACAACCTGGCCAACACAGGCAACACCGCCACCAACTACCTGGTGACCGCCAACGTGGCCGGCGGCAGCGCCTTCACGCCGCTGAACCTGAAGGTGGTGCTGGACGTCAACGGCAACGGCCTGGTCGATGCCGGTGAGCCGGTGGTACCCGCGGGCGGCGTGGTCCCGGTGGCCGTGGGTGCCACCGCGGGCCTCCTGATCACCGGCCAGATTCCGCCCGGCGCCGTGCCCGGCCAGACCGCGCAGCTCAGCCTGCGCGCGGTCAGCCAGCTGCAAAACGCCACGGCCACCAACACGGACACCCTCAACCTGACCAACGGCGCGGCCGTGCAGGTCAGCTACGCCGCTTCGACGGCCACCGCGACCCAGAGCGTGGCGCTCAACTTCACGGCCAGAGCCATCAACAACGGCAACATGGCGGCCAGCCCCGCCAACGTGACGGTCAACGGCGCGCCCGCCGCGCTGTTCATCCTGCGCGCACCGGTGCCGGTGAACACGGTATTCGCTTCAGTCCAGCCCGCCACCAATCCCGGCGCGCAGACGCTGTACCACTTGCAGGGCGCCGCCACCGGCAGCTATGTCACCACTGTGCCGGGCGGCGCCGTGGTGGACGCGGTGGCCTGGGCCATCGCAACTTTGCCGCAGGGCGGCCTGTTCCTGGGGCAGTTCAGCGTCATGGTCAATTCGAATGCCGCCAATAACGTGACGGGCGCGGCCTACGCCGACTGGACCGATGCCGCCGCGCCGCTGACCACCGCCAGCAACACCGTGGTGCTACCGCTGCCTGCGCACACGGCAAGCCTCCAGTTCTATACCACCAACAGCTATGCGGTGCACGCCTCCCAGAGCATTCCAGGCAACGCACTGTTTGTGCAGGCTGACGCGTCCATCTGCAATGCCGACCCAAGCACGATAGGCACAGTGCCCATCACCATCGTGAGCCAGCTCACCGGCGACTCGGAAACCTACATCGCCGTGGAAACCGGGCCCAACACCGGCGTGTTCCGCATCCTGCCCAGCGTTCCCACCGCCAACGCGGCCTCGCACATCGTGGCCTCCGGCGACGGCATCCTCGAGGTGCTGCGCAACGACACCGTGGTCGCCACCATCACCGCTTGCGGCGGCATCTCGGTGTCGGTCAGCACCACGCTGCTGGTCGACCCTTCGGGCACCATCTACAACTCGGCCACCAACCAGCCCGTCGCCGGCGCCACGGTGCAGCTGATTGACGTCCTCGGTGCGGGCAACGGCGGCAACCCCGGCGGCCCGGCCGTGGTGTTCCTGATGGACGGCGTCACGCCGGCGCCCAGCGTCGTCGTGACCGCGGCCGACGGTTTTTATGAATTCCCGCTGGTGCTCAACAGCCGCTATCGGCTGGTGGTTACCCCGCCGGCTGGCTTTTCTTTTCCTTCGCGGGTGCCTGCGGCGTTGCAGCCGGCCGGCCGGGTGATCGACACGCCGGGTTCTTATGGCGGCAATTTTCTGGTGGCGCTCGCGCCGGTGCATTTCGACGTTCCCCTTGACCCCGGCGCTACCACGGGCAGCCTCTTCATCCAGAAAACCGCCAACAAGAAGACCGCCGAGATCGGCGACTTTGTCGATTATTCGATCAAGCTCAACAACGTTTCTGCCGTAGCGCTGCCCGCCACCGTGGTCAGCGACAGCCTGCCGGCCGGCTTCGCCTATGTGCGCGGCACCGCGCGGCTCAACGGCGCGGTGCTGGCCGACCCCGCCGGCGGTGCCGGCCCCAGCCTGCAATTTGCCGTCGGCAACCTGGCCGCCGGCGCGCAGCCCGTGTTGACCTACCGCGTGCGCGTGGGCGCGGGCAGCCAGAGCGGCAACGGCATCAACACGGCCCAGGCCGCCAGCGGCGCGGTGCGCTCCAACAGTTCCAGCGTGCGTGTGCAGGTGGTGGGCGGGGTGTTTTCCAACAAGGCGTATGTGTTCGGCAAGGTGTTTGCGGACTGCAGCCGCGACGGCGTGCAGGACGCGGGCGAGCCGGGCATTCCGGGTGTGCGCATCTACCTGGAAGACGGCACCTATGCCGTGACGGACGAAGAAGGCAAGTACAGCTTCTACGGCCTGGAGCCGCGCACCCATGTGGCCAAGGTCGACAACATCACGCTGCCCGCGGGCGCCACGCTGGCCGTGCTGAACAACCGCAACGCCTTCGACGCCGGCAGCCGCTTCGTGGACCTTATCAACGGCGAGCTGCACAAGGCCGACTTCGCCATCGCCGAATGCACGCCCGGCGTTCGCGACCAGATCGCCGCGCGCCGCAAGGCGCTGGGCAACCCGTCGGAAATCACCCAGGCCGCCGGCACGCTGCTGCAGGCCAACCGCGGCGCCGTCGCGGCGGACAGCCGCACGCTGCCCGCCGCCGGCGCCATGGGCCTGCCGGGTGCGCAGCAAAACAACGCCGGCAGCAATGCCGTGGCGCCGGCTCCTTTGCAAGGCAACCTGGGCGCCGTGGGCGACACCGGCGGCCCGGCAACGCCCAATGCCCGCCTGCCCAAGCCCATCTACACGCCCGCCAGCGTGGAGCCGGCACAGCCCCCCACGCCTGCCGGCGCCGAGCCGGCCGCGGCCGAACAGGTGCTGCAACCGCTGGAAGACCTGCTGCCGGAACTGGATGCGGCGACCGCCTTTGTGGGCCTGGTTGACGAGCAGCTGCTGCCGGTCGCGCAGACCCGGGTCCGCGTGAAGGGACCCCTGGGCGCGCGCTTTGAACTGACCGTCAACGGCCAGCCTGTGCCCGCGACGCAGGTCGGCAAGAAAAGCAGCCTTGAGAAGAACAAGGTCCTGGCCTGGGAATACATCGGCGTGGACCTGAAACCCGGCCGCAACACGCTGGCCGTGCGCGCCCTCGACGGTTTCGGCAATGCGCGCGGCACCGCGCAGATCACGCTGCGCGTGCCCGGCGCCCTGGCCAGGATCGACATCGGCGCGCCCGCGCAGCTGGTCGCTGACGGCGCGACCGCCGTGCCCGTCACCATCGCGCTGCGCGATGCGCAGGGCCTGCCCGTGGCCGCGCGCACCCAGGTCAGCCTGCAAGCCAGCCAGGGCCAGTGGCAGACGCCCGACCTCGATGCACGCCAGCCCGGCACCCAGGTGTTTGTCGAGGGCGGTGAAGGCCGCTTCCTGCTGCTGCCGCCGGCCCAGCCCGGCAAGGCCGAGCTCACCATCACCAGCGGCACCGTCAAGTCGACCTCTACCATCGAGTTCATGCCCAACCTGCGGCCCATGATCGCCGCCGGTATCGTCGAAGGCACGATCAACCTGCGCAAACTCAACCCCTCGGCGCTGCAGCCCGCGCAAAGCGGCGATGTGTTCGAGCGCCAGATCCAGAGCACCTCGCGCAGTTTTTCCGGCGGCAAGGGCGAAGCCGCCGCGCGCACCGCGCTGTTCCTTAAAGGCAAGGTCCTCGGTTCCTCGCTGCTGACGCTGGCCTACGACTCCGACAAGCCTTCGGACACGGCACTGTTCCGCGACATCCAGCCCGGCCAGTTCTACCCGGTGTACGGCGATTCATCGGCGCGCGGCTTCGACGCGCAGTCCACCGGCAAGCTCTACGTGATGCTGCAAAACGGCAGCAACTACGCGCTGCTGGGCGACTACTCGACGCAAAGCGACAACGCGGCGCGCCAGCTCACGCAGTATTCGCGGGCGCTCAACGGCGTGAAGGGCCGCTACCAGGAAGGCGCAGTCACCGTGGAGGGTTTCGCCAGCCGCACCGCGACCACGCAGCTGGTGCAGGAATTCCGCGCCAACGGCACCTCCGGCCCCTTCCTGCTCAACATCAACGGCGTGGTCAACAGCCAGCAGGTCAACATCCTCACGCGCAACCGCAGCCAGGCCTCGGTCATCGTCAACGACGCGCCGCTCACGCAGTTCACCGACTACGAGATCGAACCCATGAGCGGCCGGCTGCTGCTGAAGTCGCCGGTGCCCAGCGTGGACACCGACCTCAACCCCATCTTTGTGCGCGTGAGCTACTCGGTCGACACCGGCGGCGTGAAACACACCGTCGCCGGCGCCGAGGCCCGCCTGGAGGTCACGCCGGCCGTGACGCTGGGCGCCTCGACGATGCGCGACACCGACCCGGCCAACCGCCAGAACCTGGACGGCCTGAATGTGACGGCCAAACTCGGCGAGAAGACGGTGGCCACCGGCGAAATCGCGCGCAGCAGCACCGACCTGCAGGGCAAGGGTTCGGGCCAGCGCGTCGAGATCCGCCATGAGGACCAGGCGCTGCAGGCGCGCGTCTGGGGCGCCAAGACCAGCGCCGGCTTCTTCAACCCCAACAGCGTGCAGTCGGCCGGCCAGTCCGAGTACGGCGCCAAGCTCGGTTACGCGGTGGACGAAAAGAACCGCGTGGTCGGCGAAGCGCTGCGCACCGCCAACAGCGTGACCGGCGCGTCGCAGACCGGCGCCGAGCTCAAGCTGGAGCACAGCATGGCCGGCAACATCAAGGTGGAAGTCGGCGTGCGCTACAGCGCCGCCAATACCGCCGCCGCGCTGTCCGGCCCGGCCCTGCCGGGTTCCACCGTGCCCATCGTTCCCTCGGCCGCGGCGATGGCGGCGGGCTCTTCGGAGGAAGTCGGCACCACCACCGCGCGCGTCAAGGTGACGGTGCCCGTGCCCGACGTGCCGCAGGCCGACGTTTACGGCCTGGCCGAGTACGCCATCGACGGCAGCGGCGGCCGTGAGGTCGGCGTGGGCGGCAACTACGCCATCAATTCGACGACGCGCCTGTATGCGCGCCACGACTTCATCAACAGCCTCAAGAGCATCTACACGCTCAACGCCTCGACCTCGCAGTACACCACCGTCGCCGGCATCAACACCGAGCTGACCGACAGCACGCAGCTGTTCAACGAATACCGCATGGGCGACAGCATCAACGGCCGCACCAGCGAAGCCGCCCTGGGCCTGCGCCGGCTCTGGCGCCTGGACAACGGCGTCGGCCTGACGGCCAGCGTCCAGCGCATCAAGCCGATTTCGGGCGTGGTCGTCGACGATTCCAGCGCCGTGACGCTGGGCGCCGACTACACCGCCGCGGCCACCTGGAAGGCCTCGGGCCAGGTCCAGTGGCAGACCTCGACCAACTCGAGCAGCTGGCTGCTCACCGGCGCGCTGGCCAACAAGCTGGACGACAGCTGGACACTGCTCAACCGCGGCCTCTACAGCGAGCAGACCAACCTCGGCGCGGGCGGCGGCAAGCGCGAGCTCATCACGGCGCAGTCCGGCGTGGCCTACCGCCCGGTCGAGACCGACATGTGGAACGCGCTGGGCCGCGTCGAGTACAAAAAGGATTCGGACAACACCCTGGGCCCCGGACTGAGCCGCGACGAATCCGGCCTGATCCTGTCCACCCACCTCAACGTGCAGCCCAACCGCAACTGGGCCATGAGCGGGCGCTACGCCGCCAAGTGGGGCCGGGACCGCTCCAACGGCATCAGCAGCCGCTCCTTCACGCAGCTGATAGGCGGCCGCTCCACCTGGGACCTGACCCAGAACTGGGACGTCAGCCTGCAGGCCTACCGCATGTGGGGCAACGGCGCCGCCGAAACCGCCGCGGGCGTGGAAGTCGGCTACCTCGCCTGGAAAAACATGTGGGTGTCGGTGGGCTATAACTTCAAGGGTTTCAAGGCCGCGGACATGGCGGGCGAGGCCTATACCCAGCGCGGCCTCTATCTGCGTGTACGCTTCAAGTTTGACGAGAACGTGTTCGGCGAGCCTTCCGGCGCCGCGCTTTCTCCTTCCCGCACGGCGGCCCCCCAATCATGATGCCTCTTCAACGCCCTGTTTCCCGCCCCGGCCTGCCGCGCAAGCCGGCGCCTTCACGCGGCCTGTTGAGGGCCGCATGGGGCGCCGCCTTGCTGCTGCTGGCCGCGCCCTGGGCGATGGCGCAGACGACTTTCAATTACACCGGCGCGGTGCAGACCTACACCGTGCCCGCGGGCGCCGGCGGCGTGACCATCCAGGCCAACGGCGCGGGCGGCGGCAGCGGCGGCAATGACTCCAACGGCTGGGGCGGCGCCGGCGGCGCGGGTGCGCGGGCCACCGGCACTTACTACGCGGCGCCGGGAACGGTGCTGAATATTTATGTGGGGCAAGGCGGCCGGGCGGGGAACACCTCGCAAGGGTCTTTTACTTGCGCCAATGCGGCCGGCGCAGGCGGCCTGGCGGGCGGCGCGGCCGGTTTTGCCGGCGGCTCCGGCGGCCAGGCCGGTTGCAGCGGCTGGT
>NZ_JBFUCN010000055.1:0-10248 GCF_056405195.1 Polaromonas sp. P1_H6
TGGGCTAAAGGATATGACACAGGCTTTCCGCAAGGCTCCTGGCTACGCGGCACGCCGGTCGTGGCCGGGATCAATCAGGGCGAGCGGACGGTGCTCGAGTATTTGCTGTCGCCTGTGCAGAGACGGTGCAGGAGTCGGGGAGGGAGCGACGAGTGATTTAGTGCGTGGGCCGTACAGTCATCAACGTGAAAGAGGAATTTATGATTAAAGCTAACAAAAGGTCTGCCGCGAGCTGGTATTTGCGTTGTACTGTGGCTACTTAGGAACTGAAGGCCTGCTATGACTGGATTGTTAGGCCTTGCTTTTTTTATCTGCTGGTTTCTTGCCGCGTATTGGTTGGTTAGGAATTTGACCAGAAAAATGGGAGCTGGAATTCTGCGCAATAGCTTGGTGTGGTTGATGACTCTCTCATTGATTGTTCTACCTTTGGTCGACGAAATCATCGGAGGGTTTCAGTTCAGGGCACTTTGCAGGAGAAACGCAGTACTAAAAATTGACGCGGAGAAGATCAAAGGGAAGACGGTTCGTATGGTGAACGATCCGGCAAACCGAGATACTGATGAAACGGTGATAAGGATTTACTACACCAAGGTCAGTTATCGCGATGTTGTGACACAAGAAGAATTGGGGAGTAATGGCTATCTTGTTGCAATGGGTGGTAAGTTGATGAGCGCGCTTTCTGGAGGGCAGGAGACGACACCGATGACAATTTTCCCATCTACCTGTTCTGGGCCGGGCAATCTGCCTGTGTCAGAAAAGTATGAATTCAAGATCGACACAAAAGCGGGGAAATGAAGCAATGACGACCATCAATAACACCTACATCAATGCACTTCTGGCAGATGCCACCTATGTCCACAACATTGATCCATTGAAAATTGTTGGCGACCTTCAAACAAACCTTTCGCCTCGAATGACCCCAACGCTGGCTGACTATATTGCCAGCAATTTCAGCGTAGTCGCTCAAATTCAAAGCGGGGATATCGTGGGGTCCGGGTTCGATGCGACGGTTTGGCGGCAGACTGATGGCAAGCTTTTTGTCTCCATGCGAGGAACCGAGCCAGGTCAGGATTTGTTCGTCACAGATGCCGACTTGGCAATCACTGGTAACGCTCGTCTGCAACTTATGGATATGGTCAATTGGTGGTTTCGTGAAACGGGAGTGGCGGGCGAGCCTGTCCGCCAAATCACGTTGGCCCTTCCAGTGCCCGGCGGTCCTACCTTCATTGAAGCTGACCCAGACGTTGGGACTGGTCGCATTACTGCCGCTCACCTCGTCAGTGGCATCGAGGTCAATGGTCACAGTCTGGGCGGCTATCTGGCCTCTGCGTTCACGCGGCTGTTCGGTAGTCAAGCACATGTGCAGCACACAAGCACTTTCAATAGCGCTGGCTTTGCACCTGGTAGCGAGGCTGTCTTCACGGAACTGCAAAACCTCATTGGAGTGAGTTATGGCATAGGGCGCTTTCCCAATGAAACCGAACAGACCAATTATTTTGCAAAAAATGGCCTGAATCTCACTACGAACAATTCATGGTTCACTCAAGCTGGTAACCGCGTCGAGCTTTTTAATGAAATGGATGCGACGCAGGTTGGCAATCACTTCATGTTCAAGATGACGGATGCGTTGGCCTTGGGTAACGTGCTATCAAAGCTAGACACAACCTTCACTACGGGAACACTCAACCTACTGCTTGAGGCGGGAAGTAACAAGACCGCTGCTTCGATTGAAGGTGTACTTAACGCAATGCGTCGTATGCTGATTGCGCCGAGTCTAGGTGGCATTCCTGTGGGCGACGTAAGCGCCAGTGCTCCTAGTCGTGTTACCTACTATCAAGTTTTAAAACAGCTAGCCGATAGCCCTATTTTTACTGAGTTGGCAGGAAAGTTAAAGATCAGTCTTCCCGGTAGCAGTCTAGCCACTCAGGCCAAAACAGACTTCAGTGCCTTGCTTAGCCTGAAGGTCTTGAGTCCTGCAGTTATAGGCACCAACGACTCTACGGCTCTTGCAGCTCTCAAGCAAGTCAACGCCATGCTAGCGCAACAGTGGGAAGCTGACCAATTGCTAACTCAACAGCAAAAGGATGCAGGCCAACAAAACTTTACTGATGTCTACCTGCTTGACCGTCAAGCCATGTTGTTGGGTCTTGTCGAGCAGAGTTCAGCTGATAAGAGCTACGACATCCCAATTCGCGGAAAGAATAACGCTAACTACACCTATGCCGACTTTTTCAGTGGTCAAAGCATTAAGTTCAGCGGGGTCGGTAACCCAAATGGCCAAGAAGCGCAGCAAGTCATGTTTGGCGATGCGCAAGACAACGGCTTGGTCGGGTCGGATGCGACAGCGTTTGGTCTGGGTGATCGTCTGTACGGAGGCGCAGGCAACGATTACATCAATGCTAAAGCAGGTGACGATTACATCGAAGGCAATGAAGGCAATGACAATTTGAGCGGAGGCGATGGTGTCGACACCTTGCTTGGCGGTAGTGGCGACGACATCTTGGACGGAGGTGAAGGTACTGACAAACTGAAAGGCGGGACAGGCACTGACACTTACCTATTTACCGGTGCCTTCGGTAAAGACACCGTCTTGGATGCAGATGGTTTGGGTATTGTCAAGATAGACGACTCAACCATCGGCGATGCTAAAGCCAACGGCCAACGCAACATTTGGGCTGCCGATCTGGCCTCCGACAGTAAAGTCGAACTGACGATTTACGACGATGCTCATTCTTCTACCGGAAAGAAACTCGTCATCACTCGCCTCGGCAATGTTGTCGACACCATCACCATTAGCAACTTTGATCTTGCCAAGGCACAGGCTGAAGGCTATCTCGGCATCAAGCTTGAAAGTGCGCTCAAACTCATCATCAAGGAAGGCGGCGGCACCAACCCTTTCCAGGATTCCAGCTTCAACCCCGCCGCCGTGACGGGCACGACGGATATCCCAGAAGGCACGGCTACTTCCTATAGCGTCTTTTTGAACAAGGCTGCCAAGGCCGGTGATACCGTCACGCTTCACTTCTCCGCGCTGGCGGACAAGTTCAAGATCAAGCAGGGTGACAACGTGATCGATGCCGATGGGGCAGTCATCACGTTGACCGAGGGCCAAACAGAGCTCAAGATTTCATTGCTGCAACAAGGTGATGTGACGGCCGACGGCGCTGCGGTGCTGAGTGTTGACTATCTGGCTACAACGTCAGGGAGCCAAACGGCGACCTCCAATAACTGGAACATCAACCTTAAAGATACCGGCGAGTTTGCTCACGTCTACAAAGGGGACCAGCATGGCCAAGTTGCAACCACTCCCACCGGGGAGGAATATTACGACTGGGCCGCTACAAGCTGGGCGCCAGACGGTACGCTGACCGGCGGTGTGGTTGACGCTGACTTCAACGATGTGATTCTGGCTGGGGCCGGGAACGACAAGATCACTGGCCTGGGGGGGAACGACGCACTTTCCGGAGGAGCGGGTAATGACCAGATCGACGGTGGCGACGGAGATGATTTGATCGGCGGCGGAGCTGGCTCGGACACTATTAAAGGTGGTGCTGGCAACGACTACATCTTCAGTGGACAAAACGTATCCGTACCCCACCGGACAACTCCAACGGATCATTGGAACCCACCTGCGGGGCGCACGATTGTGACGCAGAGCAGTACCTGGGGAAGCTACCTTACGGCAACCGGCAGTACTTTCGTTACTGGCGTAGTCAACATCCAGACTTTGGACGGCGACGACATTGATGCCGGCGCAGGCGAAGACCTGGTGGTTGCGAGCTGGGGAAACGATTTCATCGACGGAGGGGAAGGCAAAGATTATCTCTATGGCCTGCAAGGCGCTGATGTTCTGGATGGCGGCGAGGGCGATGACGAAATGCATGGCGATGGGCTTACCGTCAACAACAGTTTTTTATATGCTGACGCGTCACAGCATGGCTCCGACTATCTGGACGGTGGTGCGGGAAATGACCTTATGTACGGGAACGGCAGTGATGATGCGGTCTTTGGCGGGCTGGGTAACGATTGGCTATGGGGCGATGACACGGACGATGTCGTGCTACTTGGTCAATACCATGGCAACGACTACCTTGATGGCGGAGAAGGTAACGACCAGCTGGTAGGTGGTGGCAAAGACGATAAGCTGTATGGCGGAACCGGTGATGACCTCATGCTGGGTGACGACCTTGAGAGCAGTCTGGCTGGCACGTTCCATGGCAGTGATTACCTTGATGGTGGCGAAGGCAAGGATCACTTGGTAGGCGGGGGCAAAGACGATGTGCTGTACGGCGGGGCCGGCGCAGATGTGATGTCGGGCGACGGCATCAAGACCGACTTGGTCGGTGAGTTTCACGGCAATGATTACCTTGACGGCGAAGACGGTGACGACATGCTGTTTGGGAATGGCAAGGACGACATTCTTTATGGCGGCGCTGGCAACGACCTGCTGGTTGGTGATGACGCGCAAAGCGACCTCGCGGGCGAGTTCCACGGCAATGACGAGCTTGATGGTGAGGAGGGCAACGATCAGCTGGTGGGTGGTGGGAAGGACGACATCCTGTATGGCGGCACCGGCGACGACATACTGCGCGGAGACGACGAGGCCTCGTTACTGTACGGTGAGTTCCATGGCAAGGACTACCTGGATGGCGGCGAGGGCGATGACCAGTTGGTCGGTGGCGGGCAGGATGACATCCTGTACGGCGGTGCCGGCAAAGACTTGCTGCTGGGTGATGACGATATCTCCGCGTTGTACGGCCAGTTTCACGGCAACGACTACCTCGATGGCGAGGAGGGCGATGACACCCTTTACGGCGGCGGTGGGCACGATACCCTGTATGGCGGTGCCGGCGATGACGTCTTGTACGGTGACGCACGCGAGCCGATGGACAACGATGACGGCAATGACACTTTGGACGGTGGTGAAGGCAACGACACCTTGCGCGGTGGCGGCGGCAATGATGTGCTGACAGGGGGCGCAGGAAATGACTACCTTGAGGGCGGCAAAGGAAACGACTTGCTGCTGGGCGGCGCAGGTAACGACGTCTACGCATTTGGCAGGGGCGCTTCGGCTGATGCGGCCGTCAGCACGGCGGGCCAACAGGACAGGATCGAAGATGCTGAAGGCCAGGACGTCATTGTGCTGGGCACAGGCGTCAACCTGAGCGCGGTAGTGGCCCTGCAGGACAGCGCCGGGGAAATCTCGCTGTACTTCAATGGCCAGCGTTTGAGCATTGCCGGCGGCAGCGATGCAGCTACCCGCATCACGGTTGACGTCAATGACCAGCAGCGGTCGCTGGGCAGCTTTCTGCAAGAGGCTCCGCCGATGGCCAATGACCCCTCGAATACCCAAGCAGATAGCCAGCAGGCCGCGGCTGCCCAGCAGCTGGCCTGGCAGGGCATCACGGCTGCGGCGGGCCTGGGTGCATTTAAGCCCGCCCGCTACGATTACAGCGATTCGAATACGGCCCTGTGGCAAACCGTGACGTCTGACGAAGCCGAGCTGGAAGTGCCGGGCGTGGTGTCCATTGCTTTTGAGGTGCCTGACTACGGGGTAATTGGCTACAAGTATGTGGATGCACGCGGTGGTGAATACGCTACCGCGACAGTCACGGGATTTTTGTCAGTTGCTGCCTTGGGTGGCGTCACGGGCTCGATTTTCAGTGAGGCGGTGTATAGGTACGTCCACGCAGTTCTTTCTGCACAAGCGAGCGCCCAGCATCATCTGCCGGTTGGCGTGAATTCCTGGAGCCCTGTTTACGCCGATGAGCCAGATAGCCACGTGATAACGGGATACAACTATGTGGGGACCCGGACAGACCTGTACGAAACGCCGATATGGCAACTGACGGGCTATCACACCGAATATAAAGACTGGATGCCTGCGTATGCCGCTGACGTGTCATCAGGCGACAGCGACAACACCATCACCATCAATGCCGGCATCGTGCATGCCGGAGGGGGAAACGACGTTGTCAATGTCGAAAATCATTCTCTCCTTGGCGGCTTTGGAGGCCCCGTCGTTGTGGACCATGCCACCGTGGCATTTCTTGACGGGGGTGATGGAAACGACGCTTTGTACGGCAGCGACCGTGACGATGTACTCCTGGGCGGGCGAGGCCTCGATGTGCTGGAGGGAAGCACCGGCCGAGATCAATACCTGGTGTTCGACTATGGGCAAAGCTCAGCCGATGCGGACGTCGTTTCCGATATCGATGTGACCAGCTGGAGCAGATCATTTGATCACTATGAAGACTTCTCCTATGTGGATCCCGGCATGGATGCCGATGTGGATACGGTGCAATTCGGTTCAGGCGTCACTCTGGCCGGTCTGCAGTTTGCATTCGGTCATGCGAGTTATGGACTGCGGAGCCTTGTGGGCAATGGCCAGGCGCAATGGGTTCCATCCGAGGATGGCTTCGGGTATGTTCCTAACCCCGACTACAGGGAAGGAATCGCCTCAGGTTCCTTGATCATCCTGCGCGACGGGCGCAAGCTGGCCGCTATTGACCTGGGGGCGGCGGAGGTGGCCGGTTCGGGCATCGAGTTCCTCAAGTTCCAGGACGGCCAGGTTATCTCAATGGCCGACGCATTGGCCATTGCCCGGCAACAGGGCTTGACCCCCGTGGCTTCGGCGCTGCAAGCTGCGCAGACGGACCAGAACGCATCGTTCAGCTACGACGTTGCTGCCGAGACTTTTTCGGGCGGCACGGGCGGGCCTTTGACACTTTCCGCCACCTTGGCTGACGGGTCGCCGCTGCCGGAGTGGTTGACATTTGATCCGGCTACCCGGACTTTCTCAGGCATTCCTTCACAAGAGGCCATCGGCGAACTGCAGCTCATCGTGACCGCGATGGATGCCAATGGCGCGTGTGTGGATGCGCCATTAGTCGTCAGCATCGCAGACGTCAACGACGCCCCGGTGGCGCACGAATTGACGGACCAGCAGATCGAACTGGGCCAAGCATGGAGTTTCTCGGTAGATGGCACCTTCTACGATGTGGACCCATCAGACCTCCTGACCTACAGCGCCAGCCTGGCCAACGGCGATGCCCTGCCTGAGTGGTTGACCTTCGATGCCATGACACAGACCTTCAGCGGAACACCCGGTTCAGCCGATCAGGGTTCGCTGTCGTTGAAGGTAACCGCCACTGACAGCGCTGGTGCCAGCACTTCCGCTGAGTTTGATGTAGCCATCGACGCCGAGGAACTAGCAGTTACCGTGCCTGGAACATCTGGCGATGATTTGCTGGTGGGCACAACCTCATCGGACGTGTTCGACGGACAAGGTGGAAACGACACGCTGTTGGGTGATACCGGCAACGACGTATACCTCTTCAAGCGGGGTGATGGCCAGGACACCATCAACGAATACGACGACACGGCCGGCAATATAGACACCGTGCGCTTCGATGCCGGCGTGCTGGCCAGCGACGTCACGGTGACCCGCCAAGGATACGATATTTATCTCACCATCAATGGCACCACGGACCGAGTCACGTTGGCCAACTGGTTTCAGGGCGATACCTTCAAAGTCGAGCAGGTCGAGTTTTCCGACGGAACCGTCTGGAGCGCGGAAGATCTGGCCGGCCTCGCCGTTCTGCACCCCACGGAAGGAGATGACTATCTGCTGGGCTTCGAGAACGACGATGTCATTGAAGGCTTGGGCGGTAATGACGTCCTTGAAGGACAGGCCGGCAACGACAGCCTGGACGGCGGCAGCGGCGACGACTACCTGAGCGGCGGGGCGGGCGAAGACATTCTGACCGGCGGAACTGGCGACGACATTCTCGATGGCGCCGCTGGCAACGATGTATACCTGTATAGCCGGGGCGACGGCACGGACTACATCAATGACTACGATGAAGCGGTTGGCAACATCGATACCCTGCGGTTTGACGGAACGGTCACAGCCGCGGACGTCAAGGTCTCTCGAGGCGCCTACGACTTGTACCTGCGTGTCGACGGCACGAGTGACGTTGTAACCCTCACCGACTGGTTCGGTGCTGTGGAGAGCCGGCTTGAGCGGGTTGAGTTCGCCGATGGCACGGTGTGGGATGAAGCCATGCTGGAAAGCCTGATTACCCTGGCGCCGGCTACCGAAGGCAACGATGTCCTGTACGGCACGGAGGCTTCCGAGGTGTTCCATGCGCTGGCCGGCGACGACGAGCTGTATGGCAATGGCGGCAACGATACCCTCGACGGTGGTGCGGGGGATGACTACCTCGAAGGCGGGACGGGTAACGACGTGTACCTCTTCGGTCGCGGCAGCGGCAATGACGAGATCTCCGATTACGACGAAACAGCCGGCAACATCGACACGCTCCGGTTTGACGCAACGGTTGCGCCCGGCGACATCAGGCTCACGCGCGACAGTTCCAGCCTCTTTTTGACGATTGAGGGAACCAGCGACAGGATAGCCCTTGACGGCTGGTTTCTGGACGAAGCCCATCAGGTCGAGATCATTGAATTCGCCGACGGAACGGTCTGGCACAGGGCCGACGTGGATGCGCTTCCCATCGTATTTGCGGGCACCGACGGGGATGACATGCTGGCGGGTACCGATGGCGACGACGTGATCGACGGTGGGGCTGGCAACGACACCCTCAATGGCGGTGCCGGCAACGACGTCTACCTGTACAAGCGCGGAGACGGTTCGGACACCATCAACGAATACGACCCCCTGGCCGGCAATGTCGATACGCTCCGTTTCGACAGCACGGTGGCCGTGTCTGACGTCCAGGTGACGCGTAGCGGCAATAACTTGTATCTCGGCATCAACGGTACGGCAGACAGGATCACGCTGACCGAGTGGTTCGGCAACGGCGACAGGAGGATAGAGCAGGTTGAATTTGCCGATGGCACTGTATGGGGCACCTCGGCCCTGTCGGCGATGGCGCTGTTTATGGGCACGGCGGGTGATGATGTCATCATGGGATCCATGCTGGGCGACGTGTTCGATGGCGGCACCGGCAACGATACGCTGTACGGCAACGCAGGCAACGACGTTTACCTCTACAAGCGAGGAGACGGCTCGGACACCATCGCTGAGTCCGACGATACCGTGGGAAATGTCGACACCATTCGCTTTGGCGATGCGGTGCTGGCAAGTGATGTCAAGATCACCCGTGATGCCTGGCACCTCTATCTGCACATAGAGGGCACGGCCGATGTGATCACGGTGAAGAACTGGTTCTTCCACGACAGGTACCGGATTGAGCAAATCGAGTTTGCCGACGGCACGGTGTGGGACAAGGCCCAGGTGACGGCCTTGGTGGCTGCCGCGGTGATTACTGGCACCAGTGGTGATGATTATCTGTGGGGGACCGGGGACGCAGATACGATGGAGGGCGGCGCCGGCAATGACACGCTTCGAGGCGATAACGGCAACGACGTGTACCTGTACAAACGCGGCGACGGCACGGACACCATCACGGACCACGATGCGACAGCCGGCAATATCGACACGGTCCGCTTCGACGGGTCCGTGGCGGTGACGGACATCAATGTAACTCGGGACCAGGCCAATCTGTACCTGAACATAACGGGCACGACGGACCGGATCATCCTGAACAACTGGTTTGACGGGGATGCCGACAAGGTCGAGCGCGTCGAGTTCGCCGACGGTACGGTATGGAATCAAAGCGACTTGCTGGACCTGAGCATTGTTCGTGGGACCGCGGGAGATGACTCTCTCTCGGGCACCGGAGGCGACGACATACTGCAAGGGCAAGGCGGTAACGACCTGTTGGACGGGGGCATCGGCAACGACGTCTACCTCTACAAGCGTGGGGACGGCTCGGACACCATCAGCGATTACGACTCCCTGACCGGCAACGTTGACACCTTGCGCTTCGACAGCTCGTTGGCTGCTGCAGACATCAGGGTAACCCGCGATAACAACCATCTGTACCTGAACATCAACGGTACCTCGGACCGGATCACGCTGCGATACTGGTTTGACGGCAACAACAACAACGCCTTCAAAATCGAGCAGGTCCAGTTTGCCGACGGCACGGTGTGGGATATCCCGGCCCTGACCGCGATGGCGGTGTTTGGCGGGACGGCGGGTGATGATCTCGTGATGGGGTCAATCCTCGGCGACGTGATCGATGGCGGCGCCGGCAACGACACGCTCAACGGCAATATCGGCAATGACGTGTACCTGTACAAGCGCGGGGATGGCTCGGACTTCATTACCGAATACGACACCACGGTTGGCAACATCGATACCCTCCGCTTCGACAG
>NZ_JBFUCN010000056.1:0-8361 GCF_056405195.1 Polaromonas sp. P1_H6
TTAGCGAGACCCCGTCTGGACCGAGCACCGCAGGTTGCCCGTAGCGCAGCGAAGGGACGCAGCAACCAGGGTCGCCTTTTCTTTTGCTTACTTTTCTTTTGGCGAAGCAAAAGAAAAGTGAGTAGCCGCCGGGCTACCCCCGGCCAGCAAGATCAAGAGAAGGACGCCCCGCCGGAGCAAGACCGGCCTCAATCCTCACTGCGCCACCTTCTCCTTAGCATCCTTCACCCGCGCAGCCAGGTGATCCAAAGCCTCCTGCACCTGGTCGACGAGCACCAGGCAAAGATCCCCTGGTGACAGCCGCTCAAGCGCAGTATCAATCGCCAAAAACTCCCCCCGTATCTCATCGATGCGTTGAGTGCGGCGAGCTTTGTGCTCGCCCTCCAGCCCCTGCCGCAGCAGGCCCATGACCTCACCGTCGGCACGGCCGCGCTGGGCGGCGTCCTGGTAGAGGATGACGTCGTCGAACGCGCCGCCCAGGATGATGGTCTGGTCGCGGATGTCGCTGTCGCGGCGGTCGCCGGCGCCGCTGATGACGACGCTGCGGCGCTGGCCGGGTGTGGCGGGCATGGCGTCGACGGCTGCCACCAGGGCGCGCATGGCGTCGGGGTTGTGGCCGTAGTCGGCGATGACGGTGGCGCCCTTGTAGTCCATGACGTTGAAACGGCCGGGCGCGTTGTGGGCGTCGTTGACGAAGCTGGCGAGGCCGCGCCTGATGGTGTCCCAGTTGAGGCCGGCGCCCCAGGCGGCGGCGACGGCGGCCATGACGTTCTCGACCTGGAAGCTGATGCTGCCGCCGCGGGTGACGGGCACGCCCTGCAGCGGGATGCGCTCGACCCAGGCGCCTTCGGCTGCCACCAGCATGGGGCCGTCGACGTAGACGGTGCGTTTGCCCTGGGCGCGGTGCGTGGCCATGAGCGGGTGGTGGCGGTCGGCGGCGAAGAAGATGATCTTGCCGGGGCAGGTGGCGGCCATGTCGGCGACGATGGGGTCGGCGGCATTGAGCACGGCATAGCCCGTGTTGGACACGTTCTGCACGATGACGCGCTTGAGCACGGCCAGGTCTTCGACGGTGGTGATGTAGTTCAGGCCGAGGTGGTCGCCGCTGCCGATGTTGGTGACGACGGCGACTTCGCAGCGGTCGAAGCCCAGGCCTTCGCGCAGCACGCCGCCGCGGGCGATCTCAAACACCGCCGCGTCGACGTCGGGGTGCATGAGCACGTTGCGCGCGCTCTTGGGGCCGCTGCAGTCGCCGCTGTCGGTCTGCCGGCCGTTGATGTAGACGCCGTCGGTGTTCGTCATGCCGGTGCGCAGGCCTTCGGCGGCCATCAGGTGGGCGATCAGGCGGGTGGTGGTGGTCTTGCCGTTGGTGCCGGTGACGGCGATGACGGGCACGCGGCCGTTGTCGCCGGCGGGGAAGAGCTCGTCGATCATGGCGGCGCCGACGGCGCGGCCCTTGCCGTAGGAGGGCGACAGGTGCATGCGCAGGCCGGGCGCGGCGTTGACTTCGACGACGCCGCCGTTTTGCGACTCGAGCGGGCGCAGCATGCTTTCGCAGACCACGTCGACACCGCAGATGTGAAGGCCGACCATCTGGGCGGCGGCCACGGCGCGCGCGGCGACCGAGGGGTGCACGTCGTCGGTGACGTCGGTGGCGGTGCCGCCGGTGCTGAGGTTGGCGTTGTTGCGCAGGATGACGCGCCGGCCCTTGGCGGGAATCGATTCGGGCGTGAGCTCCTGCACTTCGAGGCGCGCGACGGCGATGTCGTCAAAACGGATCTTGGTGAGCGAGGTGGCGTGGCCTTCGCCGCGCCGCGGGTCCTGGTTGACGATGTCGACCAGTTCGCGCACGGTGTGCAGGCCGTCGCCCACCACCTGCGGCGGCTCGCGGCGCGAGGCGGCGACCAGCTTGTTGCCGACCACCAGCAGGCGGAAGTCGCTGCCGGGCAGAAATTTCTCGACCATGACCTCGCCGTGTTCGGCGGCGGTCTTGTAGGCGATGTCCAGGTGCTCACGGGTGCTGATGTTGACGGTGACGCCTTTGCCTTGGTTGCCATCCTGCGGCTTGACGACCACGGGCAGGCCGACCTGCCGGGCGGCGGCCCAGGCGTCGTCGGGGTCGGTGACGGGGCGGCCCAGCGGCACCGGCACGCCGGCGGCGCGCAGCAGCTTTTTGGTGAGGTCCTTGTCTTGCGCGATGGATTCGGCGACGGCGCTGGTGGAATCGACTTCGGCGGCCTGGATGCGCCGCTGTTTGGCGCCCCAGCCGAACTGCACCATGCTGCCTTTGGTGAGGCGGCGATAAGGAATGCCGCGCGCGACGGCGGCGTCGACGATGGCGCCGGTGCTGGGGCCCAGGCGCTCGTCCTCGTCGAGGTCGCGCAGCTGGGCGATGGCGGCGTCAAGGTCGAAGGCGGTGTCGCGCAGGGCGGCGTGGATCAGGGCCTGGGCCAGTTCAAAGGCCAGGCGGCCGACGGCTTCTTCGCTGTATTCGACGACGACCTGGTAGGTGCCGGCCTCGACGGTGGCGGCCGTGTGGCTGAAGGTGATGGGGCAGCCGGCGGCGGCCTGCAGCTCGAGCGCGGCGGCTTCAAGTACATGGGCCAGCGACAGCGCGCCGGCGTGGCCGGTCTGGCGCAGCGCGCCCATGCCGGGGAACAGCGCGCGCGCACGGGCTTCGAAGCCGGGCAGGCCGGCGATGTTGCATTCGACGGCAGTGCAGGCGACGATGGCTTCGAGCGCGGTGTGGCGGCTCCAGAGGTTGGGCCCGCGCAGGGCGCGGATGCGGGACACTTCCATTATTCGGCACTCCCGGCGGTTTTAGGGGTGGTTTCAAAGGCTTCCATGCCGGCGCCTATGAGGTTGAGCGAAATGCCGAGCGCCCAGGCCGCGCCTATGGCGGCCAGCAGGGCGTCTTCGGTGAGGCCGCGGCGTTCGCGCCAGGCGCCCAGCTTGCCGAGGCCGGGCAAAAAGGCCTCGCTGGCGCCGGTGGCCAGCACCACCTGGTCTTGCCGGATAAAGAGGGCGCGGCCGCCCTGGGCGCAATGCGCCGCCAGGGCGGGGGCCTTGGGGTCGACGCTGTAGAAGATCACCTCGCCGTCGCAGAGCTCGGCCATCCCGGCGATGCGCGGGTCTGCGGCATTGAGCACGGCGGCGCCGCCGGGCAACACCACGTCGACCTGCGAGCGCATGACCTTGAACATCTGATCGTCTTCGGTGATGTCGAATTCGGCCAGGCCTTGCGCGCCGCCTAAATCGGTGACCACGCCGACCTGGCATTTGTCGTAAGGCAAACCGGTGCGCAAAATCGTGTCGGCGCCGTTTTCAAAAACGGCGGCCTGCACCGCGCGGTTGATCAAGAGGCGCTGGCCGGCTTCCCAGTTGGCGCAGTCGGAGGCGTCCACGCAGCGCTGGTCGAGGAAGAGGCCGGCCTGGCAGGCCAGGCCGGTGTGCCGGCCCGACAGGTGCAGCAGCCAGGCCACCAGCCGGGCGACGCGGTAATTGCCGCCGGAGCCGGCGATGCCGACGATGGGGATGCGGCCGTCGGTGCCGGCGTCGGCATCGGCGCCGTGCGGGAACAGGTGGTCGCAGATGGCGCGGCCCACGGGGCGCGGCGCGCCCTCGGCGGGCTTGAGGTGCATCAAGAGGCCGGGGCCGGCGTTGACCTCGACGATGGCGCCGCCTTGTTCATGCAAGGGGCGGGAAATGTCCTGCGCGACCACGTCGACGCCGGCGATGTCCAGGCCGACCACGCGGGCGGCCAGGGAGACGACGTGGTCGACCTCGGGGTGCACGGCGTCGGTGCAGTCGATGGCGACGTTGCCGTTGCGCTGGATCAGCACTTCGCGGCCGGCGGCGGGCACGCTGTCGGGCGCCAGGCCCTGGCGCTGCAAATCAAGGATGACGGCGCCGTCTTCGGCGGCGTTGATGCGGCCCAGCGGGAAGTCTTCGCCGACGCCGCGGCGCGGGTCGGTGTTGAGCTGGGCGTCGACCAACTGGGCGACGGTGGCGTTGCCGTCGCCGGTGACCCAGGCGGCTTCACCGCGCGCAGCGGCGACCACGCGGCCGCCGACCACCAGCAGGCGGTGCTCATGGCCGCGCACAAAGCGCTCGACCATGACTTCGCTGCCGTGCCGGGCGGCCACGGTGAAGGCGGCCTCGACTTCGGCGCGGGTTTTAAGGTCCAGCGCGACGCCGCGGCCGTGGTTGCCGTCGGAGGGCTTGACGACCACCGGCAGGCCGATGTCTTCGGCGGCTTCCCAGGCCTCTTCGGGCGTGGCGACGATCTGGCCTTCGGGCACCGGCACGCCGCAGGTGGCGAGCAGGCTTTTGGTGAGGTCCTTGTCGTGGGCGATGCCTTCGGCGATGGCGCTGGTGAGGTCGGTCTCGGCCGTCCAGATGCGGCGCTGGCTGGCGCCGTAGCCCAGCTGCACCAGGTTGCCGTCGTTCAGGCGGATGTGGGGGATGCGGCGGTCGGTGGCGGCGGCCACGATGGAAGCGGTGCTGGGCCCGAGGTAGCAGTCGTCGACCTTGGCGCGGATTTTCTCGACGGCGGCCTGCACGTCGGCGGGGCCGTAGGGCGTGCCGTTGATGGCGGCCATCAGCAGGCGGTGGCCTTCGGCCAGCGCGGTGCGGGCGACCTGCTCGTCGCGCGCGCGGAACACCATGCGGTAGACGCCGCGCTGCGAGGTGCTGCGTGTCTGGCCGAAGCCGGTGGGCATGTCGGCCAGGTTGAGCAGCTCGATCACCACGTGCTCCAGCACGTGGCCGGACCAGGTGCCTTCGCGCAGGCGCTGGATGAAGCCGCCGCGCTCGCCCACGCCGCAGTGGTGTTCGAGCAGGGCCGGCAACAGGGCGACCAGGCGGTCGTTGAAGCCGGGGAGGTCGTTGGAGGGGAAGTCTTCGAGAGTTCCGAGGTCCAGCCAGACCTCAAGCACGGCCCGGTAAGTCCAGATGTTGGGACCGCGCAGGTAGTTGATGCGCAGCAGCTTGATGTCGTCCTGAGGGCTCATTGGTTTCAACATGGTCGGCAGGCAGGCGCCGCACCCGTCGGTGCGAGGCCTGGTCCCGGCCGATGAATTTCAGTGTGGGGCCTGTGAAGGCTCCGGTGGATCCCCGTGTGTCTCGTTATGTATTTGTTCTTATCGCGAACAGGGCCGTCGCCTGGGATCGGTAGACGGTTTCGCCATTTTCGGGGATTGAGGGTCAATTTTGTCGTTCCGGGCTGCATTCGGCGAAAATCCCCTGTTCGGGTTCCCCACGCGCGAAGACCAAGACCTGCGAAAACCCAGCCGCGCCAGATGCGGGACGCCAAGAATTCACCAACACAATGCAACACAAACACCCGGCAGACGACTCCAGCCTTACCGACCCCGCTTTGGCGGGGCTTCGCTCACAACTTGCAACCCAGGAAAACGTTCTGTGTACGCTTACGGTTGACCTGGACAGCCAACTTCGTTTCGCCCAGGGCTTGCTGGCCCTGACCGACCGCCGCCTGCTGGCCCGCGCCCCTGGCGGCGACTGGGCCGCCTGGCCCACGGTGGACGCGGCCGGCAAGGGGCTGGCCGGCCTGTCGCTGCGCCATTTCGACCATGCCGGCGTGGGCACGCTGGAGCTGCACCAGGCAGGCATTCGCCTGGCCGGCTGGCGCTTCACGCTGGGCGCCAATGTGCAGGCGCTGCGCCTGGTGCGGCTGTTTGCCCAGCAGCAGGCCGCTCAGGGTCTGGCCGAGGCGCCCCCGGCCGACGAGACCGCCCTGTGCCCCGAATGCGACCTGCCGCTGCCGCCGGACAGCGAGGAGTGCCCGGCCTGCGCCCGCGAACTGCACACGCCGCCCTCGACCTGGGTGCTGCTGCGCCTCTGGCGTTTTGCCCACCCTTACCGCCACCAGCTGCTGGCCGGGTTTCTACTGACGCTGGCCTCCACCGCCGCCACGCTGGTGCCGCCCTACCTGACCATCCCGCTGATGGACGACATCCTGATCCCCTTCCAGAACGGCCAGCGGATTGAGCCCTGGAAGGTCGGCGCGCTGCTGGGCGGCCTGCTGGGCGCGGCCGTGCTGGGCTGGGCGCTGAACTGGGCGCGCACCTACCTGCTGGCGCTGGTGTCCGAGCGCATAGGCGCCGACCTGCGCACCGCCACCTTCGACCACCTGCTGGAGCTGTCGCTGGACTACTTCGGCGGCAAGCGCACCGGCGACCTGATGTCGCGCATTGGCTCGGAAACCGACCGCATCTGCGTGTTTTTGTCGCTGCACGCGCTGGATTTCGCGACCGACGTGCTGATGATCGTGATGACCGCGGTCATCCTGTTCTCCATCAACCCCTGGCTGGCGGTGGTGACGCTGCTGCCGCTGCCCTTTATCGGCTGGATGATCCACGTGGTGCGCGACAAGCTGCGCACCGGTTTTGAAAAAATCGACCGCGTCTGGTCGGACGTGACCAATGTGCTGGCCGACACGATTCCGGGCATCCGCGTGGTGAAAGCTTTCGCCCAGGAAAAGCGCGAGGCCCAGCGCTTTCGCGAGGTCAACCAGCACAACCTGGCGGTCAACGACAAGCTCAACAAGACCTGGTCGCTGTTCACGCCCACCGTCTCGCTGCTGACCGAGGTGGGACTGCTGGTGGTCTGGGCTTTCGGCATCTGGCTGGTGTCCAGGCAGCAGATCACGGTCGGTGTGCTGACGGCATTTATCGCCTACATCGGCCGTTTTTACGGCCGGCTCGATTCCATGAGCCGCATTGTCTCGGTCACGCAAAAAGCCGCGGCCGGCGCGAAGCGCATCTTCGACATCCTGGACCACGTCTCCAACGTGCCGGAAACCGCCAACCCGGTGAAGATCGGCAAGCTCGAAGGCCGCATCGACATGAAGAACCTGGGCTTTCGCTACGGCAACCGCTCGGTCATCCGCGGGCTGGACCTGCAGATACGGCCCGGCGAGATGATTGGGCTGGTGGGCCACAGCGGCTCGGGCAAGAGCACGCTGGTGAACCTGATCTGCCGCTTCTACGACGTGAGCGACGGTGCCATCAGCGTGGATGGCACCGACATACGCCGCTTCGGCGTGGCCGACTACCGCCGCCACATCGGCCTGGTGCTGCAGGAGCCCTTCCTGTTCTTCGGCACGATTGCCGAGAACATCGCCTACGGCAAGCCCGGCGCCACGCGCGCCGAGATCGTGGCCGCCGCGCGCGCCGCCCATGCGCATGAGTTCATCCTGCGCCTGCCGCAGGGCTACGACTCGCTGGTCGGCGAACGCGGCCAGGGCCTGTCAGGCGGCGAACGCCAGCGCATCTCGATCGCGCGCGCGTTGCTGATAGACCCGCGCATCCTGATCCTCGACGAGGCCACGTCCTCGGTGGACACCGAGACCGAAAAAGAGATACAGCGCGCGCTCGACAACCTGGTGCAGGGCCGCACCACGATCGCGATTGCCCACCGCCTCTCGACACTGCGAAAGGCAGACCGCCTGGTGGTGATGGACCGCGGCCAGGTGGTCGAAGTCGGACCGCATGACGAATTGATGGCCAAGCAGGGCCACTACTGGCGGCTCTACGAAGCCCAGGCGCGCCAGGTGGACAACGAAGAAGGCGGTGAGGAAGCCGAGGAAGGCCGCATCGCGCTGGCCACCTCGCAGATCGCCCACGCCGCGCATCACGTTGACAACGCATGAGCCCGGGACCTGTCATGACTGATTTCACTTCCATCTCCTCCGCTCTCCAGCTGGTGCGCGACGCCTCGGGCCGCCTGGTGTTCACCGATGTGGGCGGCCAGACGCATGCCGGCGTGGTGCCGGTGCGGGCCTTTCCCATCGCCGCGCCCGACGAAGGTATTTCGTTGGTCAACACCGAGGGCCACGAGGTCGCCTGGGTTGACAGCCTGCAGGCCGTGGCGCCGGCTGCGCGTGCGCTGCTTGAGGAAGAACTTGCGTTGCGGGATTTTGTGCCTGAGATCACGCGGCTTAAAAGTGTTTCCAGCTTTGGTACGCCCAGCGTCTGGACTGTTGAGACTGATCGGGGGGAGACCTCTTTCATCCTCAAGGGTGAGGAGGACATTCGTCGCTTGGCGCGGACGGGCTTGCTGATTGCCGGCAGCCAGGGCGTGCAATACAGCGTTCGTGATATGACTGCGCTGGATCGGGCTTCTCGGCGGTTGCTGGAGAGGTTTCTTTAGGTCGGTTCTTGCCCCGGCTAGTGCGCCCTCTGCTGAGGGTTGCTGGCCGGGGGTTGCCCGGCAGCAAGTAACTTTCTTTTGCTTCGCCAAAAGAAAGTCACCAAAGAAAAGGCGACCCGCAGTCTGGGTCCCTACGCTTCGCTACGGGCAACCTGCGGTGCTCGAGCCAAGCGGGGTCCGGCTAAACTC
>NZ_JBFUCN010000057.1:0-7570 GCF_056405195.1 Polaromonas sp. P1_H6
AAGGTGATGCGCTCGCCCGTTCCCGCGATGTTGAGGTACAGGTGCGTCTGGTCGCGGCTGAGGCTGACGTCGCCGGCCAGCACGGTGCCGTCAAAGCGCACGGTGTCCACATTGCCGGCGGTCTCGTCGTAGTCCAGGATGGTGTCGCTACCGTCTCCCAGGCTGTACAGGTAGACGTCGTTACCCTCCCCTCCGTGAAACTCGTCGTCCCCGGCCTGCCCATCAAACACGTCTGCTGCGCCTGTGCCGCCTAACATGTCGTCTCCGGCTGTGCCCAGGATTGTGGGGGTGGTCGCGGTTGGGACAACTGCTGCCTCCAAGGCCTGCCGGTCCCACACGGTGCCGTCGGCGAACTCAACCCGCTCCACCTGTTTGAATTGGTCGGTATTGTCGGCAAACCAGTTGTTGAATTGCACCTTATCGTCCGTGCCGTTGATGCTCAAAGTCAGTGTGCCGGCTTCATCACGTGTGACCGTGATATCAGCCACTTCTACGGTACTGTCAAAGCGCAAGGTGTCGATATCGCCCGCCGCCTCGTTGAACTCGCCGATCAGGTCTACACCTGAGCCGCGGCCAAAGAGATAAACGTCGCTACCGGCGCCTCCTGACAGGTAGTCATTGCCGGCACCGCCGTCCAGGGTATCGTTGCCGGCCATGCCGAACAACTCGTCGTCACCCCCCAGGCCGTTGACCGTGTCATCACCCACAGTGCCTACCAGCTCGTCTGTGCCTTCGGTCGCAGTTTGCAGCACTTGCAGGCTTTCGAGCATTGCGGTATCCCACACGGTACCGTCGGCAAACTCGATCTGCTCTATCTTGTTGCCTCCGATGGCGAACGTCCCTGCCAGAGTGATGCGGTCTCTTGTGCCGCCGATGCTCAGGTACGCGTCGCCGTCGAAGTTTCGGGTGACCTTGATATCAGCGGCGGTCACCGTGCTGTCAAAGCGCAGGGTGTCGATGTTCCCCACCGTCTCGTCGTAGTCGTCGATGCGGTCGGAGCCGTCGCCCCGGCTGTACAGGTAGACGTCGTTGCCGGCGCCACCGCTCAGCAAGTCGTTGCCGGCGCCACCGGCCATCACGTCAGCCCTTGAAGTGCCGAAGAGGGTGTCATTGCCTTCCGTGCCTTGAATGACCGCATCGGGCGCGGCAACCGTGAGCGTGAAATTCGACGAGGCTGACAAGCCGAAGATGTCCCTTGCCTTGACGGTAATGGAAAGCGCCCCGGCAAAGCCCAATGGCGCGGTTCCCTCAAGCCTGAACGAGTCGACGTTGAAGTTTAGCCAGGCGGGCAAAGGGTCGCCGTTGGCAAGGCTGAAGCTGTACGTCAACGGATTGCCGTCTTCGTCAGAAAACAGGTCCGAGGGAATATCCAGGCCGACGTTCCCTTGTGCCTCGATTTCCTGATCGTCCAAGGCATACACCGCTTCAGGGGCA
Source organism: Polaromonas sp. P1_H6 (assembly GCF_056405195.1). Lineage (NCBI taxonomy): Bacteria > Pseudomonadati > Pseudomonadota > Betaproteobacteria > Burkholderiales > Comamonadaceae > Polaromonas > Polaromonas sp. P1_H6. The sequence goes on from NZ_JBFUCN010000057.1 coordinate 1,435, forward strand.
TGATTGAGGCGGCTCGCCTCAGCCAGCGCGAATATATCGCCAGCATTCCAGACCACACCATTGTCGAAAACAATGCGCTCCAGGAAATAGCCCGTGGCGTCGGCATTGAGGCCCTGGCTGATCGTCAATGTCTCACCGGTGGAAATAATCTGGATGATGAGGTCCAGGTACCCAGGCTCGTAGGTCAGCACGATGTCGGCTGGATTCAGTCCCACCAGCCTGACGTTGTCAAAACCTCCACCGGTATCACCGGGCTCCCCGGAAGTATCACGAATGATGTCATCACCTGAACCGGCATACCAAACGTATGTGTCGTTGCCGGAGCCGCCATACAAATAGTCGTTGCCGCCCCCGCCGTCGAGGATGTCGTCGCCCTCAAATCCGTAGAGGTAGTTTTCGTAAGCGCCGCCGACGATGTGGTCGAACAGCGACCACCCTATCAATGCCGATTCGAAGGAATAACTTTCCCTCAGCTCCATATTGAGCGCCTGGTCCTGGATGTTCCAGACGGTCCCATCCGCAAACCGGAACCACTCAACGGTATATAGCTCTCCCGCCAAAAAGTTCTGCGCAATGCTCAGCGTCTCGCCCGTGTTGTTGATCCTCAGAAATGCTTCGCCGCCGTTATGCCGGACCATGGTCAGGTCCGAGGCGTACAGACCTCGAAGTTCCAGAGAGTCATTGGCACCACCGCCAAAATCATAGATGTGGTCGTCGCCGTCTCCGCGCCCCCAGACGAAAGTGTCGCTTCCTGTGCCTCCATCCAGGTTGTCGTTGCCGGCACCACCTATAAGACGATCATCACCCCCGCCACCGATCAGGCTGTCGTTGCCATCACCGCCGTCAAGCACGTCATCGGTATCAAAGCCCCAGATGAAGTCGCTGCCGGGGGTACCTTCCAGTGATTTGAGCCGAAGGGCCGGGAGGTCCCACTCGAGCCCGTCTGCAAAGACCAGCTTTTCAACCACGCTCTGCTGGAGTAAATCAAGAGAGCTGCTGATGAGCCGAAGCCGCTCACCGGTATCAATCACCTCAATCACAAAGCCCACGCCGCCGTCGCCTCGAACCCGGATATCGGTGGCCAGCAAATTGCCCAGCAACAAGGTGTCGAATCCACTTTCTTCGGTCACGGTATCGTTGCCGCTGCCCCTTCCCCAGACATACGTATCGTCGCCCGCTCCGCCCACCAGGGTGTCCTCTCCGGTGCCGCCGTCGAGCGTGTCGTTGAACGCGCTGCCCACCAGCACGTCGTAACCGGCTGCCCCCGACAGAACGCTGGGTTTGTTGAAGGCCATAAGGTAGTTATCGCCAGCGTCCCCCTGGGCTTCCTGGCCCGCCGCCAGCAGGCCCGCCAGCGTGGTGGTCTGGCCGCCGGCCGTGACCACGATGTTGGCCAGGAACAGCTCGACATCCCCATCGCCGTAGCTGGGCTCCAGCGTGATGCTGTCGGTACCGGTCGAGTCGAGGTACAGCACCACCGATTTGGAATTGCGCTGCACCAGGCCTATGCGCAGGCTGGCCAGGTCGGCTTGTTCGCCCAGGGCGATGGTCACCGCCGAGGCGGCCGCCAGGGCACCGCTACCCATCTTCACAAGGTCCCGGCCGTCATTAGCCTCAAAGCTCAAAGTGTTTCCACCTGACTCAAGCTGAATCTGATCGTTACCTCCGCCTGCGGAAATCGTATTGCCGCCGGCATGCACCGCAATGCTGTCAGCGCCCAGACCTGTGACAACTTCCTGATTGGCGCCAGCCACGTCCACGGTTCGCGGTGTGAGGCTACGCTGAAGCAGCGCTTTTGCGGTATAGGTTTTGCCGTTGACGCTGACAGACGCCAGGGAGCCATCCGCCCAGCCTGTGCCTTGCACCTGCAGCGCCCCAATGGTTAAGACCTGGTTGCCGTTTGGAAGGAAGGTCAGCACGGGCACATCCGCCGGGTTGCCGGCATTGATGATATTCAGCGTGCCGGCCGCATGCGAGGAGTCGTTCAGTTTGACCACTGTCGCCTGGGAGGCGTCAATGGTGTAGCGGTTTTGTCCAGAGTCGTCGGTCAGCTCGGCATTGCCGTTGACCTGGTAAATGTCATCGCCGGCGCCGCCTTCGGCAATGTCGGTTGCGCCCACCACCAGGGTGTCGTTGTCGTCTTCACCGTAAAGCCGGTCTTGCCCTTCGCCACCGATCAGGGTGTCGTCGCCCTTACCGCCGTAAAGCCAGTCCAACCCGTCCCCGCCGATCAAGGTGTCAACGCCATTGCCACCGTTGAGAAGGTCATTGCCTGATCCGCCATCCAGATAATCATCACCGAACAGGCTTTCAGGCGTTGCCGCCCACGAGGTTACGTCACCTTCCACACCATCGCCGTACAGGATGTCATTGCCGCCACCGCCTTCGAGACGGTCAGCGCCACCGCGGCCATAAATCGTGTCGTTGTCTTGTTCGCCGTAGAGGTAGTCCGTTGCGTGGGAACCCACGAGCAAATCATCACCCGTACCACCGAAGAGCATGTCCCCGCCATTGCCATAGATCGAGGTGCTGGCATCCACATAATTGCTCAAATCCAAGGCCAAGGGTCGGTCTATCTGGTTATTGGTGTCTATGATCGACAGGCCTTCCACGCTGTATTTCAGGCTTGTACCTACCTGGGTAGTCAGCAGGCGCCAGAGCGGCACGACACCATCCAGGATTGCGCTGGCCACCACGGTCTGGCCGGCACCGAGTTCCCCAAATTTGGTGAGGCGCTCGCGCTCGATGGAGTGGCTGGCAAACATCAGGTCGTTGCCCGAACCACCGTCAAGGTAGTCGGCTCCGCGGCCGCCAAACAGCAGATCTCCCTCGCTGCCACCCAGCAGCTCGTCGCCTCGATTGCCGCCGGAAAGCACGTCGGCCCCGGCGTTTCCCTCGATGTGGTCGCGCCCGACGTCCTGTGTGCCACCGGCATAGCTGAACAGGTAAGCGTAGCGAACGCCGTCCACGGTCAGGCCCGCGGGGTTGTACTCGTACGAGAGGATCTCTTTGGTCTGGTCGGTCGTCGATCGATACAGGCTTCGGTTATTTTCCATACCAGTGGCCAGCAGGTCGTTGCCACCACCTCCGATGACGATATCGCCGGCGTCTGTGGGAGTGGCGATGCCTCCGTAGAAGGGAGTGACGGCTGCGGTTTCGCTACCTTCGATAATGATTTTGTCGTGATCGCCGCGCTCTTCAAGGTCCAACCAGTTGTAAGGTGCGGTGAGCGTGAAGATTTCCGCGCCGGCGTGGTCGAAACTTCCTCCAGTGCGCGGTGTACGTATCACCGTATCGGGCTGCGCGCCTTCGAGCGTGATGCCAAGGTCGCCGCTTTCAAAATTGCGTATCTTGAAGGCGCCAGCGGTGGTGCTGATAACAAGGTCCATCGCGCCCTCACCGCTGGAGGATGGAATCAGGCTGTAGTACACGCGGCCGTCGTGGCCCATCCAGGTGTTGGCCGAGTTGGGGACCGCATGGCCGCCAGCCAAGGTAATCGTGTCAGCACCAATCTTGAGTTCGATCTTGCCGTCTTTGTCCGTCAGGGTGTCGAAGCCTTCACCGGCTGTGATGCGGTAGGTGTCGGAGCCCGCACCGCCTACCAGGGTGTCATCGCCCTCACCTCCGATGAGGATGTCGTCGCCTGCGTTGCCTTCGAGATAGTCGGCACCGGCTTTTCCGTCCAGAGTGTCATCACCACCTCCGCCGTAGAGGTGGTCTTCGAGCTTGTTGTCGCTGCCAGTGAGGGTATTGGCTTGGTCGTCACCGAAGGCGATACGTTGCCGAGGGCGAGTGCTGAGTGCATTGCTTGCCGCGTTGTTGGCGGGGTTCCAGGCAATCAGCGTCTTCTTTGCGCTGTCACTGAAATCCACATACTCTAGTTCGAACACGCGATCTGTGGCAAATTGGGCACTGCCAACGACAGTGCCTGTGCCAGTGAGATCTTTTTCATTGCGGCCAACGATTGCTTGCAATAGCAGGGCGCGGTCAGTCCGCCAATTCCCGGTAAAGGTACCAAGCCCCTGAGCCCGCTGCTGCGCCGTGAGCTGCGCATCAGCGTCCCATTTCCCGGCTAATACTTCGTTAGCTTGTTTGAGTTTTCCAAGCGCTGTGGTGTCGCTTGTATTAATAACGACAGGGCTTAGCGCATAAAGGCTTAGAAAGGCAGAAAAGTTTGTCTCAGCTTGGGTGGCAAGGCCTGCATCGGCAAGCGTCAGCGTGGCCTTGCCGATAAGGCCCTTGAAAGCATCGCTCTTGACGAGAGTGTCGAGATTGGAGTGAAAATTTAACCGTGTTCCTGGCTGCGGACCTGTATTAGATCCATTTGCGTCTCCCGGGAAAGTTGGAGCCGCGTCTGCAGACTGCAACATCCTTCTAAGACCATCAAGCAGCCCCTCATAGGACGCCACCATTTGATTACTGCCGGCGCTGACCAACTTAGACAGTTTTACCAAATCGAATGTCGAGTCCAGTTTGGCCAGCGCATTGCCCAACGCCAACATGTCGGTGAGCTTATACATGTAATGATTGTTGATAAGCGCCGGCGTGAGGTCCTCCTGGAACAATCCTATTCGCGTACCGTATTGCTTGAATCCCACCGGGTTCCAAGTATTGGTAGTTACGTTGATACCATTCTCAGCAAAATAATTATTCTGTGCGTCGCTAAAACTTCCGATTCCCAACCAACTTCCGATGGCTTGGGTAATCTGGCCAAACCCATTCTCAATATTGAGTGTTGCCGGCCTGCTAAAGCCCGCGCTGTTAAAAGTATTGATCGCTTCGACTGGCCACTGAGAACCGAACAACCTCACAAATGAGCTGGCAAGATAACCCCCAAGACTGTGGCCGTTCACTGATTTGATGGCGCTGATGCCTGCAATTCCTGTCAGGCTTCCTACACCTTGAACATCGGGAGCAGCAACAAAATTCTGGAAAACAACGGGAGGAATAGTAGATACCACCGTAACATCAAGAGCGATCTGCTTTGCCATTTGCCCCGGTAGCGTGCTTTCGCGCAACCACCAGTTAACCATGTCAACCAACTGAGCGTGCGCCAAACCAGATATGGCCAGGTCACCGTCGACAGCGAAATCAGGAATTTCCTGGGTACCACGCATGGAGACATAAACCTGCCCGGCGTAAGGTGTGCCTGAATTTCCACGCCAAACCGTGGCTTCAAAACTTGAAGAAAAACCGCTCGCTTGAGTCACGACGCTGAAGTTATCCCCTATGTATTTGGCCAACTCGGGAGTCATTCGACCAGCCAATTTGGCGCTTAAGTTATCCTCACTTAAACCAGGAGTTAATCCATCGACATACGAGGAATCCGCCAGCAATGCATTGATGAATGTATCGTTGATGGTTGTCATTTTTTCTCCTGATGATTAAGTTTCGAGCGTTGAATTTGAGTTATCTTGAGGTCGCTAAATAACTTGACGGGGTCGACCAATCCACCGGGCTCACATTGCCCCTTAAAAGTCAATGGCACGCGACCTTCCGAAATACCCAACATCTGGCTGAGTCGCCCACCGCCTGCCATCAAAGTGTTGTAGCTAACAACAAGTTCATTAGTTGTCGCATCAAGAAACCGCCATTGCCGCACAACAAAACGCAGCCACTTATTTTTGATTTCAATATCAACCATGTCAGCTAGATAAACAGTCTTTCCTGCCGCTGCCGCACGATCAACTTGAATCGTCGAGTTCGCTTTACAGAGCTGCTCAAACTGGCGACTTCCAATGAACTCATCGAGCAACGGTAGCAGTAGCAGTAGTACAAATACAGCTACACCAATGGGTATTCGCAGGACTGCCTTGGGCATCTTTTGCGCGATAGCCTTGCTCAACCAAATGCAGAAGGCCAGCCAAATCCCCAACGTCGAGAGAAGATAAATTCCGGTCATCGATTGTTCTCAGTTTTCGATTGCCAAAGTAGCGACTGCCTATTGACGATTACCATCAAGCAGTGATTCACCTCTCCCTCCCCGACTTCTGCACAGGCGACAACAAATACTCGAGCACCGTCCGCTTGCCCTGGTTGACCCTGGCCACGACTTGCATGTCCCGGTAGCCAAGAGCTTCCCGGGGTTTCTATGTCGTCCCCATTAGCCGAGGCGAACCAGCCCTTCCTGCAAGCT
>NZ_JBFUCN010000058.1:0-7554 GCF_056405195.1 Polaromonas sp. P1_H6
AAAGGTGATGCGCTCGCCCGTTCCCGCGATGTTGAGGTACAGGTGCGTCTGGTCGCGGCTGAGGCTGACGTCGCCGGCCAGCACGGTGCCGTCAAAGCGCACGGTGTCCACATTGCCGGCGGTCTCGTCGTAGTCCAGGATGGTGTCGCTGCCATCTCCCAGGCTGTACAGGTAGACGTCGTTACCCCCCATTCCGTGAAACTCGTCGTCCCCGGCCTGCCCATCAAACACGTCTGCTGCGCTTGTGCCGCCTAACATGTCGTCTCCGGCTGTGCCCAGGATTGTGGGGGTGGTCGCCGTTGGGACAACTGCTGCCTCCAAGGCCTGCCGGTCCCACACGGTGCCGTCGGCGAACTCAACGCGTTCGATGCCTTTCCCGGCAGCCAGGTCCCAGTCAATCAGAACCTGGTCCGACGCGCTGATGGTCAATACCAGCTGCGTTGCCGTACGGGAAACCGTCACGTCGCCGGCTGCGATCCCTGCCTGCATGAAGAGCGTGTCCACATTGCCGGCTGTGGTGTCGAGGTCGGAAATCGTGTCCCGGCCATACCCCAGCCCGTAGACGTAACTGTCGTTATTCAGTCCACCCACCAGCATGTCATCGCCGGTTCCACCGTCCAGCGTATCGGAACCGTCACCCCCTTCAAGATAGTCGTTTCCTTCCATTCCATACATAGCGTTGCCGCTGCTGCCGGCCACGATGTGATCGGCCAATCCCCAGCCGTACAAGTTAGAGCCGCCCAGCCAGCTGCGCTCCGTCAACAAAAAGCTGAAAGACTGATCCTCGATATTCCAGATCGTGCCGTCCGCAAAGACCAGCCGCTCAATGGTGTAGTAGTACTCGTCCAGCGCATAGAACTGTTGGGTAATGTTGATGGTCTCGCCAGTGGCGGTAATCGTCAGGACGGCGTCACCGCCGTTGTATCGGATGCCCGAAACGTCTCCTGGGTTCAAAGCGCTTAGCTCCAGCGTGTCAAGCGCACCTCCGCCAAAGTCATAAATCAAGTCGTTCCCCTGCCCCAGGCCCCAAACAAAGGTGTCGTCGCCGCGGCCTCCCGTCAGGCTGTCATTGCCCAGGCCTCCGATCAAGCGGTCATCGCCCTGATTGCCCCGCAGGCTGTCATTGCCATCACCCCCCTCAAGCAAGTCATTTCCGCCGCCGCCACTCAGTTGGTCGTTACCGCCGCCTCCGGTCAAATGGTCATCGCCGTCAAACCCGGTGATGTCGTCATCCGCCCCGGTGGGCACCAGCGTCATGAGTTTGAGCGTGTTGATACCCCACTCCACCCCATTGGAGAACACGATCGTCTCAATGGCTCCGTCGTAGTCCGATCCAAAGAATGCCCCTACCACGAGCTCTTCACCCGAATCGATTACCTTCAGCTTCAGGTTGCCTGATGAGTCTTTGCTGACCGCGATATCCGTGTCCAGAAGATTAGTCAGCATCAGGACATCGCGGCCACCTTGTTCCACCAGCACATCGCTGCCAAAACCACGGCCCCACTTGTACGTATCGTTACCGAGGCCGCCATAAGCTACATCATTGCCCGTGCCGCCGTCCAGGACGTCATCAAAGACGCTGCCCACCAGGGTATCGTTGCCGCCCTGGCCATTCAGGGAGCTGGCCTGGTTGAAAGCGATGAGCTCGTTGTCATACTCATTACCCTGGAATTGCTGACCGTTGGCGAGCAATTGAGCTAGCGTGGTTGTTTGTGCACCTGCCGTGATGACAAAACGGTCAAGGAAGGCCTCGACATCCGCACCGATGGTTTGGATGCTGATGGAGTCTTGCCCGACGGGCGTCATGAAAAGGACGACCTTGCGGTTGTCAACCGGCCCGGACAATCCAATTCTCAGCAAGGAAATATCGGCATTCGCGTCAAGCGCCAAGTTGAGCGCGGTGGCTTCGGCTTCAGCGGCGCCAGCCCCCATGATGATCAGGTCATTGCCGTCGCCCTCATGGAATTCCAGTGTGTTGTCGGCAGACTCGAAGCGGATGACGTCGTTGCCTTGGCCTGCGGAAACAACATTGCCGCTTCCCATGACAACGATATCGTCCCAGCCGGTTCCCGTTACCACCTCTTGCGGTGGGCCTGTCACTGTCACCTGGCGCGAAGTAGGGCTGGCTCGCAGCAGGTCTTTGGCGCTATAGCTTGCCCCATTCACGGAAACCGATGCCAGTGAACCGTCCAGCCAACCCGCACCACAGTAAATAACCAGCCCTCCAATGGTCAATATCCCCCCGCCCTGAAACGTCAGTTCAGGCTTGCTGCCTGCCAGGGCGTTGAAAATCTCAATAGTGCTGCCAGCTCGCGAGTAATCGTCAAGGCTGATAACGGTCGCCAAGGCCGCATCGATTCGGTAGCTGTTTTTGCCAGAAATGTCGGTCAGCTCTGAATCACCAGAAATGAGATAAACGTCTTCGCCTTCCCCACCTTGGGCTTTGTCGCCCGCTCCCACAATCAGCGTGTCCTTGCCTCGGCCGCCAAACAGCCAGTCAGCACCTTCACCACCATCCAGATAGTCATCACCGGAGTCCGCACTTGATAACTGGCCTTCCACGTCATCACCGAACAGCCAATCTTCGCCAATGCCGCCGAGCAGCGTGTCGCGGTTACCCCCACCCACCAACACGTCGTTACCGCTACCACCGTCCAGATAATCCTCGCCATAGAAACCAAGGGCATTCAGACCGGCCTTGCTGTAAGAGATACCCGTCCAACGGTCAACCGTGGCACCCAGTGTTGCCGTATTCAACACGGTGGCTTCATCGCCCCAAAGATAGTCGTTGTCTTCCTCGCCAAAGATGTAATCGTCCCCGCTATAGCCGGCGACAAAGTCGACGCCTGAGCCCGCCAGGACAATATCGCTACCGCCTCCGGTGTTAACCACATCGTCGCCCGCGCCGGCATACACCACGTCATTGCCGTAATAGCGATTGGTATTGAAAGTTCTTGTCTGGTCGTTTAGCGGATCAGTGCTGCTGACGCCATACCAGCTCGGCAATTTTGTGGATTGGCCGCTGGTTGCAACCATCTCGGTTCCCGATGGAAAGTACGCGTCCCATCCTTCGATCGGTACATTCGACTGGTTAAGCACCGAGATGGCATCCAGGTCGTAGCTACCCAGAGGGTCCATGTAGTCATACACAGTTCCACCTCCTGTCGAGCCAAAATTGCCGCTCGCAGAAACGTAGTCGAAGTAGCTGGTATTTCCCAAGTAACCCAATGTGGGCGCATTGGGCATCAAGTCCCATGTTTGGCCCGTCTTGATATGGAAGCTGTAAAGCGCCACTTTTCCCAGCATGCTGTGGGTAGTTGACGTTGGGCTGCCCCCGGAAGTGTTTTGCCCAATCCTGTGGGCACCGGCGCGGCTATCGCCGATATCGCCATCGCTCAAAATAATGTCGTTGCCACTTCCGCCCACGATGACATCGTTGCCGTCGCCGCCAAACAGGGTGTCGTTCAAGGAACTGCCAATCAACGTGTCATTGCCGGCCCCTCCATCGAGCGCAACCGCCTCACTATAGGGATGCAGGGCGGCCCAGGACGAACCCAGCTCCGCATCCGTCGGGACGTTGGTATAACCCAGCGAATTACTGACTGCATCCGCTACTGTCTGGGTGGTTACGGCATAAAGATGGTCATCCCCATCCAGGCCATACAAGACTTGTGAGCGCGGCGCAAAGTTCGGGTTTGTGTTAACCACGCTTCCACCCTCAATAATGTCACCGTATTTGCTACCGGCCACGTACTGAGACCCCTGCATGCCAAACACGCCACCTTTCAAAGCGACGGCACCCGAGACCGCAGGCGACGCGGATATTACGTTTCCGTTGGGATCATTCACTTCTGAGTAGGCTGCTCGACCTTCACTTGTGGAGAGGTCAAATACAGGCATGACCGGTGCTACAACCGGTGCCGCCGCTGCCGGGGCGTGAATGCGGAGCGCCAGATCGGCATAGTTCTGGATGACCACAGAACTGTTCAGGCCTGCAGCGCCGCCACCACTGATCCTGAGTTCCTTTTTAACCTTGTCCCACAGGTAAGTGATGACTGCATCAGGCTGGCTCGTATCTTCCCAGATAGCCTGAGCGGCGGTGTCTGAGACAAGCGTACCGCTACCGTCAAGTGTTCGGCCGGCAAATTCAATCTTGCCTTGTCCATCGCTGTCCAGCACGGTGTCGCGGTTACCGCCAGCGCTGAAAATATAGGTATCGAAGCCTGCGCCGCCGACCAGGGTATCAGTGCCCTCACCTCCGACGAGGGTGTCGTCGCCAGCGTTGCCTTCGAGGTAGTCTGCTCCACCCTTGCCGTCGATGACGTCGTTGCCACCTCCACCGTATATATGGTCATCCTTTTCCTCGCCCGAGAGCTCGTCGGCATCACTTCCTGCAAAAATGATCCGTTTTGCCTTAAGTATGGCTTGTGGGCCAGCGTTGGTATTGGCAAGACTGAACAGGGTTGAGGTCTCGGCATCGCTGTAGGCGACGGCCTGAGAAACAGTTGGGCTACGAAGTTTCTCAAGATTATTGGTGTTACGAAAGGCGACCCATCTGAGCATATCTGCCCGATCGGCATACCAGTTCGTTGTGAAGGTGCTGAGGCCTGCGGCTTTTTGCGATGGTGACAGTTGCGCATCGGCTTCCCACGACTGCGCCAAGCTTTCGTTGGCCTGCTTGAGTTTGGCAATCGCGGTGGCATCAGTGGTTTGGAGGACAAAAGGACTCAGCGCGTTGAAGGCAAGAAAGCTTGCAAAATTAGTCTGCGCATCAGTCACCTGGCTAATGGGAACGATGGTGGCTTTTCCAAGCAGCGCTTGATATGTTGAGGTGTCCGTAATCGCCTTAAGCTTTTCATAAAACTTGGTTCTTCCGCTATAGCCAACTGGATCGTCGAGCATTGCCCAAGTGTTGCCATTCGGACTACCTTGAAGTCTGGCACTGCCTTTCCAGCCCAGACCCAACATATCAGCCAAAGCGTTGACGACTTTCTCCAGTGAGCCCCCGTCAGCCTTACCTTGGTTGTTGGTACCGACATCTGAAGTGAGGCCAGTTTCCACTTTGTCGCTGCTAGCGGCGTTGAAGATACTTTTAAGAGTGGCGAAATCCAGACCTGAAGATATTTTCATCAACATGCTTTGCACGTTCAGACTGTCAACAAGCAATACCAGACTATGTGTGTCGCCAAAATCGTTTTGACTGAAATCGGGAACGAGCAATTTGAAATCCGCGGCCAATGCCCCAACGCCAGAAGCAGTAAGTACCGAGCTGGGCACCTGACCACGGAGCAAAGGTTGGTCCTCTATCCATATCGGCGTAGCTGCGCCATAGTGAATTTGCGAATTGGCTACACCCGACGGCGATGTATCGCCGTACAAATCGTACAAATTAGTAATGCGGTCTGACGCAATTTCTCTTCCTGAGTAAGCTACGACACCACCAAAATCAAAGATAGTTCGGGTACTACTGGTTGCCTCGCTGGCCTTAAGCACCGCCAACTGGTAGTCCAGCCCAACAGCATTTATTTTTGAAGTCGTAACCGGCCGGGCTGGAACATCCGGACTGTTGCCGTTTGGAATACCCGCATTGACTCGCTCGACCTCACCAGCGACATCGGATATTCGCCGTAGGGCTGTTTGCAGTAGCAAAAGCTCTTGTCTCGCGATGCCGTTGGTGGCTTGTAAAGGCAGGGTAAGCTGATAAAGAGCAGACTCGGCGCTTGCCTTAGTAGCTTGACTAGCCCCAGCTTGAAAGACATCCTTGAATTGGTTATACAAAGATTGCGCTTGTGATGAAGTAAATAAATCCGCATTGGCACCAGTAGCGCGTCGTTGCGAAAAAATTCCCATAACGCTACCCAGCGTCCCGGTAAAGGTACCGACTCCTGCACCGTTGATGGTGTAGGTATTGACAATGGGATTGGGAGTGCCGTCCTCACGCAGCTCCTCTCTGCGCAAAATGCTAAAGGCCGTGGCGAGATGTCCGCCTAAGCTATAGCCGGTAACACTGAAGTTGTTGTCTCCCAACTTGGTCGAATCGGCCTTGAGCGTGGCGTACCAAGCCTCCATGTCCGCGATCTGTCCGAAAGCCCACCCTTTCTCCTTGATCTCCAGCGTGTTTGTTGCTTCGCCATCTCGAACTGCATCGTCGGCGAACTCCGTAGAGCGAAAGCTCAACACGTACTCATTCGTGATGGCATTTTTAAAGAGCGTTCCGCTAAAACCGGTTTCTGTATTGCTTTTATGCTCTACGACGGTCCATTTCTCTTCATCCAAGAACTGTTTGGCTTGGGTTGCAGTAAACCTGCTGGAACGATTATTTCCACTGATTAAGCTGGCCTCCGTCATTGACCCAGCGCCAGTAGTCAATCCAGCGTCGTCCATAGGTAACACCCCAAATAAAGACTCAGCCGCCATCTGCAGGTTGACGTATTTCAGATAAGTTGTGATTTCAGTGGACATGTCTATTCACTTCGCTTAGGTTTTAGGACTTGCTCGACAAACGATCTGATGTGACCGGAAGATCCTCCGTAGCCTGTCAATGGACACTGTTTGGCGAAACCCCATGGTGATCTTTCACCGTAGGTATCGCCAAAACCGGGATCGAACGAGTACCGTACGAATTCACCAAGTAGCTCGCCATTTTTCTGGTCGACTACCGTCACATGTCCACCGGCAATCCAGCTCTCTCGCCCCTGCTGGTCTTCAATACTTTCGTAAGCAATGATGTATCGAGAGAAAGCATCTGAAACTTGCTCTTTTTTTCCGTAGGCTTTCAAAGGGTCGCTCCCGTAAACATATTGGGACTCAGCAAGGAGCTTGTATCGAAAATGCTTACCTTGCTCGTCTACGTCTACATAGGAATAACCTTTGAGCCCCCCGCGCGCCCAGCCGAGTTCTCGGGCTTGAAGACCTGATCTCGGTTTATGGAAATACAAGAATTCCATGATGTACTGGTTTCCTCCCGATTCACCGGGAAAACCAGCACCAGGCCAATCACGATTGGCTCTATCAACGTTCGAGATATTCGACCGGGGATTCAACAGGCGGACTCCCTCGACGTTCTCTATCGTTTTGTATATCTTCTCTCCCGCTGTCTCGCAGCGTTTGTCAAACAAGGCCTGCGCCTTCGCCAAACGTGCACGATAGGCATCTCCTGCTTCTTTTTCCTTTGCATATTCCTGGTAGCTCCGAATCGGCAGTATGGACGCCAGGCCCAGAACGACTAGGATGGCTACTGTCTTCGTCGATTTCTCCTTTATCAACAATAGCGCCAATAGAATCACGATCAACACGATGATCAGATAGCCCCAACCAATTGCGCTGAGGAGGTATTGCGTTAGCCAGTAATCACGCATTTCTTCTCCCTGAAAGCGCAAGCAAACGCGCAGGACATTTCCCCTTCATCGCTCCCTCCCCGACTCCTGCACCGTCTCTGCACAGGCGACAGCAAATACTCGAGCACCGTCCGCTCGCCCTGATTGATCCCGGCCACGACCGGCGTGCCGCGTAGCCAGGAGCCTTGCGGAAAGCCTGTGTCATATCCTTTAGCCC
>NZ_JBFUCN010000059.1:0-6554 GCF_056405195.1 Polaromonas sp. P1_H6
CCGCCGTAGTCGAGCACCGCAGGTTGCCCGAAGCGAAGCGTAGGGACCCAGACTGCGGGTCGCCTTTTCTTTGGTGACTTTCTTTTGGCGAAGCAAAAGAAAGTTACTTGCTGCCGGGCAACCCCCGGCCAGCAGAACTTAGAAGAGAGGAAGCGCGCCCGCCGGCGCAAGACCCGGCCCCCCACCCTCAGCCAAGGCTGGAATGAATCATCTCCCTAACCCGCGGATAAATCTGCTGATTCCACTTCCGCCCACTGAACACCCCATAGTGCCCAACCCCCGTCTGCACATGATGCGTCTTCATGTAAGGCCGTATCCCGGTGCAAAGGTCCTGCGCCGCAACGGTCTGCCCGACTGAGCAGATGTCGTCCCGTTCGCCTTCGACCGTCATCAGCGCGGTGCGGCGTATGGCGGCGGGTTTCACGAGGCGGCCGCGGTAGCTGAGCTTGCCCAGCGGCAGGTCGTAGGTCTGGAACACCTTCTCGACCGTCTCGAGATAGAACTCGGCGGGCAGGTCGTTGACGGCCAGGTACTCGTCGTAGAACACGCGGATGATGTTGGCCTTTTCCAAGTCGCCGTCCAGCAGGTGCTGGTACATGTCCTGGAATGATTTTTTGTGGCGCTCCAGGTTCATGCTGAGAAATGCGCTGAGCTGCACAAAGCCCGGGTACACGCGCCGCATATAACCGGTGTGCGGGAGCGGCACATGGCTGATCAGGTTTTTCTCGAACCACTCGATCGGCTTGCTGGTGGCCAGCGTGTTGACGCCCGTCGGGTTCACGCGGCAGTCCACCGGGCCGGCCATCAGGGTCAGGCTGCGCGGCTGGGCCGGGTCGTCGTCTTCGGCCATGACGGCCGTCGCCGCCAGCGCCGCCACGCAGGGCTGGCATACCGCCACCACATGCGTGCCCGGGCCTATGGCCTGGGTGAAACGGATCATGTGGTCTATGTAGTCGTCGAGCGCGAAGGCGCCGTGGCGCAAGGCCACGTCGCGCGCGTTGTGCCAGTCGGTGATGTAGACGTCGTGGTCCTGCAGCAGGGTGCGCACGGTCTCGCGCAGCAGCGTGGCGAAGTGGCCCGACAGCGGGGCCACCAGCAGCACCGGCGGCTGGAAAGGCAGATCGGCCGGCGTTTCCTTTTTGAAGCGCAGCAGGGTGCCAAAGGGCATGGACAGCACAGCCTCTTCCGTGACCGCGAATTCGCGCTCGCCCACTTTTACCGAGCTGATGCCGTAGGCCGGGCGTGAATGCGTCAGGCGCAGGCGTGAAAACACCTCCATGGACGCCGAGAACTTGCGCAGCAGGCTGCCCTCGGTTTTGCCCAGCCAGAGCGCCGCGCTGCCGCCTTGGGCCAGCAGGCGAAGCGGCGACATCAGGTCGGACTGGAGTTGGTAGGCCTGGTAAAGCATGGGAGTCCTGGCTCTTGAATCGGGTTTGTGGCCCGGATGGGGTGAACGCAGGCAAGTTACGGGCCAATCGTCACCGGCTGCCCGCGCGCTGGCACAAGCCTTGCGGAGGGTTGGTCACCCCCGGGCAGTGGGGACCAACTTTGCGGTTCAAGGAGCAATCTCATGGCCAAGGCAGTCCTGACGATCAGCAGCAAAAACTACGGTGCCTGGGCACTGCGCGGCTGGCTGCTGGCGAAGTTTGCCGGGCTGGAATTCACCGAAAAAGTGATCTCCCCCGACGATCCGGCCATGAAGGCCGAAATGCTGCTGCTGTCGTCCAGCATGCTGGTGCCCTCGCTGCAGCATAACGGCGTGAAGGTCTGGGACACGCTGGCGATTGCCGAATACCTCAATGAAATCAAGCCCAAAGCGCAGCTGTTGCCGGCGGACGTCAAGGTGCGGGCACATTGCCGCGCGGTTTGCGGCGAAATGCATTCGGGCTTTGCCTCGCTGCGCGCCGCGCTGCCCATGAACCTCAAGGCCCATTTCCCGAACTTCAAGGTCTGGTCGCGTGCGCAGGCCGACATCGACCGGGTGCTGGAGATCTGGAAAGAATGCCTGGCTTCCTATGGCGGACCTTATTTGTTCGGCAAGCAGCTGTCGGTGGCGGATGCCATGTATGCGCCTGTTGTTACTCGCTTCCTGACTTATGACGTGCCGCTGGACAAGGCTTGTATGGCTTATTGCAAGCGGGTTATGGAGTTGCCGGCTATGAAGGAGTGGGTGCTTGCGGCCAAGAAGGAGCCGGATGACATTGACGAACTTGACGCTGAGTTCTGAGCGAGCTGGCTTCTGAGTTTTTCGTTGCTCCAAGGCTGTTTTCTTTGCTGGGTTCTGCTGGCCGGGGGTTGCCCGGCGGCAAGTAACTTTCTTTTGCTTCGCCAAAAGAAAGTCACCAAAGAAAAGGCGACCCTGGTTGCTGCGTCCCTTCGCTTCGCTGCGGGCAACCTGCGGTGCTCGGTTCAGGCGGGGTCTCGCTAAACTCGCCTTCGGCTCAAACAACGCGATCCCTGATCCGCCTGAACCTCCGCTCCTCGGCGCATCCACAAGGGGCAATCGGGAACGGATTCGGGAACGGGTTCCGGGTGGTGGCGGTTGCCTACTCCCAGGGTGTGGGGGGAGGGATCTCGCAGACGGGGTCTACGTCGATTGATTTGAAATCCGCCGGCCCGACGATTTCCAGGTATTCCATGTCGGGGGAGTAGTCGAACAGGAAGTGTTTGATGCCCGGGCGCTGGTGCACCACGTCGCCGGCCTCGACCAGGGTTTCCTTGTCTTCGTACATAAAGCGCGCCCAGCCCTTGACCATGATCACGATCTGGAAGTCCGCCTCATGGCGGTGCCATCCCGTGCCTGTTTCTGGTGCCATGTTCGCCTTGACAAGGTGCGCGATCACCTTGCCGTTGGTCGCGTCGGCAATGCCGAGGTCACGGTACAGGAAGAAATCGCGCAAACCGCCGGAAACAAACTGCGTGTCACCGGGCTTGACGTGGGAAAACTTGGTTGCGGTGCGGTCCAGCATGGGGTGCTCCTGTTCCATCAAGACATCCAACTCAGGATTGGTGCGGTGCAGCAAGCAGGAAGTGTTCCAGAGCCTGTATCAGCCCCGCCCAAGGGACGATCCGTGGTCTGGGATAATCCCCTCCTATGAGCGGCAATACTTTAGGAACCCTATTCGCAGTCACCAATTTTGGTGAATCCCACGGCCCGGCCATTGGCTGCGTGATTGACGGCTGCCCGCCGGGCATGGATTTAAGTGAAGCCGACATCCAGGTTGAGCTGGACCGCCGCCGCCCGGGCACCAGCCGCCACGTAACGCAGCGCAACGAGCCTGATGCCGTCGAGATACTCTCCGGCGTTTACCAGGGCAAGACCACCGGCACGCCGATCTGCCTGCTGATCCGCAACACCGACCAGCGCAGCAAGGACTACAGCAACATCCTGGAGACCTTCCGCCCCGGCCATGCCGACTACAGCTACCTGCACAAATACGGCCTGCGCGACCCGCGCGGCGGCGGCCGCTCCTCGGCGCGGCTGACGGCGCCCACGGTGGCGGCTGGCGCCGTCGCCAAAAAATGGTTGTTTGAAAAGTACGGCACGGTGTTTCGCGGCTGCATGACGCAGGTGGGCGATGAAGTCATTCTGTTCGAATCGTGGGAGCACGTGCCGAACAACCCGTTCTTTGCGCCGGTGGCCGATGTGTCAAAGCTTGAAAACTATATGGACGCCTTGCGCAAGGCCGGCGACTCCTGCGGCGCGCGCATACGCGTCACGGCTTCCGGCGTGCCGGTCGGCCTGGGCGAGCCGCTGTATGACAAGCTGGACGCCGACATCGCCTTTGCCATGATGGGCATCAATGCGGTCAAGGGTGTGGAAATCGGCGCCGGTTTCGCCAGTGTCACGCAGCGCGGCACCACGCATGGCGATTCGCTGACGCCTGAAGGTTTCCTGTCGAACAATGCCGGCGGCGTGCTGGGCGGCATCAGCACCGGCCAGGACCTGGAAGTCTCGATCGCGATCAAGCCGACCAGTTCCATCATCACGCCGCGCCAGTCGATCGACACGGCCGGCAATCCGGCCGAAGTGGTGACCAAGGGTCGTCATGATCCCTGCGTGGGCATACGCGCCACGCCGATTGCCGAAGCGCTGCTCGCGCTGGTGGTGATGGAGCATGCGCTGCGCCAGCGGGCGCAGAACGCTGATGTCGTGGTGAATACACCCGACATCATGCGAAGCCGCAAATAAATCTACCGCTCTAGTCGCTCTCAAGGCTCAGGCGGCGCAGCCCGAAACGGGTTAAAGCCCGTGATCAGCGCGGTGGCCGACAGCACCAGGACGCAGCCGGGCAGCATGCTGGCCGTCACCGGCTCGCCGAGAAACAGCCCGCCCCAGGTCACGCCGAACAGAGGGATCATGAAGGCCGCCGACGTGGCGGCGCTGGCCGGGATCTCGCGCATCAGCCGCATGCTGATCCAGTACATAAAACCCGAGGTCAGCGTGCCCAGCACCGTCACGGCCGCCACGGCGCCCGGCGTCAGGACGGCCGAGGGCGCGGCGATCCCGCCGGGTATGAGCAGGATCAGGGCCGCGGCAATGTGCACCACCGCCGACGAGGGCAGGGGTGAATAGGCCATGGTGGCTCGCTTCATGAGGATGGCGCCGAAGCCGTAGCTGGCCGACGCGGCCACGCAGGCCAGCGCCGCCAGCACCACCCGGGGCGTGACGGCGACCGGTCCCAGCTGCACCAGCAGCGCAACGCCGGCAAAGCCGACCGCACAGCCAAGCAGGCGGATGCGGGTGAGTTTTTCCTCGCCCGCCAGCGCGGCGGCCATCACGCCGAAGAGCGGCGCGGTGGCATTGAGCACCGCCGAATAGCCGGAGGGAATGACCAGCGCGGCCCAGTTGTACAGCACAAAAGGAACCACCACCGACAGCATGCTCAGCAGCGCCAGCCGGGGCCACGCTTCGCGTGGCGGCCATCGGCCGCGCAGCCTGCTCATCAGCAGGCCCAGCACGATCGCGGCCAGGATGCAGCGGATGGCCGCCACCACCCACGGCCCCAGGGCGGGACTGGCGATACGCAGCAGGGGAAATGATGCGCCCCAGAGGGCGGACATCGCGATGAGCTGGAGGAAGTGTCGGGTTTGCATGAAACGCCGCGCGGGCGGCAACAAAAGCGGCGATGGGAAAGATAGCTGGCTTGATTGTGCAAGATTCGGCCTCAAGCTGCAGCGGCCGCAAGGCACGGCTGGGGTGAAGGCGCGAATCTTTCCTACACCGCGCCCGGCGCGAGCCGCTCCAAATGGAGGTTTTCACCCATCCACTTTCGCCCATCCACTTTCGAGGAAGCGCCATGCCCAAAACCACTCCCTCTTCACGGACGCCTTCCACGCGCCCATCAGCACGCGCGGAGCCCGTTACCGCCAAACAGCAAAAGATCCAGCGAGAACAGGACAGCAAGGACGAGGCCAAACGCGCCGAGCGCGAAGCCACCGCCGGCAAGCAGAAAAAAGCCGTGCAAGCCGGCCTGCAGGACTATCCCGAGCCGCCGCTGCCGAAGCAGCACCTGCGCAAGCCCGGCCTGGAAGCCGACATGGAACTCAAGCCGCAATTCATGGCACCGGGCTACAAAGGCAGCGGCAAGCTCGAGGGCCTGACCGCGCTGGTCACCGGCGCGGACTCCGGCATCGGCCGCGCCGTGGCCGTGTTGTTCGCGCGCGAAGGCGCAGACGTGGCCGTGGCCTACCTGAGTTCCGACCAGGACGCAAAAGAGACCCAGCGCTGCATCGAAGCCGAAGGCCGGCGCTGCGTGCTGATCGCGGGCGACGTCAAGGACGCGGCCTTCTGCCGCGAAGCCGTCAAAAAAACCGTGAAGTCCCTCGGCAAGCTCGACATCCTCGTCAACAACGCCGCCTTCCAGGAGCATGCGGAGTCGCTCGAAGACCTGACGGAAGAGCGCTTTGACGAAACCCTGCGTACCAATGTGTACGGTTACTTCCACATGGCCAAGGCCGCACTGCCGCACTTGAAGCAAGGTTCCTGCATCATCAACACCGGCTCGGTGACAGGGCTGGAGGGCAGCGCCAAACTGCTCGACTATTCAGCGACCAAGGGCGCCATCCACGCCTTCACCAAAGCGCTGGCCAGCAACCTGGTCGACAAAGGCATACGCGTCAACGCCGTGGCGCCCGGCCCGGTCTGGACACCGCTGAACCCGGCTGATTCACCGGCCGACATGGTCCAGAACTTCGGTAAGAAGACCGACATGCGGCGGCCCGCGCAACCTGAAGAGCTTTCTCCTGCTTATGTGTTCCTGGCATCGCCGGTGTGTTCGAGCTATATCACCGGGATTGTTTTGCCCGTTACTGGGAGTGTTGGGGTGGTTTGATCTTTTGCCCCTTCCGGGGCGGGGCCGGGTCTTGCTCCGGCGAGTGCGCTTCCTCTGTGCTCTCTTTTACGTTCTGCTGGCCGGGGGTAGCCCGGCGGCTACTCACTTTTCTTTTGCTTCGCCAAAAGAAAAGTAAGCAAAAGAAAAGGCGACCCTGGTTGCTGCGTCCCTTCGCTTCGCTACGGGCAACCTGCGGTGCTCGGTTCAGGCGGGGTCTCG
>NZ_JBFUCN010000060.1:0-4657 GCF_056405195.1 Polaromonas sp. P1_H6
TTAGCGAGACCCCGTCTGGACCGAGCACCGCAGGTTGCCCGTAGCGCAGCGAAGGGACGCAGCAACCAGGGTCGCCTTTTCTTTTGCTTACTTTTCTTTTGGCGAAGCAAAAGAAAAGTGAGTAGCCGCCGGGCTACCCCCGGCCAGCAGGTCTCAGAGGAGAGCGCCCCGCCGGAGCAAGACCGGGCCTTAAAACGTTTCCCAGCTCCCGCCACCGGCCATCGCAAGATCCCCCGCCGGAGCCGTCGACTTGCGCGGCGCCGAAATAGCCTGCCGGACCTGCGGAGGCTGTTTGGGAGTGGCCGGTCGGGCCACGCTGGAACGCTGCTGCTGCGCGGCTGGCGCATGGCCACCGTTGACCTTGAACACGCTGACCACTTGCGACAGGCCGCTGGCCTGCTCCTGCAAGGAGGACGCTGCCGCGGCCGCTTCCTCCACCAGTGCCGCGTTCTGCTGCGTGACCTGGTCCATCTGGGTAATAGCCTGGTTGATCTGCTCAATCCCGGAAGTCTGTTCCTGGCTCGCCGCGGTGATCTCGGCCATGATGTCGGTCACGCGTTTGACGCTGTCGACGATTTCGTCCATGGTTCGGCCGGCTTCGGCAACTTGTTTGCTGCCTTCTTCAACCTTATCGACCGAGTCGCCTATCAGCGTCTTGATTTCCTTGGCGGCGGCGGCACTGCGCTGGGCCAGGTTGCGCACTTCAGCCGCAACCACCGCAAAGCCCCTGCCCTGTTCACCGGCACGGGCCGCTTCGACAGCGGCATTCAAAGCCAGGATATTGGTCTGGAAAGCAATGCCGTCGATCACACCAATGATGTCGACAATCTTGCGCGAAGAGGCATTGATCGCGCCCATGGTGCCGACCACCTCGGCGACCACACTGCCGCCCTTCACCGCCACGCTCGACGCGGACACGGCCAACTGGTTGGCCTGGCGCGCATTGTCGGCATTCTGCTTGACCGTCGAGGTCAGTTCTTCCATCGAGGCGGCAGTCTCTTCCAGCGAACTGGCCTGTTGTTCCGTGCGCGAAGACAAATCATGGTTACCCGCAGCGATCTGGCTCGAAGCCGTCGCGATGGTGTCGGTCCCGCTGCGCACATTGCCGACAATGCCGACCAGGTTGTCCTGCATGGTCTTCAGGGCTTGCAGCAACTCGGCGGCTTCGTCCCGGCCCACGCTGTGGATGGGCTGGGTCAGGTCGCCGTCGGCGATAAACCGCGCGCTGCGGGCAGCCTGGCGCAAAGGCCCGGTGATGGAGCGGGTCAGCACCAAAGCCGATGCCGCGCCCAGCAGCAAGGCCAGCACCGAACCCACGATCAATATCAAGCGGCCCTGGGCCGCATTCTCTTCGGCCCGCGCCAGGGCGGCGTCATACAGCGTCTGCTGGAACTCCTCGAGTTTGTGGATGCTCTCGCTATAGGCTTCGGCCAGCGGCTTGAGTTCACGCTCGAGCACGGCAGTGACGTCCTCCCCGGCATGCCTTCTTTTGAGCACGGCGGCGCGCGGCGTGCGGTAGGCTTCGCGCGCGGCGTCGATGCTGGCGATGAGTTTTTTGCCCTCTTCCGTCTGGACCAGTTCGACCAGGCGCTTGCGCGAGGCGTTCGAGATTTCCGAGGTCTTGTCCATGTCGGCCTGCCACATCGGGATGCGGCTGGTGTCGGCGTCGAGGATGGACGCCCGCGTGCGTATCCAGTTCAGGTCTATGGTCTGGCGCCACTGCACGGCCATCTTGAGCCTCTCGTTGTCGATCGTTCCGAGCTGCTGGGTCGTGGCGGCCAGGCCCTGCAGGCGCCAGATGCCGGTGACGGAAATCACCGCCATGATGAAAAGAATCAGGCCGAAGGCCAGCCCCAGGCGGCTGCCGACCTTGATGTTGTTGAGTGTCATGATCCAGGCTTTCAAAAATGATGGGTTAAGCAGGGCCGGCTTGTGCTTGCTTTGATGCGGCGGGGGAATCCCTGAAGAGGCTTAAAAGGTTTCCCAGCTGCCGCCACCCGCTATCGCGAGATCGCCATTGGGAGCCGCCGGCTTGCGCGGCGCGGAAATCGCCCGCCGGGCTTGCGGTGGTTGTTTGGGTGTCGCGGCCGGCCTGGCCACGCTACTGCGTTGCTGCTGCGTGGTCGGCGCATGGCCGCCATTGACCTTGAACACGCTGACCACCTGCGACAGGCCGCTGGCCTGCTCCTGCAAGGAAGAAGCCGCAGCGGCCGCCTCCTCCACCAGCGCCGCGTTCTGCTGCGTGACCTGGTCCATCTGGGTGATGGCCTGGTTGATCTGTTCAATGCCCGAGGTTTGTTCCTGGCTCGCCGCCGTGATCTCGGCCATGATGTCGGTCACGCGTTTGACGCTGTCGACAATCTCGTCCATGGTTTTGCCCGCTTCGGCGACCTGCTTGCTGCCCTCTTCGACCTTGTCGACCGAGTCGCCGATGAGCGTCTTGATTTCCTTGGCCGCTGCGGCGCTGCGCTGGGCCAGGTTGCGCACTTCAGCAGCCACCACCGCAAAGCCTCGGCCCTGCTCACCGGCACGGGCGGCTTCCACTGCCGCATTGAGCGCCAGGATATTGGTCTGGAAGGCGATGCCATCAATGACACCAATGATGTCGACGATCTTGCGTGAAGAAGCATTGATCGCCCCCATGGTGCCGACCACCTCGGCGACCACACTGCCGCCCTTGACGGCGACGCTCGAGGCGGACACCGCCAGCTGGTTGGCCTGACGTGCGTTGTCGGCGTTCTGTTTGACGGTCGAGGTCAGCTCTTCCATCGAAGCCGCCGTTTCTTCGAGCGAGCTCGCCTGCTCTTCGGTGCGCGAAGACAAGTCATGGTTGCCGGCCGCGATCTGGCTCGAGGCCGTCGCAATCGTGTCGGTGCCGCTGCGCACATTGCCCACAATACCGACCAGGCTGTCGTTCATGTCCTTGAGCGCCTGCATCAGCTGGCCTGTCTCGTCCTGGCTGTTCACCTCGATGCGGCTTGTCAGGTCGCCGGACGCCACGGTCTGGGCGATCTTCACCGCTTCGTTGATAGGTTGCGTGATGGAACGTGTGATCCACCAGGCGCCCAGGGCTCCCAGCACAATCGCCAATCCGGCCAGCGCCAGCATCAGGTTGCGCGAACCGGTGTACTCGGCTTTGGCTTCATCGAAGGACTTCCGGGACAGCTCGCGCTCGTAGTTGACGATGTCGTCGATGACGGCAATGGCCCTGCGGGTGGCGGGCGCCGACTCGCCCATCATGAGCGCCGTGGCTTCCGCGTTCTTGTTCTGCATCCCGAGCTCGACCACCTTGTTGACCAGCGGCGAGGCCGCCTTGATCGATTGGTCCAGCCTGTCCAGCAGCTCTTTTTCCTTGGCGTCCAGGGAGGACTCGACCAGCACCTTCTTGGCCTTGCCGTATTTTTCACGCGCGGCGGTCAGGCGGTTTTTCTGGTCCTGCATGGCGGCGGGGTCTTCCAGCAGCACGATGGTGCTGACGATCAGCGCGATGTCGCGGAAGTTGTCCACCATCTCGTTGGCCGCGAAATTCTTGACGTTGTTGCCGTCCACGATGCCGCCCAGCCGCTGCTGCACGCCCGACATCGCGTTAAGGCCCAGGCCGGCGATCGCCGCCAGAAGCACCAGGACCCCGAAAAATCCCGATCCCAGGCGTGTCCCTATTTTGAGGTTTGAGAAAGACATGATGTGCTTTGTTATGTGTGTTTCGTGGGGTGAGGCAAACCTAAGCGGTAGCGCGCTCAATCAAGGCCATGTCGCTGCTGGACATGAGCTTGTCGATGTCGACGAGGATGAGCATGCGTTCATCCAGCGTGCCCAGGCCTATGAGGTATTCGGTGTCCAGCAAGGCGCCCATCTCGGGCGCCGGCCTGACCTGCTCGGGGCTCAGCGTGATCACGTCCGAGACGCTGTCCACCACCATGCCCATGATGCGGCTGGCAATGTTCAGGATGATCACCACCGTGAACTGGTCATAACTCGGCGTGCCGAGGTTGAACTTGATGCGCATGTCCACGATCGGCACGATGATGCCGCGCAGGTTGACCACGCCCTTGATGTGTTCGGGCGCATTGGCAATGCGAGTCACCGTGTCGTAGCCGCGCAGCTCCTGTACTTTCTGGATGTCCACGCCGTACTCTTCCTGGCCCAGCGTGAAGGCCAGGAATTCCAGCGCCTTCGCGGCGGCTACGGGGTTGCTGTTGTTGTTTGTCTCGTGCATATGCAGTCCTTGGATGTCGATGGGGTCTCTGTCTATCTGTATGTATGGCTATCGGCCGCTGGCGGTGAAAACTTTAGTTGGCGTTTTCCCGGTGCTTGCTTCAGATAAAGGTTATCAAGCTGTACTAGTTGGAAATCGGGGGATAAGCGTGGAGTTATGGCCTTATCTTCCGGGAAGCCGGGTGGATAAGCCGGTCTTGCTCCGGCGGTGTGCCCTTCTCTTGATCTTGCTGGCCGGGGTTGCCGGCAGCAACTCACTTTCTTTTGCTTCGCCAAAAGAAAGTAAGCAAAGAAAAGGCGACCCGCAGTCTGGGTCCCTACGCTTCGCTTCGGGCAACCTGCGGTGCTCGACTACGGCGGGGTCTCGCTAAACTCGCTACGCTGCGCTTCGCTCAAACAACGCGATCCCTGATCCGCCTACGTCTGCGCTCCTCGGCCCAGC
>NZ_JBFUCN010000061.1:0-3877 GCF_056405195.1 Polaromonas sp. P1_H6
GTTTGCGCGAGACCCCGCCGTAGTCGAGCACCGCAGGTTGCCCGAAGCGAAGCGTAGGGACCCAGACTGCGGGTCGCCTTTTCTTTGGTGACTTTCTTTTGGCGAAGCAAAAGAAAGTTACTTGCCGCCGGGCAACCCCCGGCCAGCAGAACTTAGAAGAGAGAACAGAGGAAGCGCGGACAGCTGGAGCAAGACCCGGCAGACCAACCCTTATCCCGCGACCAATTTCAAAAAAGTAATCTCAGAAGGCGCCCCAAACCGTTTGGGCGGCCCCCAATACCCGGTCCCCCGGCTCGTATAAACCCAAAGATTCTGCAACTTGTGCAAGCCGGCAGTAAACGGCTGCTGAAACCGCACAAACAGATTCCACGGATAGAACTGCCCGCCATGCGTATGGCCCGACAGCTGCAGATCAAAACCCGCCTTGGCAGCCGCCGCCGCGCTGCGCGGCTGGTGGGCCAGCAGCACGCGGACCGCGTTCAGCGGCGCGCCGCGCAGGGCCGCTTCGGGGTCGCTGCGGTGCGCCGGATCGAAATGGCCGGCGCTGTAATCCGTCACGCCGGCCAGCACCAGCGGTTTGCCGTCCTCGCGGCCGGCTGCATCTGAAGGGGGGCGAATCACCACGTGTTCATTCAGCAGCACCGTCAGGCCCAGGCGGCGCAGCTCGTCGACCCAGGCATGCGCGCCGGAGTAGTACTCGTGGTTGCCGGTGACAAAATAGGTGCCGTGACGCGACTTCAGGTCGGCCAGCGGCGCGGTGTGGGCCGAGAGTTCGCTGACCTTGCCGTCCACCAGGTCGCCGGTGATGGCCACCACGTCGGCGTCCAGTGCGTTGACCTTGTCGACGATGCGGCGCAAATATTCGTGCTTGATGGTCGGCCCGACGTGGATGTCGCTGAGCTGGGCCAGGGTAAAGCCCTGCAGCGCGGGGGGCAGGCCCTTGATGGGCACGTCGACCTTGACCACGGCCGCGGTGCGCCGCGCATTCAAAAAGCCCAGCACGGTGACCAGCACGCCCAGCACGGGCACGGCTTCGGCCGAGGCGATGCGCAGCCAGGCCAGCGGCAAGCGGCCGGGCGCCAGCAGGTCGGCCAGCCACAGCAGCAGCAGGCCCGCGTCACGCGCCACCGTCAGCACCAGCATCGAAGAGAACAAGCCCATGAACAGCAGGCCCACCCAGGTCAGCACGTCGGCCAGCGGTTGTTTCGCGACCCGCCCGGCCATCAGGCCCAGCGGCATCAGCAAGGCCGAGAGTGCCAGGCCGGCGATGAGCAGCCACTGGCCGAGGGAATGGGCTTCAAGCCCCGGCACAAGGCGTGCGCCGATGTAAACATGGAGCAGCGCGGTTACAAGCGCCAGCGGCAGGAAGTTCATGAAAAGTCCAGAGTGATAAGCCCCGCATATGGGTGCAGGGCGCATGCATTCAATGCCGGCGCGGCTTTCTGCGACGGACGGCGACGGCGCACCAAGGCCGTGCGCGCGGCCGACAAGCGTTTCATGCGCTCACAAGTGCGACAAAGCGTGCGGGCGAATACGCCGCATCGCGCGCTACCCTCGGCCATCTTTTCTTTTGCCGCCGACACGCCGGCCTCCTCCCGCCATGCGCCTATGACCGTCGCCCTTCAGGCCACCACTCCCGCCACCTTTGAAATCAAGAGCGCCAACCTGCCCCTGGTGGCCTTGCTGCTCAAGTCCACCGACCTCGTCGCCCTGGCACGCGAACTCGAAGCCCGCTTTGGCGACATTCCCGACTTCTTCGACCAGGATGCACTGCTGGTCGACCTGTCACCGTTGCCGGAAGCGGCGGGCGGCATCGACTTTCCCGCGCTGATCAGCCTGCTGGGCGGCTACCAGCTGGTGCCCATCGCCGTGAAAGGCGGCAGCGCCGCGCAGATGGCAGCCGCGCTGCAGGCGGGCTTGCTGCCCGTGCCCGACGCCCACCTGGTGGCGCCGCGGCCCACGGTGGCCGCACCACCCGCGCCGGTTCTGCTGGCGCCGGAACCGGTTCCCCTTGCCCCTGCCGCGCCGCTGGGCGCGCTGGTCGTCGACAAGCCGCTGCGCTCCGGCCAGCAGGTTTATGCACGCGGCCGCGACCTGGTGGTGCTGGCCATGGTCAACGCCGGCGCCGAGGTGATTGCCGACGGCCACATCCACGTCTATGCGCCGCTGCGCGGCAAGGCCATGGCCGGTGCACGCGGCAACACCGAGGCGCGCATCTTCTCGCTCGCGCTGGAAGCTGAACTGCTCTCCATCGCCGGCGTCTACCGCACCAGCGAACACCCGCTGCCGCCCGGCATGGCCGGCAAGCCCACGCAAGTGCGGCTCGTCCCGGGCGACGAGGGCGACAAACTAGTCATGAATGTGATGTCAGCATGACCACAGCCACTTTGCTTCCTCCTGCTCCCGCGGCACACCCGGCCTCCACCCAAAACACCTCTCCCGTTCTCCAAGGAAATTCAAGCATGGCAAAAATCATCGTGGTCACCTCCGGCAAGGGCGGTGTGGGCAAAACCACCACCAGCGCCAGCTTTGCCACCGGCCTGGCGCTGCGCGGCCATAAAACCGCGGTCATTGACTTCGACGTGGGCCTGCGCAACCTGGACCTCATCATGGGCTGCGAGCGCCGCGTGGTGTACGACCTCATCAACGTGATCCAGGGCGAAGCCACGCTGAACCAGGCCCTGATCAAGGACAAGCAGTGCCACAACCTGTATGTGCTGGCCGCCTCGCAGACCCGCGACAAGGACGCGCTGACCAAAACCGGCGTCGAGAAGGTGCTGAAAGACCTGGCCGGCATGGACTTTGAATACATTGTTTGCGACTCCCCCGCCGGCATAGAGACCGGCGCCCTGATGGCCATGCACTTCGCCGACGAGGCCCTGGTGGTGACGAATCCCGAGGTGTCATCCGTGCGCGACTCCGACCGCATCCTCGGCATGCTCTCCAGCAAGACCCAGCGCGCCATCGCCGGCGGCGACCCGATCAAGGAACACCTGCTGATCACCCGCTACAACCCCGGCCGCGTCGACCAGGGCCAGATGCTTTCGCTCGAGGACATCCAGGATATTTTGCGCATCAAGCTCATAGGCGTGATCCCCGAATCCGAGTCGGTATTGCAGGCCTCCAACCAGGGCGTGCCGGCGGTGCACATGAACGGCAGCGACGTGTCGGAAGCCTACAAGGACGTGGTCGACCGCTTCCTCGGCGACAAGGACAAGCCCATGCGGTTTATCGACGCGCAAAAGCCCGGGCTCTTCAAACGCTGGTTCGGGGGGAAGTGATCCATGGCGTCTTTCCTGTCATTCCTGCTGGGCGAAAAGAAGAAGACCGCGAGCGTCGCGAAAGAGCGCTTGCAGATCATCCTCGCGCATGAGCGCACGGACCGTAGCCCCAAGCCGGACTACCTGCCGGCCCTGCAACGCGACCTGATCGCGGTGATCGCGAAATACATCCCGATCAACCCTGAGCACATCAAGCTGAACCTGGAGCGGCAGGATAACCTTGATGTGCTGGAGGTGAAGATTGAGTTGCCTGACAAGAAGTGATCTCTTGCTCCGGCGGTGCGCTCACTGCTGAGAGTTGCTGGCCGGGGTCGCCCGGCGGCGAGGCACTTTTCTTTGCTTCGCCAAAAGAAAGTCACCAAAGAAAAGGCGACCCGCAGTCTGGGTCCCTACGCTTCGCTTCGGGCAACCTGCGGTGCTCGACTACGGCGGGGTCTCGCGCAAACTCGCTTCGCTTGTATGTTTAGGGTGCTGGGGTGGAGAGTCACGCTTCGCAATCGGCCGTTAGCGCGGACCGACCGTTTGAGACTTCTCCCACCCCGCCTTTGAACGTCGATAAGGAACTGAGCGGCACCACTTTTCAGTGATGACCCCCG
>NZ_JBFUCN010000062.1:0-3863 GCF_056405195.1 Polaromonas sp. P1_H6
GCAGTCTGGGTCCCTACGCTTCGCTTCGGGCAACCTGCGGTGCTCGACTACGGCGGGGTCTCGCGCAAACTCGCTTCGCTCAGACAAGCGCGATCCCTGATCCGCCTACGTCTGCGCTCCTCGGCCCAGCCAGGACGGGGCAATCGGGAGCGGGGACAAAGACAGAAAGACAAAGAAGATAAATACCAACAAGGACTCGCCGTGGCGAGTCCTTGTTTCTTCAGGTGTTCGGTATTGGTATTCCTTCCCCACCCCTTGTGGATGCGCCGAGGAGCGGAGGTTCAGGCGGATCAGGGATCGCGTTGTTTGAGCCGAAGGCGAGTTTAGCGAGACCCCGTCTGGACCGAGCACCGCAGGTTGCCCGTAGCGAAGCGAAGGGACGCAGCAACCAGGGTCGCSTTTTCTTTTGCTTAMTTTTCTTTTGGCGAAGCAAAAGAAAAGTGAGTAGCCGCCGGGCTACCCCCGGCCAGCAGAACTCAGCAGAGAGCGCACCAGCCGGAGCAAGAACCGGCCTACTGATCCACCTTGACCCGGTAAGTCACCACCAACTGCCCCCCCGACGCCAGCGACCCGGTAAAGGTCCACTTCAACGCCCCTTGCGCATTGACCGCCGGCTGCGTCGTCACCGTGCAGCCCGTGATGCCGGTGGGCAGCGAGCCCGGGCAGGCCGCGGAGACAAATCCCGTGAAAGCCGCGGTGGAATCGTTCACGAACAGCGTGGACAGCGGCTGCGTGCCGTTGTTGGTCGCCGTCAAGGTGTACTGCAGCGTGTCGCCGGGGTTGGCGTTCACGCTGGTGGCCGCCGGAATGGCCTGGGTGATGTTGCTCACCAGCTTGGACAGCGACAGATCGCCGGCCTGGCCCACCGTGGTGATGTCGGTGGCCGACAGCGTGCTGACGCCCAGTGCCGGGGCCGAGCTGGTGTAAGTGAAGGCGGCGCTCAGCGTGATGCTGTTCTGCGCGCCCTGACTGGAACCCGCAGGCACGAACTGTTTGACGATCAGGCAGACGGTCTGCCCGGCGGTGACGGTGATGGCCGTCGTGACCTGCGTCTCACTGGCCTCCAGCGCAGCGTTGCAGTTGCTGTCCTGGTACAGCACCTGGTTCCAGACCGGGCTGGCCGGCGTGGCGGTGTTGGCGATCGAGAACGTGACCGATCCGCCGGTGCCCGCTTTATAGGTATGGGCGTAGAACACCACGGTGCCGGGCTGGGCCGTCTGCGCGCCGTTGGGGCTCAGGGTGTTGGGCGCCACCATGCCGAAGCTGATGCCGGTGCGGGCCAGGCCGGAGCCGGCGGTGTAGCTCACGCTGGGGCGGGTGTACGTGCCGCCGGTGGTGCCGGCCGAGCCGCCGGTGGCGGTGTAGCCGGCCGGCAGCACGGGCGTGAGGACCACGGTGCCGGTGGTGGCGCCGGGAATCCACAGAGTGAAACTGCCGTCGCTGGCCGTGGGTTCACTGTCCACCGTGGTCGCGCCCTGCATGGCGTTGACGGTGACGCCGGCCAGGCCCGGCTCGGTGCCGGCTTTCACGCCGTTGTTGGCCGTGCCGCCGCCGGCGCCGCTGTCGGCGAATACATTGCCGCTGAGCGTGCTGCCGTTGTACAGGCCGAAGTTCTGCGGCGAGGGCGGCGCGGCGCCTACCGCAAGCTGGATCACACCATTCGGGTTCTGGGTGCCGATCCAACCGGCCGGGTAGGCGGCCGTGATGTCGCTCAGGGTGCTGTTGCCATCCAGGATCAGGCAGTAGCTGCCTTCCGCCACGCTGGGCAGGCTGTAGGCGCCGGTGGTGAGGTTGACCGACGCGGCCGCAGTGGCCGGGCCCGTGCACACGCTGGCTGACAGCGGCACCAGTTTGACCCACAGGGCGCTGGCCCCGCCTATGCCGGCTTCACCCGCGTCCAGGTTGCTGTTGTGGTTCGGGTCGCTGTACACGTTGCCGGCAATCAGCCGGCCCGCCGTGCTGCTCACAGGCGCCGCGCAGCCTGCGCTCGGGGCATTGGCCGCGGTGCAGGTGGTGGGGACCGGAGGCGCCGTACCGCCGGTGGGATCCACCGATGCGTAGTTGGTCACCGCCGCATTGCTCGTTGACGTGACTGTGATGACCAGCGCGGCCGTTCCGCCGCCGGCGGCGATGTTGCCGCTGTAATTACAGGTCACCAGCGTGCCGCCGCCATTGGCCGCCGAGCTGCAGGTCCAGCCCGTTCCCACGCCGCTGACGTAGCTCAGGGTGGAGGGCAACTGGTCCACGACACGCGCCGTTGTGCTGGCGGCCGTGCCGCTGTTGGTCACCGTGAGGGTGTAGGCGCTGTTGCTGAGAACCTGCAGTGCGGGGCTGGGGGCCGACTTGACCAGGCCCAGGATGATGCTGGTCGGCGTACTCGTCACCGGCGCGGCGCAACCGGCACTGGGGGTGTTCGCGGCGGTACAGGTGGTGGGTGTGGGCGGAGCCGTGCCACCCGTCGGGTCTATCGATGCGAAATTGGTCACGCTGGCCGTGCTGGTCGGCGTGACCGTGATGACCACGGCCGCCGTTCCGCCGCCGGCGGCGAGGGTTCCGCTGTAGTTGCAAGTCACCAATCCGCTGGCCGCCGAACAAGTCCAGCCCGTGCCCACGCCACTGACATAGGTCAGGTTGGCGGGCAACTGGTCGGTGATGCGGGCGGTGGTGCTGGCGGCGGTACCGCTATTCGTCGCCGTCAGCGTGTACGCGCTGTTGAAGCCGACCTGCAGCGCGGGGCTGGGCGCGGATTTGACAAGACCCAGGGTGACGATGGTCGGCGTACTCGTGACCGGGGCGGCGCAACCCACCGTCGGGGTATTGGCCGCGGTACAGGTGGTGGGCGTCGGTGTGTTGGTGCCGCCCGTCCGGTCCGTCGCCGCATAGTTGGTCACGCTGGCCGTGCTGGTGGGCGTGACCGTGATGACGACGGCGGCCGTCCCACTGATGGCGATGGAGCCGGTGTAGTCGCAGGTCACCAGCGTGCCGCCGCCGCTAGGCGCCGTGGAGCAGGTCCAGCCCGTGCCCACGCCACTGACATAAGTCAGGTTGGCGGGTAACTGGTCGGTAATGCGGGCCGTGGTGCTCACCGTCGTGCCCGTGTTGGTGAGCGTGAGGGTGTAGGCGCTGTTGCTGCCGACTTTCAAGGCCGGGCTGGGCGCCGACTTGACCAGGTTCAGGATCGCATTGGTGGGAATGTTGGTCACCGGCGTGGCGCAACCCACGGGCGTGTTGTTTCCGGTGCAGGTGGACGGCGCGGGCTGGGCGGTATTGCCCACGGAGCCTACCGAGGCGCGGTTGGTCACGCTAACGGTCGATGTCGGCCTCACCGTGATGTTCAGCGTGGCCGTGGTGGTCGCGGTGCTGCTGCTGTAGGTACAGGCCACCAGGGTTCCGGTGCCGCCGGTCGCTGTCGGGCAGGTCCAGCCGGTGCCGGACCAGCCGACATAGGTCAGGTTGGCCGGCAACTGGTCCCCTACCGTGGCGGTGAAAAATGGCGTCGAGGTGGAGGCCGTCACCGTCAGCGTGTACACGCTGTCCCTGCTCACGGCCAGTGCCGGGCTGGGCTGGGATTTGGTGATCAGCCGTGTCGGATTGAGCGGCGTGATGGTGACAGTGCCGTTGCTACCGTTATTTCCGCTGGCCGGCGCCGTGCCGGTGACGGAAGCCCCGCCCGCCGCACCCGCCGCAGTCACGCTCAAACCCGTCACCACGGAGGTGTCGCTGCATGAACTACCGCCTGTGGCCTGCTGGGTGTTGTTGGTGCCGCTGCTGTCGACCAGCTCCGCGCCGCCCGCACCGCCGGGGCAGCCGCCGCCGCCGCCGCCGCCGCCCGAACCGTCGCCGACGCGCGTGGTGCCCACGGC
>NZ_JBFUCN010000063.1:0-3514 GCF_056405195.1 Polaromonas sp. P1_H6
TGGCCGGGGGTAGCCCGGCGGCTACTCACTTTTCTTTTGCTTCGCCAAAAGAAAAGTAAGCAAAAGAAAAGGCGACCCTGGTTGCTGCGTCCCTTCGCTGCGCTACGGGCAACCTGCGGTGCTCGGTCCAGACGGGGTCTCGCTAAACTCGCTTCGCTCAGACAACGCGATCCCTGATCCGTCTGGCCCTGCGCTCCTCGGCGCATCCACAAGGGGTGGGGATGGAATACCAATACCGAATACCTGAAGACACAAGGACTCGCCGTGGCGAGTCCTTGTTTGCATTTATCTCTTTGTCTCTTTGGATTTCTTCTGTCTTCGGTTCCCGCTCCCGATTGCCCCGTCCTGGCTGGGCCGAGGAGCGCAGACGTAGGCGGATCAGGGATCGCGTTGTCTGAGCGAAGCGCAGCGTAGCGAGTTTAGCGAGACCCCGCCGTAGTCGAGCACCGCAGGTTGCCCGCAGCGAAGCGTAGGGACCCAGACTGCGGGTCGCCTTTCTTTTGGGTACTTTTCTTTGGCGAAGCAAAGAAAAGTGCCTCGCCGCCGGGCGACCCCGGCCAGCAACCCTCAGCAAAGAGCACGGAGGAAAGGGAGCGCGCAGCCGGCGCAAGACCTGGCCAAAGAAGCCTTAGCTCTCGTTATGCTCCAGACTAACCCTCTTCCGAGTCCCAGCCGAAACATCATAAGTATTGAAGCTACTCATCATCCGCCCATAAAGATGCAAACTCACCGCCCGAGGGCGCTCCAGGGGAACACCAGTCACATGGATGTGGTCGGGATTCGGCACAAAGCTGGTCACCGCGCCGCGCCCCAGAAGGATGACGCCACCACGCACAAGGTTGATGCCCTCATCGGTGTTGCGGTCCACTGACAGGCGCACATAACTCCGTTCCTCCAGCACGCCTTCGAGCACACCGACCACGCCCCAGCTTCCGTGGTCGTGCACCGGCGTCCACTGGCCGGGCGACCAGACCAGGGTGTAGAGGGACAGGCTGGCATCGGGCGCGCTGTAGACCAGGTTGCGGGCGTAATGGTCCGGGTCGCTGCGGTAGTGCTGCGGCTCCAGGAAAGTCGCGGCCTGGTCTATCAGCTCCAGCATCCGCGGCGCGAGCGCCAGCACACAGTCGGCGGGATCCATGCGGCGCTGCGTCTGCTCGACGGCGCTGGAGATGAAGTGGTCAAGGGCGGAGGTGGCCATATTGTTTGTGTTTCTTGTCAGGCGTATCAACGAATGGGCGATGGCTGGACCGGAACCAGCTTGCGCACCACCCTTTGGGGAAGCACGAAATATACCAGCGGCGCTTACGCACGTTAAACTTCGCCCATGACCTGGAACGCGACGCTCGCACTCGACTACACGCACCAGGCCGGCAAGACACTTGCCCACTTCCGCCACAGCGGGCCGCTGCGCATACTGCAAAGCCTGTACCCCGAAGGCGACGCGATCTGCCACAACGTCATCGTGCACCCGCCCGGCGGCCTGGTCGGCGGCGACACGCTGGAGCTGGCCTTCAGCGCCGCGCCCGGCACGCACGGCCTCATCACCACCCCCGGCGCCACGCGTTTTTACCGCTCCACCGGCGAGCCCGCGCTGCAAAACACCCGGCTCACGCTGGCCGCCGGTGCGCGCATGGAATGGCTGCCGCTTGAAGCCATCTGCTACAGCGGCTGCCTCGCCGAGAACCGCCTGACGATGGCGCTCGCGCCCGGCGCCGAACTCATGGGCTGGGACGTCACCGCGCTGGGCCTGCCCGCCGCCGGCCAGCCCTTTGAAAACGGCAGCTTTCGCCAGCACATCGAGCTGCCCGGCGTCTGGCTGGAGCGCGCGCGGCTGGACGCGAACGACAAACTGCTGATGGACAGCCCCGTCGGCCTGGCCGGCCGGCGCTGCATGGCCACGCTGTTTTTTGTGGCCGGCAGCAAGCTTGAGCGCAAACGCCGTGAACTCGCGCTGGACTGCGCGCGCGAAGTCCTGCAGGCCCACTCCCTGGCTTCCAGCGCCGGTGCCACCAGCCCCGACGCGCAGGTCGTTGTGGTGCGCGTGCTTTCGCCGGTGGTCGAACCCGCCATGGCCTTGCTCAGGCAGGTGTGGCAGGCCTGGCGCAAGGAGATGTGGCAACTGGCGCCGTCGACACCAAGGCTCTGGTCGACCTGAAGCGCCGCGCCCGTCGAAGGTTGAAGGTCGAACAAGCCGGGCTGTATATATAAACATCAAAAGCATCAAATCCGCACCCCTGGGGCGGATGTGCGCCCTATGAGAGACCCGTCCTACATGGGAATGGGCATAGGGCACGGACGGCCCGGAGCTTTTCCTTTCACGGCCCCGGCCGGGCCCGGCCCAGACTCCATTCATCGACATCCGTCGAGTTCGATCAAGGAGTTTGACCATGATTTCATCCCGGAATTTCCGCTTGGCCCAAAGCGCCGCCATCTTTGGTGTCGCCGCCCTGCTCTCCCTGGGCGCCACGGCACAAATCGCTTCCGGCACCACAGGCATCGACGCCACCGGCGATGCCAAGAGCGAGATGAACGCCTGCCTGACCGGGCGCACGCAGCAGGACCGTGAAACCTGCATGACCGAAGTCCGTAACGCCAACGCTGCCAAACGCGCCGGCAAGGTTGACAACGCCAACGGCCAGTTCTCCGCCAACGCGCTCAAACGCTGCGACGTCTTCAAGGGCGAAGACCTGATCGCCTGCCAGGCCCGCATCGTCGGCTACGGCAAAGCGGACGGCAGCGTCGCCAGCGGCGGTGTGGTCCGCCAGGTAGAGACCGTCGTCGTCCCGGCCGGCGCCACCAACGTGCGCGTACAGCCGCAGACCTCAACCGACAACATTGTGGTGATCCCGGCGCCCGCCGCCGCGCCATCGCAATAACAGTTGCCACTCGCTCCGCCGGGGTTTGATGAAAACCCCGGATGAAGCAGAAGCAAAGGTGGGCCGCAATGCGGCCCACTTCTTTTGTGGGCCGCAATGCTGTTGGGGAGTGGGTCTTTAGGCCGGTTCTTGCTCCGGCTTGCGCGTTCTCTGCTGAGGGTTGCTGGCCGGGGGTAGCCCGGCGGCTACTCACTTTTCTTTTGCTTCGCCAAAAGAAAAGTAAGCAAAAGAAAAGGCGACCCTGGTTGCCGCGTCCCTCCGCTTCGCTACGGGCAACCTGCGGTGCTCGGTCCAGACGGGGTCTCGCTAAACTCGCCTTCGGCTCAAACAACGCGATCCCTGATCCGTCTGGACCTCCGCTCCTCGGCGCATCCACAAGGGGTGGGGAAGGAATACCAAATCCAAATACTGAAAACCACAAGGACTCGCCTTGGCGAGTCCTTGTTTGTCTTGGTTTGTTCTTTGTATTTCTGTCTTCTGTTCCCGCTTCCGCTCCCGATTGCCCCGTCCTGGCTGGGCCGAGGAGCGCAGACGTAGGCGGATCAGGGATCGCGTTGTTTGAGCGAA
This sequence comes from Polaromonas sp. P1_H6, assembly GCF_056405195.1. NCBI lineage: Bacteria > Pseudomonadati > Pseudomonadota > Betaproteobacteria > Burkholderiales > Comamonadaceae > Polaromonas > Polaromonas sp. P1_H6. The sequence continues at coordinate 3,444 of NZ_JBFUCN010000063.1, forward strand.
GCGCAGCGTAGCGAGTTTAGCGAGACCCCGCCGTAGTCGAGCACCGCAGGTTGCCCGAAGCGAAGCGTAGG
>NZ_JBFUCN010000064.1:0-3214 GCF_056405195.1 Polaromonas sp. P1_H6
ATGTCGCCTGCGGGGGCGATCACGTCGCTGCCGACCTGTTTGTAGGCCTCGCCGGCTTGCAGGGTGACGTTGCCGGCGATGCTGCCCACGGTGCTGGCCGCGGCGCTGGTGCCTTGCGCCTTCTGCTGCGTGGATCGCTCTTGCGTGCCGATGCTGATGCCGCCGCCGTTGGCTCGTATTGCCTCCTCAGGTTCGCGCCAGATGTTCGGATTGAATTTCTAAGGGCGGCTGCGCAGTTTGGCTTGTAACGCCTCATCAAACTCAGCAAGAGTGAACTCCTGTCCAGAATTTAAATAGCCTGCGTCGTCATAGATAGTTTCGCCAAATCTTTTGCACAGAGAGTAAGTCACCAGCGCGGCAAACAAATCGTCACCTCGGGTACTAACTGCACCCATGTATTTCTTAGCGTTAGGTATCCGCGCATCAACAGGTTGCTCAGAGATTGCTACCCAGCACCACTCATTTTCAGCTTCGCCCTTCACATACGGGTCTCTGTGAATAGGGCCAACCAATTCCATCGTCACCGTTGGCATCTTTTGTTTGAAATGAGAGAAGCCATCTTTTATGGCGCTCAACAACTCATCATGTGGGGGGTTGAGCGTCATAGGCACGAAAGAGCCTCTCATGGTGTTCCCGGAGTTTTCAACGTAGAGCGAGTCAATGCTACCCAGCCATTTGAGGTTTTGATGTTGATGCTCCCTCGCTCAAGCTATTGCGATCGCTCTGCCTAGCGTTGTTCTAGCTGCAAGCAAGTGATTTGATGGTTTGTAGCAAAGACACCTTCCAATTCAAACCACATTTCAAGTGCCATTTTCAGTTATTTCCGAGTCGGCGTGGCCACTAAAGGATCAATCCCTTGGCTATCTTGGAGCATCCCAGAACCACTCAAACCCTCTTTTTTGTCCCGAATAGCGTAAACACCTTCACCTTGAAATGAAAGTACAAACTGCATCGGCGATAGTTGACTAAGACGGGTAAGAAATGCCTTTATGTCTTCCACCGCTTCGTCATATTTTTTGTTATGTATGCGAAAGACCAGGCCTTCACCCACTGGGAAATTACATCCATGATTTCCTTCAGCGGAAACAAATGGTCGAGGGCCTCTATTCCAGTTTCCACGACTATCTTCCCACCCTTCAAACGTGGTCCTACCTATTTGAGTTTCAGAATTGCTGAAGAACATTCGTTTATCTAAGCTTGGGTCATCAAAGGCGTCAAGGTTTCCAATGCCACTTTGTACGAGGGCGGCTTTTACTGCAGCCCAATCCGTGGGTGGCCCTTCAAGTTCCAAATACATTTCGAGGGCCATTTAGTTACTCTTCCAACTATCTTGGCGCATCCCAGAACCACTCAAATCCACGTCGATGGTCACGTATAGCGCGGACCTCCTCAATCTGGAACGAAAGTACGAACTGCATTTGCGAAGATTCGCTCAAGTGGGTGAGAAAGGTTTTGATGTCCGCCTTAGATTCATCGTACTTACTGTTGTTGATTCGAAAGATCAGACCACCGTAAACCACGAATTTGCAACCGTGAAGGCCTTCAGCGGTTACCCCGTTCCTAGGCGCGTCACTCCATGTAAAAGTCCGAACCCACGTATTAGACTTTTTGAAATACGTATCCAGTTCGCCTTCTTTTAGAAACTCCAGATTCTCTACACCAGTATCAGCAAGCGCAGCTTCCACAAGTTTCCAATCTGGAGGATTGCCTTCAAGCTCCAACCACATTTCAAGTGCCATTTTCAGTTACTCCCGGTCAGAACAGTCACCTTGCCGTTCTTGATAACAACTAAGTTTTGTAACCCACTTACCGGGTTACGTTGGAAAAATTGCGCAATATCACTTGTCGACAGTGTTGAATCTGCGAGATTTATCACGACGTTCGGTGCCTGTTGCTTACCCTTCTGCGGGTTTACTTTCGCACCCACAGCCTCCCGAATAGTCTGCACATTTCCCGTTCTCGGCGAATAGACATCTGCCACTTCTCCGTTGACACGCAAGTCAGGCTGTTTCGTTTTACTGCTACCTCCGTCATTGGGTAACCGCTCCACATCGTAGCCATGCTTTGAAAGTGTATCGGCGGCCTCGTTCTGACGGCTTATTGAACGAACGTCCTCGGAGCTGGCGTTGGCTTTTGGCGCTTCCGGCTCTCCTCGCAATGTTCCAGGCTTTGCTGGCACATCAACTTCACGCATCGCAAAGCGTGTTTCATCAACCGTTGTTTTCGAGCCTTCATAGTCCCCTGTCCGCACAGGTCGTTTTCCGTCCGACCCCGCTTCCGCTGCTGGTTTTTCGCCGCTCTGGGCTCGTCGACCCATATCCACCAGATCGTTGGCATAGGCGACCGTGATGCCATAACGAAACACCGCACTTGCTTGACTATTCTGCTGCTGGACGAAGCTGTAGCACCTGGCGTCTCCAGAATCACAGACATCTGCCGGATTCATGTTCATGGCAGCGGCGGCAGCACCGAATAGACGGCCAGACGCCCCAGCGGCATCAGGGTCAGCGCCAAACATCGCGTCCATTCCGCTCATGGCCTCACGCTGCTGCTGGTTGCTAAGGTCGGTCCAGTGTTTATACACTCCACTCACATCGCAACCTGAGGTTGCCTTGCAACGCTTTAATTCTTCTTTAAAAGTACCCCACTGGCTGCTGCGCCAGTAGGTGCTGTGCTTCAAGAAGTTATTAACCACTTCGTTGACAGCTGCTCCCGCTCCGGCAATTCCGCCTACAGCCGCACCAACAGCCGTTGAAGCAAGCGCAGTCAGCGTCTGTGCCAATGTGCCCTCAATCCCCGCATCAGCAAGCGCTTGAGCTACGGTGGGCGCAGTCAATGTCCCTGCCGCTGCACCGGTGGCACCACTGGCCCCGCCCGTCAGCCCGCCGATCAGCGCGTGAGCCGCAACACGCAACACACCTTTGTCGCCCCAGTTCTCTTCGAGCTCTTTGGCCTGTGCATTCAATGCACGCTTGTGCTCATCATTGGATTCTGCATCGGCCTGACTTCTCAGGGCAGCCGCATCCTTGAGCTTTTGGGCTGCGTAGTCGCCCACGGCTTTTGAGGCTTCTTTGCCAAAAGCCTGCGTAATCTGCACCTGGGCATCGATCTCTTTCTGCACCCGCTCGGCATCAAAGATTTTTGCAATGCCGGTTTCAGCATCGGTGCTTCTGACAGCCGTGTTACCGGCAATCCCGCTGATACCGCCGCTTGA
>NZ_JBFUCN010000065.1:0-3072 GCF_056405195.1 Polaromonas sp. P1_H6
GCGATGCATCGGGCGCCGCCGCGCCGGGACGCGCCCTGGCGGCACCGGCGCCAGCGCCGTCGTTTCCACCACCGGCACCCCTGGCGGCGCCCGCGGCGACTGGCCTGCCCGGCTTGCCGCCCGGCAGCGCCCTGTTGCCCATGGTGATCAGCCCTTTGGCCGCGCCGCCCGGCCCGCCGGTGCAGACCCGCGAGCCCGGCCAGGTGGTCGCGTACTGGGCCGCGGCGGACGAAGCCGACGCTGCGATGGCCCGGCTGGCGCGTGAGCGGCAACTGCAGCCCGTCGCCGTTTCGCGGCTGGAGGCCCTGGGCGGCGTGCTGGCCGTGTTCCAGCTGGAGAGCGCGGCGCAGGCCGCCGATTTCCGAGAACAGTTGCTGCGCGACTTTCCCGGGCTCGCCGTGGACTTCAACACACGCTACCGCCCGTTGCAGCCGGCCAAAGCCAGGCCGCGCATTTACCTGCCGCAAAAAATCGACCAACCCCCGGCAGCGGCGGAGCCTGCGGATCTCGGCGTGGTGCGCGTGGGCATTGTGGACGGGCCGGTGGCGGCCATCGCGGCGCTGGCGGGCGCCAGCATAGTCCGAAAAAGTTTCCTGGCCGCCGGCGAGACGGCCGCAGCCGCGGGCCACGCCACGGCGATTGCCGCGCTCATCGCGGGGCAGGACGCCGCCGTTCCCGGTTTCCGGGCGATGGCGCCCGGGGCCAGCCTGCGCTCGGCCGAGATCATGCGCAGCATGGGCGCTGAGGACAGCACGCACAGCGCGGCCCTGGTGCGCGCGCTGGACTGGCTGCTGGCCGAGAAAGTCCAGCTCATCAACCTCAGCCTGGGCGGGCCCGGCGACGCGGTGATGCAAAAAGCCTTTGCCCGGCTCGCCGGGTTTCCGGTGGCGTTGGTCGCGGCGGCCGGCAACGGCGGCCCGGCGGCGCCGCCGGCCTACCCGGCGGCCTATCCCGGTGTGATCGCCGTGACGGCGACCGACGCCTCCGACAACGTGTATGCCGCGGCCAACCGCGGCGCCTACATCACGCTGGCGGCGCCCGGCGTGGACCTCTGGGTTCCCGATGGGGCCGCTGGCCACTATGTGAGCGGCACCTCGTTTTCCGCGGCCGTGGTGAGCGCCGCCGGCGCGCTCCTGCTGGCGCGCAACCCGCTGCTCAGGGCCGGGCCGCTGGCCCGGCAGCTGTGCCGCGGCGCCCGGGACCTGGGCGCGCCCGGGCCCGACCCGGTCTTCGGCTGCGGCCTGATCCAGGTCGGGGCTTCGCTGCGCGACGAGCGGCTATGACGGGGTTCCCGATGGTCAGATTCACGGTATGCGGTACTTACTACAGGCGTTATGCTTATGACAAACACTACAACAACGGCTCTGCCACTGCTCCCGTTTGCAGTCTGTGCGGATTCTGACGGGCACCTATGGCACGCATTCTGATAGTTGACGACGATCCGGCACTGCTCAAGCTGCTGTCATTGAGGCTCCACTACGAAGGCCATGTTCCGGTCGAGGCGAACAGCGGCGCGGTCGCGCTGGCCAAGCTGGACCATGAGCTGCCCAACATCCTGATCACCGACCTGCGCATGCCGGGCATGGACGGGCTGCAGCTGTTTGAAGCCGTGCACCGGCGCTACCCGCTGTTGCCGGTGCTGATCCTGACGGCCAACGGCACCATCCCCGACGCGGTCAACGCCATGCAGCGCGGCGTGTTCGGTTACATCACCAAGCCTTTCGAGGGCGCGGACCTGATGCTCGAGGTGAACCGCGCGCTGGAGGTGTCGTCCACCCTGGGCGCCGACATGCCCGGCGACCTTCCCGGCGAAGCCTGGCGCGAGGCCATCATCACGCGCAGCCCGCGCATGGAAAAGCTGCTGGCCGAGGCCAGGCTCATGGCCCGGAGCGACGCCTCGGTGCTGATCCACGGCGAGAGCGGCACCGGCAAGGAACTGCTGGCGCGCGCGCTGCACGCGTCCAGCGCGCGTTCCCATGAAACGCTGGTGGCGGTGAACTGCGGCGCCATCCCCGAAAACCTGGTGGAGTCGGAGCTGTTCGGCCACGTCAAGGGCTCCTTCACCGGCGCGGTGCGCGACAGCGTCGGCATGTTCACCAGCGCGCACCGCGGCACCATCTTCCTCGACGAGATCGCCGACCTGCCGCTGGCGATGCAGGTCAAGCTGCTGCGCGTGCTGCAGGAGCGCGAGGTGCGGCCCGTGGGCGCATCGAAGCCGCACAAGGTCGACGTGCGCGTGATCTCCGCCTCCAACCGCAAGCTCGAGGACGAGGTCGCCGCGGGCCGGTTTCGCGAGGACCTTTTTTACCGCCTCAATGTGGTGGGCCTCACCTTGCCGCCGCTGGCCGAGCGCCGCGAGGACATCGCGCTGCTGGCCAACCATTTCATGCGCAGCCTGGCGCAGCGCTACGCCAAGCCGCTGACGGCTTTCGCGCCGGGCGCGCTGGAGCTGCTGGGCACGGCGTCCTGGCCGGGCAATGTGCGGCAGCTGCAGAACATGGTCGAGAAATGCGTGGTGCTGTGCACCGGCACGCTGATCCCGGTCACGCTGGTGCAAAACGCGCTGACCAGCCAGGGCTCCGAGCTGCTGCCGCTGGACGAGGCGCGCAAGGAGTTCGAGCGCGGCTACCTCACGCAGCTGCTCAAGATGACCAACGGCAACGTGGCGCAGGCGGCCAAGCTCGCCAGGCGCAATCGCACCGATTTTTACGCGCTGCTGGCGCGGCACGAGCTTGAGTCGGCCAGCTTCAAGGCCTGAAGGCGCAGGGCGCCTTGCCGGGTCTTGCGCCGGCTTGCGCGCCCTTGCCCTCTGCATAGGGTTGCTGGCCGGGGGTAGCCCGGCGGCTACTCACTTTTCTTTTGCTTCGCCAAAAGAAAAGTAAGCAAAAGAAAAGGCGACCCTGGTTGCTGCGTCCCTTCGCTTCGCTACGGGCAACCTGCGGTGCTCGGCTCAGGCGGGGTCTCGCTAAACTCGCCTTCGGCTCAGACAACGCGATCCCTGATCCGCCTGAACCTCCGCTCCTCGGCGCATCCACAAGGGGTGGGGAAGGAATACCAAATACTGAAAACCAC
>NZ_JBFUCN010000066.1:0-2972 GCF_056405195.1 Polaromonas sp. P1_H6
AGTTTAGCGAGACCCCGTCTGGACCGAGCACCGCAGGTTGCCCGTAGCGAAGCGGAGGGACGCAGCAACCAGGGTCGCCTTTTCTTTTGCTTACTTTTCTTTTGGCGAAGCAAAAGAAAAGTGAGTAGCCGCCGGGCTACCCCCGGCCAACAGAACTTAGAAGAGAGCACAGAGAGAAGAGCGCGCAAAGACCGGCGCAAGACCCGGCTTCCCGTTTCAGTGCAGTGGAATTGCCAAACTAACAGTAGTACCGCAAACCTCTCCCGCGGTCACCGCAAGCGTCGCCCCCAGCATCCCGGCGCGGCTTTGCATGTTGGCAAGACCGCGCCCCCTTGTGGTCGTGCTGCCGATGCCGATCCCGTTGTCGCTGATGCTGACGCGGATCATGCGGCTGTGTTCTTGCCCAGCTTTTGGCGAAGAGCCCTCTGCGCTATCTGGCAATTCGCAGTGGGCCGCAAATACCACGCGTGTAGCCTTGGCGTGTTGAATGATGTTGGTAAACACCTCCAGCAGGATGCGCTGGATATGCTGAATATGCTTGGGTGTCAGCAGTTCGAATCGCGGTAGCGCGTCTACCTCCCAGACCAGGGACACGTTCGCGGAATCCAGCCGGGGTTGCAGCCGATGCCGCATGGTGGCCAGGACTACAGCGAGGTCGCCATTGACGTTCTCGATGGCGTCCACTGCAATCCGAAGCTCGTCAAGAACCTCGGAGGTGTGCGTTTGCAATACTTCTTGCGGTGCGCTGCTCTTGACCAGACTGAGCAGCGCGACCAGTTGGGAGCCGACCGAGTCGTGGATGTCTTGCATCAAGCGTTGCCGTTCGAGCATGGCCGCTTGCTTGACCTCCAGGCCCTTTTCGTAGCGCAGCCTTAGCAGCCTGTTTTGCATGCTCCAGTAATTGCGCACCATCATCATGCCGACGGCAAAGTTATAGAACAGGAATGCATAGTTCAACAGATTGGCTTTGCCAAAACCCGAGGGCGAGAACGTGAGCACAAGGTCACAAAGACCGAAGGCGACCGCGACGCCCGCCATCAATGCGTTGAGGCGTACCGTGCCGTCCGACTTCTTCCACGTCACAACGGTATAACGAGTGAAGCTCACGGCGCCCAACAGCAGGCTGGCGGGCACCCAGAACAGCTCGTAAACCCGGTAGTCCTGCAAAGCAGCACCTGCCGCCAGGGTAGGGAGTGCCGTCCAGAGGTAAATCTGGAGAAGCCTGTTCAGCCACGGCGCGGGCTTCCTGACCAGCAGCACGCTGACCCAGCACATCAGCCCGGCGTAATAGGCATACGTCGCCGACCTGCCCGCGTTGAAGACCCAGGTGGGGACCGGCGGATAGTCGACAAAAAAATCGACCTGCCAAAGGACGAAGCAAGCTTGCCCAAGGCCGGTGACCAGGTAAGCTTTGTCGCGGCTTTGCCACCACAGCGCAAGAGCCATCAGTCCTATGAGTGCCGACAGGGTCCCGGACATCAATGCCAGTCCCTTGCGGTGATTGACCTCGCTCTCATGCCCAGCCAGCGAAGTGAACTCATCCCCCAGCTCAATGCGGGCCAGCCCGGCGTTGCTGGCGGGTTCCGCGCGGATGTCGATTTCCAGGATATTCGTACCTGCCTGCAGATCCTGGGCTGCCAGCAATTGCCAGCGCGGTCCGGTGCGGAATTGCGTGTTCGGCTGGTTCCAGCCCACGTAGTGCCAAGCCTCGCCGTTGATGCGGTAGCGATAACGGTTGCCCATCTGGAGCGATGAAAAACCCAGGCCCTGGCGGCCGTCGGCTTTCAGTTGCGTCAGCAGGGCTTGTTCTATCGGTACATCCAGCGTGAAATGCATCACCCCCTGCCGCCGCGGAAAATTCTGGTCCCACTTCCAGGGCAGGGGCTGTAGTCCCAGTTCGCGCAACTCGCCTTGCTCGCGGTGGGATGGGGAAATCGTCACGGAGAGCCTGGCTTCCTGCAGCGTGATGGGCAAAGGTTGCGCGAAGGCCGCGCTTGCCAGCAGGCCCCAGGCCAGAGACAGCCAGGCCAGAAACCTCACAACGAGATACCCAGTGCGCGGGCCTCAAAAATCGCCTGGGTTCGCGAATTCACGGCGAGCTTGGTGTAGATGCGTTTCACGTAGGTTTGCACGGTCCCCAGTTCCACCGCCATCAAGTTGGCCGCCTCCTGGTAGGTGTAGCCACGCGACAGCAGAAGCAGCAATTCAATTTCACGCGGCGCCAGCCCATGTGCCGGCGTGTCGGGCGGTGCTGGTTGCGCAGGCGTCTGGCGTTGCCGGGATGCTTCGTTCTTCACAGGAGCCGGCGCGTCGAGCATTTGCATGCGCGCCAGCAGACGGCTTGCAATCACGGGCGAAAGCGGTGTGCCGCCTTGGCGAATAGCCTCAATCGAGGAGGTCAGCGACTGGGCTCTTTGCATGTCTTCTTTGAGCAGGTAGCCGTTTGCGCCGGCTTGAATGCTGTTGACGATGTTGTCCGCATCCGCGAATACGGTGATGACCAGGATATGCGTCAAGGGGAAGGTTTCGCGTACCTGGCGGATCAGGTCGATGCCGCTTCCATCCGGCAAGCCCAGGTCGATCAACCAGTGGTCTTGTTCTTCTTCGCGGGCAAACGCCATTGCGGCGCCCAAGGTCTCAAATGACGTGATCTTTGCGTCCGGGAAGCCCTGCGCCAGCACCTGGCCAATCGTCTGGCGCATCAGCGGGCTGTCATCGACGAAGGTGATTTTCATGGGCGGGATGTGGAGGCGTACCGGTGGATTATCCCGGCCGGATGTGCGTTCTTTGGAATTTTTCTTCTGTTCCCGCTTCCGATCCCGGTCCCGATTGCCCCGTCCTGGCTGGGCCGAGGAGCGCAGAGACAAGCGGATCAGGGCTGGCGTTGTTTGAGCCGAAGGCGAGTTTAGCCAGACCCCGCTTGGCTCGAGCACCGCAGGTTGCCCGTAGCGAAGCGTAGGGACCCAGACTGC
>NZ_JBFUCN010000067.1:0-2914 GCF_056405195.1 Polaromonas sp. P1_H6
GGCGAGTCCTTGTTTCTTCTGTATTCGGTATTGGTATTCCTCGTCCCCACCCCTTGTGGATGCGCCGAGGAGCGCAGGGCCAGACGGATCAGGGATCGCGTTGTCTGAGCCGAAGGCGAGTTTAGCGAGACCCCGTCTGGACCGAGCACCGCAGGTTGCCCGTAGCGCAGCGCAGGGACGCAGCAACCAGGGTCGCCTTTTCTTTTGCTTAMTTTTCTTTTGGCGAAGCAAAAGAAAAGTGAGTAGCCGCCGGGCTACCCCCGGCCAGCTACCCCCAGAAGAGCACGCCCCGCCGGAGCAAGACCGGCCTTAAAACGTCTCCCATCCCTCGCCAGCCGCCGCCAGCGCACGCGGCGCCGCAATAGCCTTCCGCGCCTGGGGCGGCTGCTTCGGCGCTGCAGCAGCCGGACGCACCGGGGCCTTGGCACGCTGCGGCGTGTGCTGCGCAATCCCACCCTCCAGCCTGAACACACTCACCACCTGCGACAAGCCGCTGGCCTGCTCCTGCAACGAAGACGCCGCAGCGGCCGCTTCCTCGACCAGCGCCGCATTCTGCTGCGTAACCTGGTCCATCTGGGTAATAGCCTGGTTGATCTGCTCGATCCCGGAGGTCTGTTCCTGGCTGGCCGCGGTGATCTCGGCCATGATGTCGGTCACCCTCTTCACGCTGTCGACGATCTCGTCCATGGTCTTGCCGGCTTCGGCGACCTGTTTGCTGCCTTCTTCGACCTTGTCGACCGAATCGCCGATCAGGGTCTTGATCTCTTTGGCGGCCGCGGCACTGCGTTGCGCGAGGTTGCGCACTTCAGCCGCTACCACCGCAAAGCCCCTGCCCTGCTCACCGGCACGGGCCGCTTCCACAGCAGCATTCAACGCCAGGATATTGGTCTGGAAGGCGATGCCGTCAATCACACCAATGATGTCGACAATCTTTCTGGACGACGCATTGATCGCGCCCATGGTGCCGACGACTTCAGCGACCACACTGCCGCCCTTGACGGCCACACTGGACGCCGACACCGCCAATTGATTCGCCTGGCGCGCGTTGTCGGCGTTCTGTTTGACCGTGGAAGTCAGCTCTTCCATCGAAGCCGCCGTCTCTTCCAGCGAACTCGCTTGCTCTTCGGTGCGTGAGGATAAATCATGGTTACCCGCCGCAATCTGGCTCGAGGCCGTCGCGATCGTGTCCGTGCCGCTGCGCACATTGCCGACGATGCCGACCAGGCTGTCGTTCATGTCCTTGAGCGCCTGCATGAGCTGGCCTGTCTCGTCCTGGCTGTTCACTTCGATGCGGCTGGTCAGGTCGCCGGACGCCACCGCCCGCGCCACCCGCACGGCCTGCGACAGCGGCTGGGTGATGCTGCGCACCAGCAGCCAGGCCAGCAGCACGCCCAGGCCCAGCGACAGCACGCTGCAGACCACCAGCACCAGGCTGGTCCTGGCGCGCAATTCCTCGCTGCGCAGCGCGGCGGCATCGAGCAGCTCGCGCTCGGTATCGACCATCTTCTGCACGCCGGCCAGGTAGGCGCGCGAGGTGGGCTCGAAGCGTTCGCTGAAAATCCGGTTCGCGCCTTCCAGGTCGCCCGCGAGCTTGGCCTTGCTGACGTCCTCGCGCGCGGCCAGGTAGATCTTGCGCAGTTCACCGATTTTGTCGAAGAGCTGCTTTTTCTCGGGCGTGTCCATCTGCTGCTCGAGGAATTTCTGCAGCTCGTTGGTGTCTTTGATCGAGGTCGCCGAAGCCGGCGCGAAATAGGCGACCAGGCTGGTATCGCTGCTCTTGGCGATGGCCGCCGCCCGCTGTATGCCGGCGGTGGTGTGGCGCAGCCAGTCGGAACCGGCCCGTTCAGTCTTCACGTTCTGCTCGACCATGGCCTTGATTTCGCCGCCCAGCTGGCTGAGCTTGAGGACGGCGAGCACGCTGCTCGTCAGGAACAGGGCCAGAATGACGCCGACCACGGCGGCCAGGCGCTTGCCGATGGAGAGATTGCCTAAAAACATGATGAAGACTCCGGGAATAAGAAGGGCTCAGAGAAGGGCTCAGGCCGTGGCGGCAGCATTGATCAGCGCCATGTCGCTGCTGGACATGAGCTTGTCGATGTCGACGAGGATGAGCATGCGTTCGTCCAGCGTGCCCAGGCCTATGAGGTATTCGGTGTCCAGCAGCGCACCCATCTCGGGCGCCGGCCTGACCTGTTCGGGGCTCAACGTGATCACGTCCGAGACGCTGTCCACCACCATGCCCATGATGCGGCTGGCGATGTTCAGGATGATCACCACCGTGAACTGGTCGTAGCTCGGTGTGCCCAAGTTGAACTTGATGCGCATGTCCACGATGGGCACGATGATGCCGCGCAGGTTGACCACGCCCTTGATGTGTTCGGGCGCGTTGGCGATGCGCGTGACCGTGTCGTAGCCGCGCAGCTCCTGCACTTTCTGGATGTCCACGCCGTACTCTTCCTGGCCCAGTGTGAAGGCCAGGAATTCCAGCGCCTTGGCGGTGGCCGGCGTGGGGGTGGGGTTGTTGTTTGTTGCGTGCATGCGCGCTCCTTGGGCTCGATGGGGATGGCTGTGTATGTCTATCGGCTGCTGGCGGTGAAAACTTAAGTTCTGTTTTTCCGTCTTGGGCTTCGGGTAAAGGGTATCGGGTCGTGGCGCTTGGAATACGGGGATAAGCGGGGGGTTATGGCTTATCTTCCGGGTCTTGCTCCGGTTTGCGCGCCCTCGCCCTCTGCATAGGGTTGCTGGCCGGGGTCGCCCGGCATGCGACTCACTTTCTTTTGCTTCGCCAAAAGAAAGTAAGGGCGGATTCAAGGACCAAGTGCAACACTTCCAATCCAAGAGGAGTTGCATGACAAGAACATATCGACAATTGAGTGCCGAAGAGCGAGGCACGGTAATGGGCATGAAGCTGCAC
>NZ_JBFUCN010000068.1:0-2713 GCF_056405195.1 Polaromonas sp. P1_H6
TTTAGCGAGACCCCGCCTGAACCGAGCACCGCAGGTTGCCCGTAGCGAAGCGCAGGGACGCAGCAACCAGGGTCGCCTTTTCTTTTGCTTAMTTTTCTTTTGGCGAAGCAAAAGAAAAGTGAGTAGCCGCCGGGCTACCCCCGGCCAGCAGCACTCAGCTAAGAGCGCTTAGCCGGAGCAAGACCCGGCCTTATCTCCAGCTCAACTCACCTCCAAAATCATGGTCAACCCACCACCCCCCTGGTGCTCGACATTGTTGTTGGTGTTGTGGTGCGGGATATGGCAATGCACCAGCCACTTGCCGGGTTTGCGGGCTTTCCAGATCACGTCGTAACGCTGGCCGGGGCCCACATTGACCGTGTCGGCCTCAAAACGCGCCGCTTCGGCCAGCACATAGCCGTCGCGGGCCACCACAGTGAACGGCCCGCCATGCACATGCATGGGATGCACAAAATTGTTGTGGGTGCCGATGAAGCGCAGCTTGATGGTTTCACCCACGCGCATCTTGATAGTCTCGGTCTCGGGATAGGCCTTGCCGTTGATGGTGAAGTAATTGGGCATGGCGCCCTCCATCAGCATGGCCGGGTAGGTCAGCCCTTCGCGCTTGAGCCACTCCTGCAGCTGGATGACATATTCCTTGTCGGCCGGCTGCTCTTTGGCAGGATCTTTGGGGTCGATGATCAGCGCGCCGTACAAGCCCAGGGCTTGCTGGCGGTCCGCATGGTCGTGGGTGTGATAGAAAAATGTCCCCGCCTGTTCGGTCGTGAACTCATAGGTGTAGCTGCCGCCGGGGGGTATCGGCTGCTGCGTGATCTTGGCCGGCCCGTCCATATTGTTGGGAACGATCAGGCCATGCCAATGCACGGTGGTTGATTCCGGCAGCCGGTTGCGCACCTTGATGCGAACCCTGTCCCCTTCGGTGACGCGCAGCCGCGGCCCCGGCACCTGGCCGTTGAAGGCATAAGCTTGCACCTTCACCTCGGGCAGGATGTTCCAGCCCGCCACGCCGGTTTCAAGCTCGAAGACTTTCACGCCGTCTTCCAGCTTCGGCTCGAGCGGAACATCGCCACGCGCCAGGGCTTCGGCTTGGCGCGTGACCAGGCGCGGGTGGACCGCGGCCATGTCCCGCATGGCTTCGCCGGGTGTGTCCCAGCCCATGATCATGCCCGGCGGCATGATGGCGCCGCCGACATCCCGCGCGGACAAGCTCATGTTCACAAAAAGCGCAGGCACGGCCATGCCGCCCAGCAGCATCAGCAAGGTGCTCATGCAGACAGCCGCCAGCTGGGGCCTGGTGACATCGGGACGCATGGCATGGCCGTGGCCGTGCTGCGCTTCATGGCCCGCATGCGCCTGTGGGGACCCGGACGCATGCCCATCCTGGCCGGCATCGCGCCGGGTCATCAGGCCGTGCTTCATCTTCCGGGACACCATCCAGACGTTGACCGGGTAAGCGATCGCAAAACCGGCGATCACCCCCAGCGACATGACACCCCAGAAAATCAGCTCGGCCGGGTCCATGGCGCGCATGTCCCGGCCCATCATCAGCAGCGACATGACGGGCGCCATGCCGGCCATCATCGCGTTCATGCTGATGAACTCGGGCATGAAGGACTTCTTCACGTTCTCCAGGTAAGTGCCGCCCATCATGTTCTTCATGAACAGCGACTGGAAAATAAACAGGCCGAAGGCGAAGCCCGCAAGGTATTCCACGATCAGGTCCAGCCACATCGGCAAGCCCAACGTGGCGGTGATCACCGCCGCCAGGATGATGCCGGTCGCATCCCCCGCGACGCAATGGATGGTGGAGCCCACACCCTGCTTCCACAAGGGCTTGATGAAGTCTTCATGCTCGCCGGGGCGCGGCTCCTTGTCGGCCATGACATACAGCAGCAAGCCGATGGGCCCCATGTAGAGGGTGACCAGGATGAAACCCCATTTCATCACCACGGGTTCGGGATTGTGCTGGAACTGGTCCCAGGCCACGTAGGCGGTCGAGCCCAGGGCCAGGGCGAACCAGACGATCAGCAGGTAGTCGATGGGTTGAGCAATCATGGGGTCCACCATCCTTCTCAATCACTGCGGTGCGCGAAAGATTTCTTTATTTCTTCGCTGCCATGCGACCGACTATGGGGCTTACCCCTGTGGGAAGGTCAAGCGGACTGGGCCGTCGGTTCTGTAAAAGTTGCAACGGCGATTTGCCACTCTTGCTCTCTCCGCCGCTGGGGGGGTTGGCGCCGGTCTTGCTCCGGCGGCACGCTCTCCTCTGAGGGTTGTTGGCCGGGGTGGCCGGCAGCCAGTAACTTTCTTTTGCTTCGCCAAAAGAAAGTCACCAAAGAAAAGGCGACCCGCAGTCTGGGTCCCTCCGCTTCGCTGCGGGCAACCTGCGGTGCTCGACTACGGCGGGGTCTCGCGCAAACTCGCCTTCGGCTCAAACAAGCGCGATCCCTGATCCGCCTACGTCTGCGCTCCTCGGCCCAGCCAGGACGGGGCAAGCGGGAGCGGAAGCGGGAACAGAAGACAGAAATACAAAGAACAAACCAAGACAGACAAGGACTCGCCGCGGCGAGTCCTTGTTTCTTCTGTATTCGGTATTGGTATTCCTCGTCCCCACCCCTTGTGGATGCGCCGAGGAGCGCAGGGCCAGACGGATCAGGGATCGCGTTGTCTGAGCCGAAGGCGAGTTTAGCGAGACCCCGTCTGGACCGAGCAC
>NZ_JBFUCN010000069.1:0-2634 GCF_056405195.1 Polaromonas sp. P1_H6
CGCTCGGCCAGCGCGGCGCTGATGTCGGTATCTGGAAGCATTGCCACGATGGTAAGCGGCGGCCGCGGGTGGCGGTTTGATTTTTTTGAACGCGGCTTGTTCGGATTTTTCGGCCGCCGGCAGGGAATCAGTCCTGGAAGAAGTTCACGGGCAGGCCGGGAACGTCGACCTGCATGGAAAACACACAGCCCGAATCGGGAAAGTCCTGCAATTCCTGCGCGGGCCGGTTGTAGCGCGCGGTCGTGAGGTACAGGGTCTTGAGGTCGTCGCCGCCGAAGCAGGGCATGGTGGGGCAGCGCGCCGGCACGGCGATCTCGGCCAGCAGCGTCCCGGCGGGTGACAGCTTGAGCAGCCGCCCGCCTTCAAACATGGCGACGTAGTAATTGCCCTGGACGTCGACCGCCGCGCCGTCGGGACGGCCGCCGTAGCCGGCCATGCCGGGCAACCAGCCTTCGGGCTTGCCGGGCCACTGCGCGAACACGCGGGCTTGCGTCATCGCGTTACTGGCGCTGTCCCAGTTCCAGGCGCGGATGACGTGGCGCGGCGTGTCTGTCCAGTAAACGGTGGCGGCATCGGGCGACCAGGCCAGGCCGTTGGCGATGACGGCATCGCCGGCCTTGCGCTCGAGCACGGGTGCGCGGCCGCCGCGGCAGTCGAGCGAGAACAGCGCGGCCGTGGCCTTGTCGCGCGGTTCGTACATGGTGCCGGCCCAGAAGCGGCCCAGCGGGTCGGCCTTGCCGTCGTTGAAGCGTGTGGTCGCCGTGTCGTGGTCGGCCTGCATCAGCTGCCGCAGTTCACTGCCCCATTCCTTGGCGCGGTAAATGCCGTCACGCAGCGCGACCACCAGGCCGCTGTTGCTGCCGTTCGTGCGCGCCGGCGCGATGCTGCCGGGCTCCGAGGGCATGGCCCAGCTCTGGACCGTGCCCATAAAAACGTTGCAGCGGTGAATCTGCCTGCCGGGGATGTCGATCCAGTAGAGCATCTGTTCGTCGGGATGCCAGAACGGCGACTCGCCCAATCCACAGGGCGGTGCAGCAAGGGTTTGCCAGGTCATGAAGGTGCCTTCGCTTGGGTGTGAACAACCGCCACTTTAACGCTCCCCCCAAAAAAAACAGCCCACCGGCTTGCGCCGGCGGGCTGAACATCCAAAGGAGACTCTCAGTAAAAATTCAATATCGGAAGGGTCAGGGCCGCCTCTGAGGGCTGCCCTGCCCGTCGCGTCATCAGCGGTTGTAAGCCGTTTCGCCGTGGGACGTGATGTCCAGGCCTTCGCGCTCGTCTTCTTCGCTGACACGCAGGCCGATGGTCAGGTCAACCACCTTGTAGGCGATGAAGGAGACCACACCGGACCAGACGATGGTGATCAGCACGGCCTTGGCCTGGATCCAGACCTGGCCGGCGATGGTGTACGCGTCAGGCGTCACGGCCGTGGCAGTGACCCAGTCGCCCACAAAGCTCGGGCCGCCCAGGGCCGGCGAGTTGAACACGCCGGTCAGCAGCGCGCCCAGGATACCGCCCACACCGTGCACGCCGAACACGTCCAGCGAGTCGTCGGCGCCCAGCAGTTTCTTCAGGCCGTTCACGCCCCAGAGGCAGGCGAAGCCGGCGACCAGGCCGATGATCAGGCCGCCGCCGATGCCGACGTTGCCGGCCGCGGGGGTGATGGCCACCAGGCCGGCGACGGCGCCGGATGCGGCACCCAGCATGGAAGCCTTGCCGCGCATCAGCGCTTCACCGACGCACCAGGCCAGCACGGCGGCTGCCGTGGCGCCCAGGGTGTTGATGAAGGCCAGGGCGGCGAAACCGTTGGCTTCCAGGGCGGAGCCGGCGTTGAAGCCGAACCAGCCGACCCACAGCAGTGCAGCGCCAACCATGGTCAGGGTCAGGCTGTGAGGCGCCATGGCTTCCTTGCCGTAGCCGATGCGTTTGCCGATGCAGAAGGCGCCGACCAGGCCGGCGACAGCGGCATTGATGTGCACCACGGTGCCGCCCGCGAAGTCCAGGGCGCCCATTTGCCAGATGTAGCCACCCTTGGCGCTCATGGCGTCGGCGACTTCCTTGCCGGTGTAGGCGTCAGGGCCCATCCAGAACCAGACCATGTGGGCAATCGGTGCGTAGCTGAAGGTGAACCAGATGGCCATGAACAGCAGCACGGCGGAGAACTTGATGCGTTCGGCGAAGGCGCCGACGATCAGCGCGCAGGTGATGCCGGCGAAGGTGGCCTGGAAGGCGGCGAACACGATCTCGGGGATCACGACACCCTTGCTGAAGGTCGCGCCGTTGGCGAAAGTGCCCGCGACGTTGTCCCAGATGCCCTTCATGAAGAGCCGGTCGAAGCCGCCGAAGAAGGCGTTGCCTTCGGTGAAAGCCAGGCTGTAGCCGTAGATGAACCAGAGCACGACGATCATCGAGAAGGTCACCATGACCTGCATCAACACCGACAGCATGTTCTTGCTGCGGACCAGGCCGCCGTAGAACAGCGCCAGGCCGGGCACGGTCATCATGATGACCAGCAGCGTGGAAACCATCATCCAGGCGGTGTCGCCTTTGTTGGGAACGGGTGCGGGCGCGGAGGCCGCTGCGGCGGCTGCCGGAGCTGCGGCTGCCGGGGCGGCCGCTGCCGCGGCTGCGGGC
>NZ_JBFUCN010000070.1:0-2420 GCF_056405195.1 Polaromonas sp. P1_H6
GTCACCGGCATGCGAGACCGCACGGGCGACATAGTCGTTGGGGTCTTTCGCTACCCACTCGGGCAGTCCGGCGTTCATCAGCAGGCCGACGCCTTGGCGTGACAAAAACCGCTCACCAGCCAGCGTCAGTACGGGAACGCCCATCCACAAGGCTTCCATCGTCGTTGTCCCACCTGGGTAAGGGAAAGGGTCCAGCGCAATGTCGACCTTTTGATAAGCCGCCAGGTAATTTTCCCGGGGAACATAGTTTTCCAGAACCAGTCGCCCAGGTTCGATACCGTGAGCCGCGAAACGATCCATGACCTCGCGCCGTGCGGACGGCTGCATCAGCTGGCGGGCCTTGAGGAACAGACGGCTCGACGGAACGGCTTTCAATATTTGCGCCCACAGTGCCACAACGGCGCTATTCATCTTGGTTAAATTGTTGAAACAACCGAAGGTGACATGGCCGTTGGAAAGTGCCGGAAGCGGCGAGACGGCAATGTTCGAGGGGGGCGGCGTGAAGCACAGCCGGGTCTCCGGCAGGCGCCAGATTTTCTCCGTGAAGTTGACTTCCTCGCTGGCCGGCAAGGTCCAGGGGTCGGCCAGCAGGTAATCTATGGCTTGCACCCCGGTGGTTGCGAAATAGCCCAGCCAGGACAGTTGCACCGGCGCGGGTTTCCAGGCGAATACGGGCAGGCGGTTGTGCGCGGTATGCCCTGAAAGGTCGATCAGGATGTCGATGCCGTCTTCGCGTATCAGCCCGGCCGCATGCTCATCGGAAAGTCCGACCAAAGGGCGCCACGCGCGGCAGCAGGCCTTCAGCCGCTGGCTCAGTTCGTCATCGCAGGTGCGTGTGGGATAGGCGAACAGTTCCAGCGAGGTGGCGCTGGTTTTTATCGCCGCCACAACCGCATCCAGAAAATAGCCCACCGGGTGAATGCAAAGATCCCCGGACACCACACCCACCCGCAGGCGGCGCCGGGAGTCCGGCGTGTTGTCCCAGGCCTGCGCCGGCCGGGCGTGGCGGGCGATGATGTTCCCAAACCGATTGGCCTGGGCCAACAAGTGCGCAACGGGTTGATCTGCCAGGTAGTTGTGCACGAAGAGCAGGTTGTTGTGGGCTTCCGTGAAGTCCGGCTGGAATTCCAGTGCGCGGCGGGTGCTCTCCAGAGAGCTTTCAAGCTGTCCAAGATCTTGCAGGGCATTTCCGAGATTGCTGTGGGCCTGCGCGTAATCAGGCTTGATGGTCAACGCCCGCCGGTGGCATTCAACGGCCTCGTCGAACTGCCCCTGTGACTGGAAAACCGCGCCCATGGCGGTGAGCGATTCGGCGAAATCGGGATTGATCGCAAGTGCTTGGCGGTAGCTCGACACAGAGAGCTCGGCTTGCCCCAATTCTGAAAGAAGATTTCCCAAGTTGTGGTGAGCCTCGATGAAGTTCGGCTGGATCTCCAGCGCCCGGCGGTAGCTCTCCGCCGCATCCGTCAGCTGCCCCAATGTACGTTGGGTGGCGCCCAGGTTGTTGTAGGCCAAGGCATTTTCCGGGTCTGCCGCGGCCGCCCGGCGGAAACTCGCGGCGGCATCCTTGAACCGGCCCTGTTTTCTCTGGACGGCTCCCAGATTGTTGAGCCAGTCCACATTGTCGGGATCGAGTTCCAGCATCTGGCGGTAAGCGTCAGCCACCTCACTGGAGCGCCCAAGCCGTTTCAGGAGGTCGGCCCGTTTTTCATGGGCTTGGGCGTGGTCCGGCTTGATCTTCAAGGCGCGGCGATAGCTCTCCACGGCTGCTTCATCCTGCCCCAGCTCCTCCAGAGTCGTTCCCAGGGCGACCTCCGCTTCCACGAACTCCGGCTTGAATGCGAGCGCCTGGCGGTAGGCCCGCGCTGCCGCCTCATGCTGAGCCAGCCGTGCGTGGGCGGATCCGATGTTGAAGTGGGCACCGGCTGAGTCCGGTTTGTACTGCACGGCCTTGGCAAACGCCTCCAGTGCATCCTGTGCATCGCCCCGGTCAAGCAGTATGGTGCCCCGGTTGAAGTGCGCCCGGGCAAAGTCGGGCGCCAGGGCAATCGCCTCGTCATAGCGCCGCAAAGCCTCTTCCGGTCGCCCTTGCTGCTCAAGTTCCAAGCCCCGTGCAAGCAGGTCATCGGCGCTCAAACCCGGATCCGGACCTGGACCCGGCGCAACTTGCGCATCTGCTTTTTCGGCAGCACGCGCCCCCCGCACAAATCTGTCAAATATTCCCATTGCTGTTCTCTTCATCCTGCTGTGGCGATTATGGAATTCTGCTCGCACCACAATTGCCACATGCCGCGCAGGGCGGCCTCGAAGTGGCCGGCAAAGCGCTGCGCATCGAAGATGGGTGAGTCCAGTACTTGCTGCCGCAAACCTGCGCGCAGCCTGGCCAGGCCCTGCAAGTCACCGGCATGCGAGACCGCACG
>NZ_JBFUCN010000071.1:0-2261 GCF_056405195.1 Polaromonas sp. P1_H6
TTCATTACCGAATACGACACCACGGTTGGCAACATCGATACCCTCCGCTTCGACAGCTCCGTGACGGCCGGCGACATCAAGCTCAACCGCAACAACTGGGATCTTTTCCTGAGCATAGACGGCACGACGGATGTGATCACGCTTGCCAGATGGTATTTGAACGATGCCTACAAGATCGAACAGGTCGAGTTTGCCGATGGCACGCTGTGGAACAAAACCGACTTCGCCGCGATGGCGAATGCTACGGTGTTCGGCGGCACTGACGGCAATGATTACATCGAGGGAACGGGGGGCGACAACGTGCTGGAGGGCGGCGGTGGAGACGACCAGCTTCGCGGCCTGGCGGGCAACGATGTGTACCTGTACAAGCGAGGCGACGGCACGGACACCATCCTCGAGCACGACGAATTCGCAGGCAATATCGACACAGTCCGTTTCGATAGTTCAGTGGCCGTGGCGGACATCAATGTGACTCGGGACCAGGCCAATCTGTACCTGAATATAGCGGGCACGACGGACCGCATCATCCTGTACAACTGGTTTGACAGCGACGCCGACAAGGTCGAGCGCGTTGAGTTCGCCGACGGTACGGTATGGAATCAAAGTGACTTGCTGGACCTGAGCATTGTTCGTGGCACCGCGGGAGATGACTCTCTTTCTGGCACTGGAGGCGACGACATACTGCAAGGGCAAGGCGGTAACGACCTGTTGGACGGGGGCATCGGAAACGACGTCTACCTCTACAGGCGTGGAGACGGATCGGACACCATCGCGGAGAGCAACGTAAATTCCGGAAACGTTGACGCTGTTCGTTTCGACAACTCGGTGGCCGCTTCTGACGTCAAGGTAACTCGCGACCAGGATCATCTTTATCTCAATATCAGCGGAACCTCGGACCGGATCACGCTGCGATACTGGTTTGCCAACGACGCTTTCAAGATCGAGCAAGTCCAGTTTGCCGACGGCACGGTGTGGGATATCCCGGCCCTGACCGCCATGGCGGTGTTTGGCGGGACGGCGGGCGATGATCTCGTGATGGGGTCGATTCTTGGCGACGTGATCGATGGCGGCGCCGGCAACGACACGCTCAGTGGCAATATCGGCAATGACGTGTACCTATATAGGCGCGGGGACGGTTCGGACATCATTGCCGAATACGACACTACGGCTGGCAACATCGATACCCTCCGCTTCGACAGCTCCGTGACGGCCGGCGACATCAAGCTCAACCGCAACAACTGGGATCTTTTCCTGAGCATAGACGGCACAACGGACGTGATCACGCTGTACCACTGGTATCTGAACGATGGCTACAAGGTCGAGCAGGTCGAATTTGCCGATGGCACGCTGTGGAACAAAACCGACTTCGCTGCGATGGCGGCAGCGGTGGTGTTTGGTGGAACCCAGGGTGATGACTACATGCTTGGTGCCACCGGCAATGACATGCTGAAGGGGCTTGGCGGCAGCGACATGCTCGATGGCGCCGGTGGCTTCGATGTGCTCGAAGGCGGTGCAGGAAACGACCAGCTCGCGGATGGCAATGGCAGCAATTACCTCAATGCAGGAGCCGGCGCCGATCATTTGAGCGGCAGCGCCGCTGCTGCGGACCTCTTCATAGGTGGCACCGGAAACGACGTCGTCTACCTCGGCAACGGGAAAGACCTCATCGCCTTCAATATCGGTGACGGTCAGGATACGCTGTATGCGAGCGGAGCATCTGTGAACCCGGACGACACCGTCAGCCTGGGCGGCGTCGGCCTTGACTACGCCAAGTTGAGCCTGGAAAAGAGCGGTAATGACCTGATCCTCAAGATCAGCGACACCGACCAGCTGACCTTCAGCTACTGGTACGGCAGCACGGCCAATCAAAGCGTGCTGAACCTGCAACTGGTGGCCGAGGCCATGGCGGCCTTTGATGCGAACTCCAGCGACCCGCTGCTTAACAAGAAAGTGCAGACCTTCGACTTCCAGGGCCTGGTCGGTGCCTTTGATGCGGCGCGCACGGCCACCCCTGGGCTGAGCAGCTGGGCACTGAGCAACGGGCTCACGCAGTTCCACCTGGCGGGCAGTGACAGCGAGGCCCTGGGCGGCGACCTGGCCTACCACTATGGTGCGGACGGCACGCTGGCCGGCATGGGCCTGGGCAAGGCGCAGGACGTGCTGACGAATGCGCAATTTGGTGTGCAGGCGCAGGCCATCCATTCGACGGTGAGCTTGCAGGAAGGGCTGGTTCGCCTCGGCTAATGGGGACGACATAGAAA
>NZ_JBFUCN010000072.1:0-2081 GCF_056405195.1 Polaromonas sp. P1_H6
CCGTCGCTGGTGTTGCTGGCCGCATCTGCCATTTGCTGGCCGGTTTCCATGGCGCTGAGGAGCGGGCTGCTGACGCTGAAGGTGAGGGCCGATTGTTTGAATTTGTCTTCGGTCTCCTGGCGGCTGGTTTCGCGGGCTTCGGTGATGTCAACCTTTTTGGCCAGGATGGTGATGTCGCCTGCGGGGGCGATCACGTCGCTGCCGACCTGTTTGTAGGCCTCGCCGGCTTGCAGGGTGACGTTGCCGGCGATGCTGCCCACGGTGCTGGCCGCGGTCATGCGGACAGAAAGATAGTGAAAACTATTCTGTACCCGCCAACCTCGAATATGACTCGATCAGGGCCGCTGAAACGTCCTCCCCTTTTTCTCTGGCAATTTCCGCGGCAGTCGCGCCATAACAATCCTTCTTTGTCCAATCTGCACCGTTCTCCAGCAAGATCCTTGCGGCTTCACTGTGCCCCCACGCCGCTGCCGACATTAGTGGCGTCACCCCTTGGATCGTTTCTGCGTCGACATTCGCCCCGAGGGATAGTAGATAGTTGATTACCACGGCATGGCCGTTTGCAGACGCTTCATGCAACGCCGTCACTCGGTAGTTGCCTGTGGCATGCACAGATGCCCCATTCCGCACTAGCATTTCGACTACTGCAGGTAAATCTTCCGCTGCCGCAACCATAAGAGGTGTTCGGCCGAGGACTCCAGCTTCGTTCAGGTTAAGTCCGCTGCACTCCATCTCTAAGCGAACCGTTGCGGCACCAGAGACAATACTCTTGATAAGCTGATCAATCTTTGATTGGATGTTCATCGGAGTACGTTGAAGTTGCCAAGCTGCACTTGGTTGAGTAGCTGTTGGTATCTTTCAAACGACATCGGCGCTGAGGGTGCAATAACGTAGTGCCCCGGACTCCCGGACTGTATCACTTGCAAACCAACAGGGACGCTGTTAACGGGAAACGCACCACCATACTTTTGAACCCACGGGTCATTTGGGTTTAGGTTGATCGATAGTCCTTGTGGTTGGCCATTCGTCTTGGTCGGGTGGATCAGACCGTCTGACGCAGCCTTAACGTCAACACCCAATCTAACGTCTACGCTATTGCCGCCCCGAAATATAGGGGTTTCACCGTTTGCTCCATTATCACCACTGCCGCTGTTGTTAAGTACGATGGGGTCGATAACCGGCTGACCACCTGCTCCATAGCCACCGCCCACGGCCGGCCCATTCCTCGCAGGGTTACTTGTCTGGTTCCCCCCTGTATTGTTGTTGGTTTCCAGTGTCGTTCCGGGTGTTGTTGTCGATCCGCCATAGTTAGGCAGCGAAGATGTATTCCCTGTGTTGTTCGGCCCTGGCGCGCTCGTTGACGGGAACCAACTCGCTATCGTCGTAACAATGGCAGTGGAGACCCGCTCTGACAGGGCAACGGTAAATGCGCCGTCATCGCTGACCCCTGGATTTTGAGCCTTGACCTCCGCCGCACGGTTCGCGATTTGAGCTAACACGGCCCCGCCGCCGGTAACCGTAGCGAAATAGATCTGGCACCGAATGCTGCGCGCGCAGAGCTCAACGAATTCCACTCCCCCACGACCAATGACTGAACCAGCCGCATTGTTTCCGGCTTCATTGAAGCCTGCGGCTGCACCACTTGTGCCGCCAACCGCGCCGCCAACTGCCGCCCCCGTCAACATGACCAATGCCTGAGTGACTTCCGGTGGTATGGCCAACTGATTGAGCAAAGCAACCGCCTGAGGCGACACCACTGAGCCCGCAGCAGCGCCAGCGGCCCCGCTCACGCCGCCTCCCAACCCGCCGATCAATGCGTGAAGTCCGACCCTGGCGCTGCCACCCTCTCGCCACATGTCCATGGCTTCGGCATCTCCGCGCTTCAATGCGTCGTCATACATGCTGTTGGCATAGGTGCCTACGGCCTTGGGCGCTTCTTTGCCAAAAGCCTGCGTAATCTGCACCTGGGCATCGATCTCTTTCTGCACCCGCTCGGCATCAAAGATTTTTGCAATGCCGGTTTCAGCATCGGTGCTTCTGACAGCCGTGTTACCGGCAATCCCGCTGATACCGCCGCTTGA
>NZ_JBFUCN010000073.1:0-1199 GCF_056405195.1 Polaromonas sp. P1_H6
GAAAAATGGCAAAAGGCAAATTTGAGCGGACCAAGCCGCACGTCAACGTAGGCACGATTGGCCACGTGGACCATGGCAAGACGACGCTGACGGCGGCGATCACGACCGTTCTGGCGTCCAAGTTCGGCGGCGAAGCCAAGGGCTATGACCAAATTGACGCGGCGCCCGAAGAAAAAGCGCGCGGCATCACCATCAACACCGCCCACGTTGAATACGAAACGGCGAACCGCCACTACGCCCACGTGGACTGCCCAGGCCACGCCGACTATGTGAAGAACATGATCACCGGCGCCGCCCAGATGGACGGCGCGATCCTGGTGTGCTCGGCCGCTGACGGCCCCATGCCCCAGACCCGCGAGCACATCCTGCTGGCCCGCCAGGTCGGCGTGCCTTACATCATCGTGTTCCTGAACAAGTGCGACATGGTCGACGACGCCGAGCTGCTCGAACTCGTTGARATGGAAGTGCGCGAGCTGCTCGACAAGTACGACTTCCCCGGCGACAAGACCCCTATCATCCACGGCTCGGCCAAGCTCGCCATGGAAGGCGACAAGGGTCCCCTGGGCGAAGAGGCCATCATGAAGCTGGCTGAAGCACTCGACACCTACATCCCCCTGCCAGAGCGCGCGGTTGACGGCGCCTTCCTGATGCCCGTGGAAGACGTGTTCTCCATCTCCGGCCGCGGCACTGTCGTGACCGGCCGTGTCGAGCGCGGTGTGGTCAAGGTCGGCGAGGAAATCGAGATTGTYGGTATTGCCGACACGCAAAAGACCACCTGCACCGGCGTGGAAATGTTCCGCAAGCTGCTGGACCAGGGCCAGGCCGGCGACAACGTCGGTATCCTGCTGCGCGGCACCAAGCGCGAAGACGTGCAGCGCGGCCAGGTGCTGTGCAAGCCCGGCTCCATCAAGCCGCACACGCACTTCACCGGCGAGATCTACGTCCTGAGCAAGGACGAAGGCGGCCGCCACACGCCTTTCTTCAACAACTACCGCCCCCAGTTCTACTTCCGCACGACGGACGTGACSGGYGCGATCGAGTTGCCAGAAGGCAAGGAAATGGTCATGCCAGGCGATAACGTGTCGATCACCGTCAAGCTGATCAACCCGATCGCCATGGAAGAAGGCCTGCGTTTCGCCATCCGCGAAGGCGGCAAGACCGTCGGCGCCGGCGTCGTTGCCAAGATCATTGCGTAATTT
>NZ_JBFUCN010000074.1:0-1197 GCF_056405195.1 Polaromonas sp. P1_H6
CGCTTCGCTTGTATGTTTAGGGTGCTGGGGTGGAGAGTCACGCTTCGCAATCGGCCGTTAGCGCGGACCGACCGTTTGAGACTTCTCCCACCCCGCCTTTGAACGTCGATAAGGAACTGAGCGGCACCACTTTTCAGTGATGACCCCCGATCTGTAAGCAAGCTGACGTCGCAGGCGGCGCTTTTCACCCCAGCACTTTTATTTTCCACTTTGGAGGTAAAGAAATGCAAGGGTGTACTGAAATTTACGGTGTCGATGTCGCCAAGGATGAGCTGGTTGTTGCGATGCACGGCTATAGCCCTGTTCGRGCCATCTCCAACGAGCGCAAGGCCATAGACGCCTGGATTGGGACGATTCCCAGGGGCAGCCTCGTTGCCATGGAGTCCACGGGCATCTACCACCGGCTGCTGGCCCAACGTGCTCACGATGCGGGAATGCAGGTGTACGTGCTCAATGCGCGGGACGTGCACTTCTACGCCAAGGCGCTGGGGGCTCGCGGCAAGACTGATCGCGTTGATGCCGTCTTGATCGCCCGGTATGGGGCTGAACATCATGCAAAGCTGCACGCATGGCGGCCTGGCGATCCAGGCCAGCGGCGCGTGGAAGAACTGCTGGAGCGGCGTGCAACACTGGTGACCAAGCGGGAATCGGTGCGCCAGGCATTCAAGGGCGATCATGAGCTGGCCGGCGAACTCAAGCGGCTCGACCAATCCTTCGATCAGTTTCTGGCGGCTATTGATGCCCAGGTGGACGAACTCATCGCCGCTGACACCGCGCTGGCGACGGGGCGCAAGCGCATTGCCAGCGTGACCGGCTTTGGTCCTCTGGGCAGCGCCTTGCTGGCGGTGCTGTTCGCTCGTATCCCATTTGCCAACGTGGACGCCGTGGTCGCTTACAGTGGCCTGGACCCTCGCCCCAACGATTCGGGCAAGAAGCGCGGGGCGCGTCAACTCTCAAAGCGAGGACCAGCGCAGTTGCGCAGGCAGCTGTACCTGGCGGGCTTTGCCGCCAGCCACAGCAAAGCCCTCAAGCCGCTTTACCAGGCCCTGCGTGCCAAGGGCTTTGCCACAACGGAGGCATTCGTCATCCTCGGGCGAAAGCTGTTGCGGGTGGCGTTTGCCGTCTGGAAGACGGGTCAGCCCTGGGATCCGGCCAAGCTGCTGCCGAAAACTGTTTGACAACAAATATAGAACCTCA
>NZ_JBFUCN010000075.1:0-1126 GCF_056405195.1 Polaromonas sp. P1_H6
GGCGGATTCAAACCCCAAGTGCAACAGTCGGAATAAGGCCAGCGTCTCGCATGGCCTTGTTGTTAAAGAAGACCTCGGCAGGGCTTTTCCAGCCAAGGGTCTTGCGTGGCCTGATGTTGAGCTCCCAGGCCATGAGATCAAGCTCGTGCTGCGAGTACACGCTCAGGTCCGTGCCCTTGGGCAGATACTGGCGCAGCAGGCCATTGGTGTGTTCGTTGATGCCTCGCTGCCACGGGCTGTGGGGGTCGCAGAAGTAAATCTTCAGCCCCGTGTCCTCGGCCAGCTGTTTGTGCAGCGCCATCTCCTTGCCCTGGTCGTAGGTCAGCGTCTGGCGGATCTCCGGCGGTAGCGGTGCGAACGCCTGCCTGAACCCTTCGAGCACGTCGATGGCCTTGCTGCCGTCGAGCTTGACCAGTATGGCAAACAGCGTATGGCGGCACACCAGGGTGCCGACGGCCGAGGCATTGTTCTTGCCTTTAATCAGATCGCCTTCCCAGTGGCCGGGCACCAAGCGGTCGTTGGCCTCGGGTGGCCGCACATGGATGCTGAGCATGTCCTGCAGCGAGCCACGCCTACTTTGGCCTGGGCTGGGTGGTCTGCGCGCACCGCGCCCTTGGCGCAACAGTGCGGTCAGCTCCCGGCGCAAGTCACCCTTGGGCATGGCATAGATCGCGGTGTAGATGGTTTCGTGTGAAGCTTGCAATTGGGTCTGCCCAGGATGACGTTCCCGGAGTTTGGCAGCAATCTGCTCAGGCGAAAGCTTGAGCGCGAGCAGCGCCTTGACCTCGGCCCATAACGGGCCATTGCGCTCGAGCTTGCGAGCGGGCCAAGCGGCACGCCGAACGCACCGGGCGCGCTTGCCGGCGCGATGCGCATCGTAGCCGCCAGCGATGCGCGGGCGCCCCATCACGCACTGCTCGGCTTCGTCTTGCCAGCCATTGCGGCGCAGTTCGCGCGAGATCGTGCTCGGTGATCGCCCCAGCACTCTGGCAATCTTGCGGATGCTGCAATTGTGCAGCTTCATGCCCATTACCGTGCCTCGCTCTTCGGCACTCAATTGTCGATATGTTCTTGTCATGCAACTCCTCTTGGATTGGAAGTGTTGCACTTGGTCCTTGAATCCGCC
>NZ_JBFUCN010000076.1:0-1118 GCF_056405195.1 Polaromonas sp. P1_H6
TTCATTACCGAATACGACACCACGGTTGGCAACATCGATACCCTCCGCTTCGACAGCTCCGTGACGGCCGGCGACATCAAGCTCAACCGCAACAACTGGGATCTTTTCCTGAGCATAGACGGCACGACGGATGTGATCACGCTTGCCAGGTGGTATTTGAACGATGCCTACAAGATCGAGCAAGTCGAGTTTGCTGACGGCACGCTGTGGAGCAAAACCGACTTCGCCGCGATGGCAGCAGCGGTAGTGTTTGGCGGAACCCAGGGTGATGACTACATGATTGGCGCCACCAGCAATGACATGCTGAAGGGGCTTGGCGGCAGCGACATGCTCGATGGCGCCGGCGGCTTCGATGTGCTCGAAGGCGGTGCAGGAAACGACCAGCTCGCGGATGGCAATGGCAGCAATTACCTCAATGCAGGAGCCGGCGTCGACCATTTGAGCGGCAGCGCCGCCGCCGCGGACCTCTTTATAGGTGGCAGCGGAAACGACGTGGTCAGCCTCGGCAACGGGAAAGACCTCGTCGCCTTCAATGTCGGTGACGGCCAGGATACGGTGTATGCGAGCGGCGCCTCCATGGGTCCGGACGACACCGTCAGCCTGGGCGGCGTCGGCCTTGACTACGCCAAGCTGAGCCTGGAAAAGAGCGGTAACGACCTGATCCTCAAGCTCAGTGACACCGACCAGCTGACCTTCAGCTACTGGTACGGCAGCACGGCCAATCAAAGCGTGCTGAACCTGCAACTGGTGGCAGAAGCCATGGCGGCCTTTGATGCGAACTCCAGCGACCCACTGCTCAACAAAAAGGTGCAGACCTTTGACTTCCAGGGACTGGTCGGCGCGTTCGATGCAGCGCGTACGGCCACGCCAGGGCTGAGCAGCTGGGCACTGAGCAACGGGCTCACGCAGTTCCACCTGGCCGGCAGCGACAGCGAAGCACTGGGCGGCGACCTGGCCTACCACTATGGCGCGGACGGCACGCTGGCCGGCATGGGCCTGGGCAAGGCGCAGGACGTGCTGACGAATGCGCAATTTGGTGTGCAGGCGCAGGCCATCCATTCGACGGTGAGCTTGCAGGAAGGGCTGGTTCGCCTCGGCTAATGGGGACGACATAGAAA
>NZ_JBFUCN010000077.1:0-1088 GCF_056405195.1 Polaromonas sp. P1_H6
AACTTCAACAAGGATGCGGCAACTGACGTCTCCATCAACATCAGCTACGGCACTTCTGAAAGCGAAAGCAAAAGCAGCAGCCAAAGCAACAGCGCCGCCGGCAGCACCGTCGCTGCAGGCAAGAACCTGACCATCGTCGCCACAGGCGCGGGCCAGGCCAGCAACCTGACGGCGCAAGGCGCAAACCTGACCGCCGGCAACAACGTCACCCTGCTCGCAGACAACAAGGTCAACCTGCTGGCCAGCCAGAGCAACGCCAGCCAGGAGAGCAGCAACAGCTCAAGGTCCAGCAGCGTGGGCGTGAGCTACGGGCTCATCTCGCAGCAATTCAGCTTCAGCGCCAGCGCCAGCCAAAGCCAGGGAAACAGCAGCGGTAGCGACACCCGCTACACCAACACCCAGGTCAATGCCGGCAACACCGCCAGCATCATCAGCGGCGGCGATACAAACCTGATAGGCGCGGTGGTKGCRGCCAACACAGTCAAGGCCAACGTAGGCGGCAACCTCAACATCCAGAGTTTGCAAGACACCGCCACCTACACCAGCAAGCAAAGTTCAAGCAGCGCATCCGTCAGCTCTGGCAAGGAGGGCGCCACGGGCGGCGGCATCAGCGCGTCCAACAGCAACATCGACAGCAGCTACGCCTCGGTCGTACAGCAAAGCGGCATCAAGGCGGGGGATGGTGGCTTCCAGGTGAACGTGCAAGGAAACACCGACCTAAAGGGCGCGGTTATTGCCAGCACGCAGGCAGCGGTGGAGCAGGGCAAGAACAGCTTCAATACGGGCGGTTCTCTTACGCTAAGCGACATTCAGAACAGCGCCAGCTACGAAGGCAAGGCCATGGGCCTGAGCATTGACGTGGGTGAGCAGGCCGGCAAGTTCGGGGTGAGTGGCGTGGGCGTGGGCATTGGCAGCGACAAGGGCGAGGCCAGCAGCACATCAAGCGGCGGTATCAGCGGGATTGCCGGTAACACGGCTGTCAGAAGCACCGATGCTGAAACCGGCATTGCAAAAATCTTTGATGCCGAGCGGGTGCAGAAAGAGATCGATGCCCAGGTGCAGATTACGCAGGCTTTTGGCAAAGAAGC
>NZ_JBFUCN010000078.1:0-1055 GCF_056405195.1 Polaromonas sp. P1_H6
CTCACCAGGATGTCATCACCCTCGGCGCCGACGTAGTCGTGCGTGGCGGCCAGCACCGTCTGGTCCCAGACCGTGCCGTCGGCGAACTCGACCCGCTCGACCACGCGCGCGTCGTTAAAGAACCAGCTCACCAAGGTGATGCGGTCGCCCGTGCCGTTGATGTTCAGGTACAGGTTCTGCGAGTCTCGGCTGAGGCTGACGTCGCTGGCCAGTACGGTGCCATCAAAGCGCACGGTGTCCACGTTGCCCACGGTCTCGTCGAAGTCGAGTATGGTGTCGCTGCCGTCTCCCCGGCTATACAGGTAGACGTCGTTGCCTTCGGCGCCGTAGAGTTGATCGGTGCCTTGCAGGCCTTGCAAGGTGTCGTTACCGAAGCCGCCTGAGAGGTAATCGTCGCCGCTCGTGCCCACCACGGTCATGGTGATGGGAGTTGCCGTGCTGGCCAGGGTTTGCTGGTCCCAGACGGTGCCGTCGGCGAACTGGACCTGCTCGATCTTGAACTGCTCGCCGTCRAACCAGTTCCTGAGCTTGATGCGGTCAGTGCCGCCGGAGATGTTCAGGTACAGGTTGTGCAGGTCKCGGGTGACGGTGACGTCGCCGGCCAGCACGCTGGCGTCGAAGCGGACGGTGTCGATGTTGCCTGCGGTGGCATCCTGGTCGTATATCTCGTCCGAGCCGTCTCCGCGGCTGTACAGGTACACGTCGTTGCCGCCTGCCAYGTCGATRAAGTAGTCGTAACCACCTTCGCCRTCGAAGCTGTTGTTGGCTGCACTTCCGGTAAAGATATCCGTACCTTCGGAGCCGACGTAAGCGGCTGCGGCGGCCAGCACCGCCTGGTCCCAGACGGTTCCGTCGGCAAACTGAACGCGCTCGACCTGGCGCGCATCTCCAGAGAACCAGCCGCCCAAGGTGATGCGCTCGCCCGTTCCCGCGATGTTGAGGTACAGGTGCGTCTGGTCGCGGCTGAGGCTGACGTCGCCGGCCAGCACGGTGCCGTCAAAGCGCACGGTGTCCACATTGCCGGCGGTCTCGTCGTAGTCCAGGATGGTGTCGCT